>NZ_JBJHAE010000001.1:0-519150 GCF_054050895.1 Blastococcus sp. SYSU DS0669 | reverse complement strand
GAGCTCTAGGGGCGGCCGCGCCGCTGGGGGGGGGGGGGGGGGGCGGGGTGGGGGGGGGGGGGGGGCCCCCCGCCCCCCCCCCCCCCCCCCACGACCGCGCGCAGGGGCACCGGACGCGGCCGCACGGCCCCCACCTCCGGCGGGGGCATCGGCCGCCTGGTGCAGGGTTTCCTGCGCCGCCGCTGAGCGGGGCGAGGGGGCCCGGCCGCACGGCCGGGCCCCCTGCTCACTCGCAGATCTCCAGGCGGGTCACCGTGCCGTTGTGCGGGGTGACCGCCGGCATCGCGTCGGGGCCGAGCCCGGCCGCCACCGCCTGCGCGGCGCGGATGGTGTCGCCGTGGGTCACCAGCGCCACCACGTCGGCCGGGGGCTCGGCGCAGAGCTGGGTCAGGTAGGCGGCCACGCGCGCGTGCAACTCGGCGAGGCTCTCGCCGCCCTCGGCGGACCAGTGGGCGTCGGACCAGTCGACGACGTCCCACAGCTCCCGCGACGGCCGGCCCTCCAGCACCCCGTAGCCCTGCTCGCGCAGCGCCGGCGTCGTGGTGAAGGGCAGGCCCGTGGCGCGGGCGCAGTGCTCGGCGGTCTGCACCGCGCGCAGCAGGTCGCTGGAGAGCAGCACGCCCGGCCGCAGCCGGGCCAGCTCCGCGGCGGCCGCCTCGGCCTGCGTGTGACCCAAGGGGGTCAGCGGCACGTGGGCCACCTGGCCCTGCATGCGCCCGGCCGCGTTCCACTCGCTCTGCCCGTGGCGCACGAGCAGGAGGGTCAGCGGTCGGGCCATGGCAAGGAGGCAGCGTAGGGCAGGGGCCCGCGGACCCGCGCGGCCCGCCTCGTACCGTCGTGGTCGTGAGCATCCCCCTGCGTCCCGGCGCGGCCCGTCCCGCGACCGGGGCCGGTGCCCCCGACCCCCTCGCCCCGCTGCTCGAGCTGCCGGGCGTCCGGGACGCCGCCGACGCGGCGCGCGCGGGCGTCGACCGGCTGCTGGGCCACCGGGTGCTGCGCCGGGAGTCCGCGGGCGTGAGCACCGAGTCGGCGCTGCGCGGGGCGCGGGCCTCCGCCGCCCTGGCCGGTGTCGACGTCCCGCTCGCGGAGCTGCGGGCCGGTGGCGTCGACGACCCGGTGGTGCAGGGTGCGCTCCGCGTCTCCGCGGCGCTGGGCTCGATGGTCGAGACCTGGCCGCGGGCCCCCGGGCAGGTGATCGCCCGCCTGCACGTGCTGGCCGCCGCCGACCTCGCCGACCGGGCCGACCTCGGCCGGCCGGCCGCGCACGCCGGCCCCCGGCTGTCCGGCCTGTTCACCCTCGCCACCGGGACCACCACCGTGCCCGCCGTCCTGGTGGCCGCGCTCGTGCACGGCGAGCTGGCGGCGCTGGCCCCGTTCGGCGTGGCCGACGGCGTCGTCGCCCGGGGTGCGGCCCGGCTGACCGGCATCGCCCGCGGGCTGGACCCCAAGGCCGTGTCGGTGCCCGAGGTGGGCTTCGCCGAGCTCGGCAGCGACGCCTACGGCGAGGCGCTCGCCGGCTACGGGACCGGCACCCCCGAGGGCGTGGCCGCGTGGCTGGTGCACTGCTGCCGCGCCACCGAGCACGGGGCGCTGGAGGGCCTGGCCATCTGCGAGAGCCTGCTCCGCGGCTGAGGCTGGGGGCATGCGCACCCTCGACGTCCCGGGGCTCGGCCCCGTCAGCCGCATCGGCCTGGGCACCTGGCAGTTCGGCTCCCGCGAGTGGGGGTACGGCGACAGCTACGCCGACGGCGCTGCCCGCGACATCGTGCGCCGGGCCCGTGAGCTCGGTATCACCCTGTTCGACACCGCCGAGATCTACGGCTTCGGGCGCAGCGAGCGGATCCTCGGCGAGGCGCTGGGGGAGGAGCGCGACCGCGTCGTCGTCGCCAGCAAGATCTTCCCGGTCGCGCCGTTCCCCCGCGTCGTCCGGCAGCGCTGGGCCGGCAGTGCCCGCCGCCTGGGCGTGGAGCGCATCCCGCTCTACCAGGTGCACCAGCCCAACCCGGTGGTCCCCGACACGGTGACGATGCCGGGCCTGCGCGAGCTGCTGGACGAGGAGCGGATCGGCGCGGTCGGCGTCTCGAACTACTCGCTGGACCGCTGGGGGGCGGCGGACGCCGCGCTCGGCGCCCCGGTGGTCGCGAACCAGGTGCAGTTCTCCCTGGCGCACGCCGGCCCGCTGGAGGACCTGGTGCCCTTCGCCGAGCGCGAGGGCCGGCTGGTCATCGCCTACAGCCCGCTCGCGCAGGGGCTGCTCGGCGGGAAGTACTCGGCCGACCACCGGCCCGGGGGCGTGCGCGCGGTCAACCCCCTGTTCGGCACGGAGAACCTGCGCCGGGTCGCGCCGCTGCTCGACGTCCTCCGCCAGGTGTCCGACGCCCACGGCGCGACGCCGGCGCAGGTGGCGCTGGCGTGGCTGGTCGCACAGCCCCGGGTCGTGGTGATCCCCGGTGCCTCCAGCGTCGAGCAGCTGGAGTCCAACGCGGCGGCCGACGAGCTGGAGCTGGCCGGCGACGAGGTGGCGGCGCTGACCGCGGCCGCGCGCGCGTTCACGCCGGTGCCGGGGGTGCGGACCCTCGTGGACGGGCTCCGGGAGCGGTTCGGGCGCTGAGCGTCAGGCGCCGCGGCGGCGCCGCCGGCCGGGCACCGGGGCGGGGCCGTCGGCGGGCAGCAGGCCGGCGCGCACGGCGCGGTGCCGGGCGTACCAGGCCAGCCCGACGACGGCGGCGCCGACGCCCATGGCGGCACCGGTGACCACCGGCGCGGGCGGCACGGAGAACCGGGCGCGCATGCTCACCGGCCGCTCGAAGCGCAGCACCGGCCAGCCGTGCTGGAGCGCTGCCTTGCGCAGCCCGCGGTCGGGGTTGACCGCCGTGGGGTGGCCGACCACGGAGAGCATCGGGAGGTCGGTGATCGAGTCGCTGTAGGCGTAGCAGTCGGCCAGGTCGTAGCCGCCCTCGGCGGCCAGCCGGCGGATCGCCTCGGCCTTGTTCTCGCCGTAGGCGTAGAACTCGATCTCGCCGGTGTAGCGCCCCTCCTCGGTGACCATCCGGGTGGCGACGACGCGGTCGACGCCGAGCATCTCGCCGATCGGCTCGACCATCTCCGCCCCGCTGCTGGAGACGATGACGATCTCCCGGCCGGCGGCGCGGTGCTCCTCGATCAGGTCGGCGGCCTCGGCGTAGACCAGCGGGTCGACGATCTCGTGGAGCGTCTCGCGGACGATCTCGTGCACCGTGCCGGCGTCCCAGCCGGTCACCATCGCGGTGAGCTGGGCGCGGAGCCGCTCCATCTGCTGGGCGTCGGCGCCGGCGAGGGAGAAGACCAACTGCGCGTACGCCGTCTTGAGCACCGCGCGGCGGTTGATCAGCCCGCCGTGGAAGAATGGGCGGCCGAAGGCCAGCGTGCTGGACTTGGCGATGACCGTCTTGTCGAGGTCGAAGAACGCCGCGGAGCGGGACACGTCAGTCACGGTAGCTGGATCGGCAGGTAGCGCACCGGTGTGGACGGTGTCCACACCCGATGGGGTCATCCACAGTTCCGCTCGCGTTCTGGTGCCGTACGCCGGCCGTCCGATGGGCTCGCCCGGTGCCCGTCCCGACGCCGTCCCGGCCGCCCCGTCCCCTCGTGATCGGCAGCGACGAGGAGCTGCTCGACGAGCTGCTCCGGCTGGTCGCGGCCGCCGGCGCCGAGGCCGAGCTCGCCACCGGTGGCCCCGCCCTGCGGCGCGCCCACCGGGAGGCGCCGCTGGTGCTCGTCGGCGCCGAGGCGCTGGGCGCCGGGGCGCTGCGGGCGCTGCCCCGCAGGCCGGGCGTGGTCGTCGTCGCCACCGCCGAGCTGCCCGCGGCCGGGTGGGCGGCGGCCGTCGAGGCCGGGGCGGAACGGGTCGCGGTGCTCCCCGCCGACGAGGGGTGGCTGCTCTCCCGCTGCGCTGCCGCCGTCCGGGCGCCGGCCGAGCGGGGGCGACTGATCGCGGTGGGCGGGGCCTGCGGTGGCGCGGGCGCCAGCACGGTGGCCGCCGCGGTCGCCCTCGCCGCCCCCGGGGGAGCGGTGCTGGTCGACGCGGACGCCTGGGGCGGCGGGCTCGACCTGCTCCTGGGGGCGGAGTTCGCCGAGGGGCTGCGCTGGCCCGAGCTCTCCGGCCTCCGCGGCGAGGTGGCGGGGGACGCGCTGCTGGCCGCGCTGCCCGGTCTGGGTGGCGTCCACCTCGTCTCGGTGGACCGCCGGGGCGCGGCGCCGATCCCCGACGCCGCGCTGACCGCGGTGGTCGGCGCCGGTCGCGCCACCGGCCGCCCCGTCGTCGTGGACCTGCCCCGCCCCGGGTGCGCCGGCCCGGGGCGCGGGGTGCAGGAGGTGCTGGCCGACGCCGACCTCGCCGTGCTCGTGGTGCCGGCCCGGCTGCGCGCCGCCACGGCCGCCCGGCAGCTGGTCGGTGCCGACGGCTCGCCGTGGTCGGCGGCGCGCCTGGTGGTGCGCACCCAGCCCGGCGGGCTGGCCCCCGGCGACGTCGCCGCGGTGGTGGGCCGGCCGGTGGTGGCCGAGCTGCCGCACGACCGGGGCGCGGTCGCGCGGGCCGAACGGGGCCAGCCGCCGGGCGCCCAGCCCCGGTCGCCGGTCGCCGCCGTCGCCCGGCGGGTGCTCGCGGCGCTGTCCGGGGAGGACGACCGGTGAGCGAGCCGTCGCTGCTGGACCGCGTGCGGGCGCGGCTGGCCGTCACCGAGGAGGTCCCCTCGCAGGCGGGGGTCGCCGCGCTCGTCCGCGCCGAGTCCGGCGGCCTGCTGGGCGACCGCGACGTCCTGCTGGCGGCGCGCGACGCCGTCGACGAGCTGGCCGGGGCCGGGCCGCTGGAGCCGCTGCTGCGGCTGCCCGGGGTCACCGACGTCCTGGTCAACGGGCCCGGCGAGGTGTGGCTGGACCGCGGGGCCGGCCTGGAACGGGCCACTGGTGTCCGCTTCGCCGACGACGACGCGGTGCGCCGCCTGGCGGTGCGGCTGGCCGCGTCGGCCGGCCGCCGACTGGACGACGCCTCGCCGTGGGTCGACGTCGGCCTCCCCGGGGGCACCCGGCTGCACGCGGTCCTCCCGCCGGTGTCCGCCGGCGGCACCTGCCTGTCCCTCCGGGTCCTGCGCCGGTGCGCGCAGGCGCTGGCCGACCTGGAGGCGCGCGGAGCGCTGCCCGGCGAGAGCGCGGCGCTGGTGCGCGCGGTGGTGGCGCGGCGGGCGGCGTTCCTCGTCACCGGCGGGACCGGCTCGGGCAAGACCACCCTGCTCTCGGCGCTGCTGGGCGAGGTCGACCCGGCTGAGCGGCTGGTGCTCTGCGAGGACGCCGCCGAGCTGACCCCACCGCACCCGCACGTCGTGCGGCTGCTCACCCGGCCGCCGAACGTCGAGGGCGCGGGCGCGGTCGGCCTCCGGGACCTCGTGCGGCAGGCGCTGCGGATGCGGCCGGACCGGCTGGTCGTGGGGGAGGTGCGCGGGCCCGAGGTCGTCGACCTGCTGGCCGCGCTGAACACCGGTCACGACGGCGGCTGCGGCACCCTGCACGCCAACCGGGCCACCGAGGTGCCGGCGCGCCTGGAGGCCCTCGGGGTGGCGGCCGGGCTGGGGCGCGCGGCGGTGCACAGCCAGACCGCGGCGGCCCTCGACGTCGTGGTGCACCTGCGCCGGACGCCCGGTGGCCGGCGGGTGGCCGAGATCGGGCTGCTGCGCCGGGAGGGGGAGCACGTCGTGGTCGAGCCGGGGTGGCGGGCCGACGGCGGGGCGTGCCCGGCCGGCGACGCGCTCCGGCGGCTGCTGGCCGGCCCGTGACCGCGGCGCTCCTGGCCGCGGCCGCCGCGGTGCTGCTGTGGCCCGACGGCCGGGCGGTCGCCCGGCGCCGGCTGCTCCGGACGACCCGGGCCGCGGGGGCCCGGGGCCTCGGGCGGGTGCCGCTGCCGCTCGCCGCGGCGGTGGCCGCGGGCGGCGCGGGCGCGGCTCTCGGCACCCCGCTGGTGGCGGTGCTCGCCGCCGGCTGCGCCGCGCTCGCGGCGGCTGCCCGGCTGACCGGCCGGAGGGCGGCCGAGGACCTCGCGCGCCAGGCCGTGCTCGCCGACGCGCTGGCCGCCGTGGCGGCGGAGCTGCGTGTGGGCCGTGCCCTGGTGGAGGCGGTGCGCACGGCGGCGGCCGACTGCCCCGATCCCGGCTGCGCCGCGGGGCTGCTGCGCGCGGCGCGCGCTCCCTGGCCCGACGCCGCGGCAGGCGGCGACGGAGTGGGCGCGGCCCTGGCCCGGACGTCGGCCGCCATCGCGCTCAGCGCCCGCACCGGCTGCTCGCTCGCCGCGGTGGTCGCCGCGGTCGAGGACGACCTGCGGGCCCGGCTGCGCCGCCGCCGCGAGCTGCTGGTGGCCACCGCCGGCCCCCGCGCCAGCGCCAGGCTGCTGGCCGGACTCCCCCTGCTCGGCCTGGCGATGGGCAGCGGGGTCGGGGCCGATCCGTGGCACGTGCTCACCCGGACCGGTGCCGGGCAGGGGCTGCTGGTGGCCGGGGTGCTGCTCGAGGTGGCCGGCATCGCCTGGACCGGCCGCCTGGTACGCCGGATCGCGCGGTGAGCGCCGCCCTGCCGGTGCTGCTGCTGGCCGCGGCGCTGGTGGTGTGGGCGCCCGGCGCAGCCGTGGCCGGCCGGCGGGTGCGCCGGCTGACCGCGCCCGGCCCCCCGGTCGCCGGCGCCCGGGATGCCCCGCCCGGGGCACGTCGCTGGCTGCTCGCCGGGGCCGCGGGGCTGGCCGCGGGCCTGCTGCTCGGCGGCGTCGTGGGCGCCTGCGCGGCGGTGGTGGTCACCGGCGCGGGGGAGCGGCTGCTGCGTGCGGCATCCCCCGACCGCGACGCCGGGGAACGGGCGGCCCTCCTGCGGGAGCTACCGGTCGCCTGCGAGCTGCTCGCCGCCTGCCTGGGCGCGGGGCTCCCCCTCTCCGGAGCGCTCGCCGCCGTCGCGGGGGCGGTGCCCGAACCGCTCGGCCGCCGGCTGCACGGCGTCGCGGGGATGCAGCGCATGGGGGCCGAGCCGCGCCGGGCCTGGGCCGGGCAGCCGGCCGAGCTCGACGGCCTGGCCCGCGTGCTGGTGCGGGCAGGGGAGTCCGGCACCGCCGCGGTGCCGGCGCTGCACGCGTTCGCCGAGGAGACCCGGTCCGCGGCGCGCACGGAGGCGCAGGCGGCCGTGCAGCGGGCCGGGGTGTGGGTGCTCGCCCCGCTCGGGCTCTGCTTCCTCCCCGCCTTCGTCTGCCTGGGCGTGGTCCCGCTGGTCCTCGGCATCGCCGGCGACGTCTTCGGCTGATCGTCCACACCCACCGGCGCCGTCCACAGATCGCCCGCGGACCTGGGACCCGTCCCGCCCTGGACGGAGGCTTCGGGCACCGCCCCGCCGGGGCCCGACCGAGAGGACCGCCATGACCGTCGACCAGCCCGCCGACCAGCCCCTTCCCGGCCCCGACCCCGCCCCCGAGGCCGTCGCCGTCCCCGAGCCCGGGCAGCGGCCCGGCCGTCTGGCCCGCCTGCGGAGCCGGGCGGAGGCCGGGATGAGCACCGCCGAGTACGCCGTCGGCACCGTGGCCGCGTGCGCGTTCGCCGCGGTCCTCTACCGGGTCGTCTCCGGCGACAGCGTCGTCACCGGCCTCACCGAGCTGGTCGACGCCGCGCTGGCCACGCTCTCCTGAGCGTGGACCACCCAGCGGCCCGGCGGGCGGAGACCGGGATGGTCACGGCCGAGACCGCGGTCGTGCTGCCGGTCCTGCTGCTGGTGCTCGCCGGCGCCGTCGCCGCGGTCACCGTGGTCGGCGCCCAGCTGCGGTGCGTGGACGCGGCCCGGGAGGGGGCCCGGGCGGCGGCGCGGGGGGAGGACGCCGCGGTCGTCGCCGAGTGGGCGGGCCGGGCCGCGCCGCCCGGCGCCCGCACCGCGATCGCCGCCGGTGGCGACGAGCTCCGGGTCACGGTGGCGGCGGAGGTCCGGCCGCTGGGGCCGCTGCCCTGGCGGGTCACCGTCACGGCGGAGGCCGTGGCGCGGCTGGAGCCGGCCGCGGGGTCCCCCGGATGAGCGGGGAACGGGGATCGGCCAGCGCGTGGGTGCTCGTGCTCTCCGCCGTCCTGGTCGCGGTCACCACCGGGGCGGTGCTGGTCGGCCTGGCCACGGTGGCCCGCCACCGGGCGGCGACGGCGGCCGACCTCGCCGCGCTGGCCGCGGCCGGGCAGGCGGTGCTCGGGGACCCGTCCCCGTGCACCGTGGCCACCGAGGTCGCCCGAGCCAACGGCGCCGTGCTGATCACCTGCCGCGTCGAGCCGGGATCGGTCGTGGCGGTCGAGGTCGGCGTCGCCCTCCGGCTGGGCCGGCTCGGCGTGCACGACGCCGTCGGCCGGGCACGCGCGGGCCCGGTCGCCGCCGGGTCAGAAGACGCCGGATCAGAAGACGAGGTCCTCCTCGGCCGGTCCGGGAACGCCGACGGCCGGCGCGGCGGCGGCCGGCCCGGCGTCGTCCTCGTCGTGGTCGGGGTCGTCCGCCCCCCGCTCGTCCGCGGCGGCCAGCTCGTCGAGCACGACGTCGAGCACCCGGACCGCGCCGGCCTTGTCGAGGGGGTCGTTGCCGTTGCCGCACTTGGGCGACTGCACGCACGAGGGGCAGCCGGCCTCGCACTCGCAGCTGGCGACGGTCGCCCGCGTGGCCTGCAACCACCGGCGCAGCGCCGCGTACCCGCGCTCGCTGAAGCCCGCGCCGCCGGGGTGCCCGTCGTAGACGAACACCGCCGCGGTGCCGGTGTCGGGGTGGACCGCCGTCGACAGCCCGCCGAGGTCCCACCGGTCGCACGTCGCCAGCAGCGGGAGGATGCCGATCGCCGCGTGCTCGGCGGCGTGCAGCGAGCCGGGCAGGGCCGCGTCGTCGACCTCGGCCCGCTCCACGGCGCGGTGCTCGAGGGTCAGCCACACCGCCTTGGTGCGCAGCTGGCGCGGCGGCAGGTCCAGCGGGAACTCCGCCAGCACCTCCCCGCTGCCCAGCCGGCGCCGCTGGTAGGCCACCACCTGGTTGGTCACGTCCACGACGCCGGTGTGCGCCGTCACCGTGCCCAGCCGCCGGGTCTGCTCGACCGAGACGATGGACAGGTCGGTCACGTCGCGCGCGACGGTGGTCCAGTCGGGGCTCTCGGGGTGCACGACCGCGCAGGCGTCGGCCACGTCGAACTCGTCGACGACGAAGGTGTCGCCGCGGTGCACGTAGAGCGCGCCCTCGTGCACCGTCGAGTGCGCGGCTCCGCCGTCCACGGTGCCCAGCAGCCGCCCGGTGCCCGCCTCGATGATCGCCACCGGCTCGTCGCCGCTGCCGCGGATGTCGACGTCGGGGCGGCCGCGCCCGGCCCAGTACCAGCCGGCCGGGCGCCGGCGCAGCTGGCCGGCGGCCACGAGCTCCTCCAGTTGCGCCTCGGCCACCGGACCGCCGAAGTCGGCGAGGTCCGCGGGCACCAGGGGGAGCTCGGCCGCGGCGCAGCACAGCTGCGGGCCGAGCACGTAGGGGTTGGCCGGGTCGGTGACGGTGGCCTCGACGGGCCGGCCGAACACCGCCCGCGGGTGGTGGGCCAGGTAGTGGTCCAGCGGGTCGTCGCGGGCGACGAAGACCACCAGCGACTCGCGCTGCGCCCGCCCGGCGCGGCCCGCCTGCTGCCACAGCGAGGCCAGCGTGCCGGGGTAGCCGGCGAGCACCACGGCGTCCAGCCCGGCGATGTCGATGCCGAGCTCGAGGGCGTTGGTGGTCGCCACGCCCAGCAGGGTCCCGGCCGAGAGCGCCCGCTCCAGCTCCCGGCGCTCCTCGGGCAGGTAGCCGCCGCGGTAGGAGTCGACCCGGCCCACCAGGTCCGCGCGGCCGCGGTCGTGCAGCAGCCGGCGGGCCTGCTCGGCCACCGACTCGGCGCTGCGGCGGGAGCGGACGAACGCCAGCGTGCGCGCGCCGCGCTCGACCAGGTCGGCGAGCAGCCCGGCGGCGTCGGCGGCGGCCGAGCGGCGCAGCGGCGCCCCGTGCTCGCCCGTCCGCTCGGTCAGCGGCGGCTCCCACAGCGCGAAGGTGGCGCCCGGGCGCGGGGAGCCGTCGTCGGTGACGGCGAGGACCTCCTCGCCGACCAGCCGGGTGGCCGCGGCGGCCGGGTCGGCGACGGTGGCCGACGCGAGCACGAACACGGGCTCGGCGCCGTAGCGCCGGCAGATCCGCCGCAGCCTGCGCAGCACGTGGCCGACGTGCGAGCCGAAGACGCCGCGGTAGGCGTGGCACTCGTCGATGACCACGTAGGCGACCCGCCGCAGCGTGCTCGACCAGCGCTGGTGGGCCGGCAGGATCCCGCGGTGCAGCATGTCGGGGTTGGTGACGATCCAGCGCGAGTGCCGTCGGACCCAGTCCCGCTCCTCCGCCGGGGTGTCGCCGTCGTAGGCGGCCGGCCGCACCGACGGGTCGGCGAGCGCCGCCACCGAGGCGAGCTGGTCCCTGGCGAGGGCCTTGGTGGGCGCCAGGTAGAGCACGCAGGCGCGCGGGTCCTCGGCCAGCCTGGTCAGGGCCGGCAGCTGGTAGGCCAGCGACTTCCCCGACGCGGTCCCGGTCGCGACGACGACGTGCCGGCCGTCGCGGGCGGCCTGCGCGGCCGCGACCTGGTGCTGCCAGGGGGCCTGCACGCCGCGGGCGACGAGCCGGTCGCGCAGACCCGGCTCCACCCACTCCGGCCAGCCGGCGGTGCGGCTCTCGCGCACCGGCAGGTGGTGGACGTGGGTGACCGGCTGCTCGTCCTCCGCCGTCCCGGCCAGCAGGGCCGCCAGCAGCTCCCCGCCGTTGGGTACCGGGCCGCCCGGCCCCCAGCCGCCCCCGGACCGGTCGTCCGTGCCGGGAGGGGGAGCCGACCGGACCGGGTGGAGCGTGGTCACGCCTCCCACTGTCACACCCGCGTGCAACCTGCCGTCGTCCCCGGGGGCCCGCGGACCGGGCGGGACGAGAAGGGGGTCGCGGAAAGTGTGATCTGCCTTACACTTCGCCGCGTTCGTGCTCCGGCGGTCCCGTCGGGGCGTCGCACGCCGACCTGCGCCCCGACCGGGAGCACGGTGCCTCCCGGTCGGGGCGCCGATGCCTGGAGGATCCATGCCCGAGGGTTCGCTGTCCGGCGGGGAGACCGCGCTCGTCGCCGTCGTCCTCGTCATCTCCCTGGCCGCCCTGGTCTTCGCCGCCTACCTGGTCCGCGCGGTCCTCGCCGCCGACCAGGGCACGGAGAAGATGCGGGAGATCGCGCGGGCGGTGCAGGAGGGAGCGGCGGCGTACCTGCGCCGGCAGTTCCGCACCCTCGCGGTCTTCGCCGTCATCGTCTTCGCGGTGCTGCTTGTCCTCCCGGTGGCCGAGGGCGGACTGGGCACGCGGCTGGGCCGGGCGGTGTTCTTCCTCGTCGGCGCGCTGTTCTCGGCGCTGGTGGGCTTCATCGGGATGACCCTGGCCACCCGCGGCAACGTGCGGATGGCCGCGGCGGCACAGGGTGGCGGCTACCGCCCGGCCTTCCGCATCGCGTACCGCACCGGCGGTGTGTGCGGGATGATCACCATCGGGCTGGGCCTCTTCGGTGCGGCCCTGGTGCTGCTGCTCTTCGACGACACCGCGCCGGTGGTCCTGGAGGGCTTCGGCTTCGGCGGTGCGCTGCTCGCGATGTTCATGCGGGTCGGCGGTGGCATCTTCACCAAGGCGGCCGACGTCGGCGCCGACCTGGTCGGCAAGGTGGAGGCCGGCATCCCGGAGGACGATCCGCGCAACGCCGCGACCATCGCCGACAACGTGGGGGACAACGTCGGCGACTGCGCCGGGATGGCCGCCGACCTCTTCGAGTCCTACGCCGTCACGCTCGTCGCCGCGCTGATCCTGGGCCAGGTCTTCTTCGGATCGATCGGCATGGTCTTCCCGCTGGTCGTCGCCGCCATCGGTGTCATCGCCTCGGTCGTGGGCGTCCTGGCCACCAACCCGGGCAAGAACGACCGCAACGGCCTGGCCCCCATCAACCGCGGCTTCTTCGTCTCCGCAGCGGTGTCGCTGCTGCTGGTCGCCGTCGCCTCCTTCACCCTGCTCCCCGGCACCGGTGGAGGCGCCGACCTGCCGGTCAGCCCGCAGGTGCTCGGCTTCGTCGCCGTGCTCGTCGGCGTCGTCCTGGCCGCGGCCATCCAGCAGCTCACGGGCTACTTCACCGAGACCAGCCGCAAGCCCGTCCAGGACGTCGGCCGCAGCTCGCTGACCGGGCCGGCCACCGTGGTCCTGTCCGGCATCTCGCTCGGGCTGGAGTCGGCGGTGTACGCGGCCCTGCTCATCGGCGGCGCGGTCTACGGCGCCTTCCTGATCGGGGGAGGGGCGGCGCTCTACGCCGTCGCGCTCGCCGGCTGCGGGCTGCTCACCACGGCCGGCGTCATCGTCTCGATGGACACCTTCGGCCCGGTGAGCGACAACGCGCAGGGCATCGCCGAGATGTCCGGCGACATCGACGAGGAGGGCGCACGCGTCCTCACCGACCTCGACGCCATCGGGAACACCACCAAGGCGATCACCAAGGGGATCGCGATCGCCACCGCCGTCCTCGCGGCCACGGCGCTCTTCGGGTCCTACAACGCCCAGGTCGCCGTCGCCCTCGACGAGGCCGGCGCCACGCTCGGCGACGCCTTCAGCCTGGTGAACCCGAACAACGTCGTCGGCGCGGTGCTGGGCGCCGCGGTGGTGTTCTTCTTCTCCGGGCTGGCCATCAGCGCGGTGTCCCGGGCGGCCGGGCGGGTGGTGTTCGAGGTGCGCGAGCAGTTCCGCACCCACCCCGGGATCATGACCTTCACCGAGCGCCCCGACTACGGCGCCGTGGTCGACATCTGCACGAAGGACTCGCTGCGCGAGCTGGCCACCCCGGGGCTGCTGGCCGTGCTCGCCCCGGTGGCCGTGGGCTTCGGCCTGGGGATCGGGCCGCTGGCCGCCTACCTCGTCGGCGCGATCGCGGCCGGCACCCTCATGGCGGTGTTCCTCTCCAACTCCGGCGGCGCCTGGGACAACGCCAAGAAGATGGTGGAGGACGGCAGCTACGGCGGGAAGGGCAGCGAGGCCCACGCCGCCACCGTCATCGGCGACACCGTCGGCGACCCGTTCAAGGACACCGCCGGCCCCGCGATCAACCCGCTGATCAAGGTGATGAACCTGGTGGCGCTGCTCATCGCGCCCGCGGTGGTCGCCCTGTCGGTGGGCGAGGACGCCAACACCCCGGTGCGGGTCGCGATCGCGCTCGGCGCCGTGGCGGTGGTCGTGGCCGCGGTCGTCGTCTCCAAGCGCCGCTCGATCGTCGTCGGTGGGGCAGCGGCGAGCCCGACCGGCTCCGAGCTCACCACCAGCGCTCCGTGAGCGGCGCCTGACCCCTTGGCGGTACGCCGTCTTCCACCTGCGGGAACACCGCCGCACCATCCACGTTGGTCGGGGTGGCGGCACGCCCACGGACAGGTCGCGCCCGGCGCACCGGCGCCGGCGTGGCCTACCGTGGCCCGCCGAGGGGCGTCCGCGGTGGCGCCCGCCCGGTCCCGGACCCCCCGGGGCCGGCGTACCGGGTCGCCCGGCCCGGACCAGCGCGCCGCATCCGCACCACCCCAGCACCACCGACAGGAGTCCCGTGCCCACGAAGACCACGCAGCCCGGCACCGAGAACGAGCCCACGACGGACGACGCCGCCAAGGCGCCCACCCGCCGGGGCTCGGCCGCGCCCGGCGGCCGGCCGCTGGTCATCGTCGAGTCGCCGACCAAGGCCAACAAGATCGCCGGCTACCTGGGCAGCGGCTACGTCGTCGAGGCCAGCGTCGGCCACATCCGCGACCTCCCGCGCAACGCCGCCGACGTGCCGGCCGAGCACAAGGGCGCGGCCTGGGCCCGGCTCGGCGTCGACGTGGACAACTCCTTCGAGCCGCTCTACGTGGTCAGCCCCGACCGCAAGCAGCAGGTGACCCGGCTCAAGCAGCTGGTCAAGAACGCCAGCGAGATCTACCTGGCCACGGATGAGGACCGCGAGGGCGAGGCCATCGCCTGGCACCTGATCGACACCCTCAAGCCGCGCGTCCCGGTGCGCCGGATGGTCTTCCACGAGATCACCCCCGAGGCGATCGCCCGCGCCGTGGCCAACCCGCGCGACCTGGACACGCACCTGGTCGACGCCCAGGAGACCCGCCGCATCCTCGACCGGCTCTACGGCTACGAGGTCAGCCCGGTCCTCTGGAAGAAGGTGCTGCCCAAGCTGTCGGCCGGACGCGTCCAGTCCGTGGCCACCCGCATCGTCGTCGAGCGCGAGCGGGAGCGGATGGCGTTCACCTCGGCGGACTACTGGTCGCTGGAAGGCACCTTCGCCGTCGCCGGCCAGCGCACCGGCGCCGACGCCGGCGAGCCCACCACCGTCCGCGCGAAGCTGGTCAGCGTCGACGACAGCCGGGTCGCCACCGGCAAGGACTTCGACGCCGCCACCGGGCGGGTCACCGGCGACGTCGTCCACCTCGACGAGGCCGGTGCCCGAGGTCTGGCCGCGCGGCTCGAGGGGCGCCAGGTCAGCGTCAGCCGGGTCGACGAGAAGCCCTACCGCCGTCGCCCCTACGCGCCGTTCACCACCTCGACGCTGCAGATGGAGGCCGGCCGCAAGCTGGGCTGGTCCTCGGCGCAGGTCATGCGGGTCGCGCAGCGGCTGTACGAGAACGGCCACATCACCTACATGCGGACCGACTCGACGAACCTGTCGAACGAGGCGATCAACGCGGCCCGCACCCAGGCCCGCGAGCTGTACGGCGACGCCTACGTCCCGGCCGAGGCACGGCGCTACGCGAAGAAGTCCAAGGGCGCCCAGGAGGCGCACGAGGCCATCCGCCCCGCCGGCGACAGCTTCCGGACCCCCGGCCAGCTCGCCGCCGGTCTGGCGCGGGACGAGTTCCGGCTCTACGAGCTGATCTGGCAGCGCACCGTCGCCTCCCAGATGGCCGACGCGGTCGGGCAGACCGTCAGCGTCCGGCTGGCCGGCCGCAGCACCACGGACGAGGCGGTCGAGTTCACCGCCAGCGGCCGCACGATCACCTTCCCCGGCTTCCTCCGGGCCTACGTCGAGTCCCGCGACGAGGGCGCGGCCAAGGACGGCGACGAGGACCACGGCAGCGACGACGCCGAGAGCCGGCTGCCCCGCCTGGAGCGCGGCCAGCAGCTGGCCACCCGGTCGCTGGACGCCAAGGGGCACACCACGCAGCCGCCGTCCCGCTACACCGAGCCCAGCCTGGTCGCCCGGCTGGAGGAGCTGGGCATCGGCCGGCCCTCGACCTTCGCGTCGATCATGCAGACGATCCAGGACCGCGGGTACGTCTGGAAGAAGGGCAACGCCCTCGTCCCGTCGTTCGTCGCCTTCGCCGTGGTGAACCTGCTGGAGCAGTACTTCGCCCAGCTCGTCGACTACGACTTCACCGCGTCGCTGGAGGAGGAGCTCGACGAGATCGCCGGCGGCACCCTCCAGCGGGTCACCTGGCTGACCGAGTTCTACTTCGGCGGTGAGGGCCGGCACGCCGGCGCGATCGCGCAGTCCGGTGGCCTCAAGCACGTCATCGGCCAGCGGCTCGAGGAGATCGATGCCCGCGGCATCAACTCCATCCCGCTGCGCGCCACCGACGAGGCCGGCCGGCCGGTCGTCGTCCGCGTCGGCCGCTACGGCCCGTACCTGCAGGTCGACGGCGAGGAGGGCGCGCGGGTCAGCATCCCCGAGGACCTCGCGCCCGACGAGCTGACCACCGAGAAGGTCCGCGAACTGCTGGCCGCGCCGTCGAGCGACCGGGAGCTGGGCACCGACCCGGAGTCGGGCCACCCGGTGGTGGTGAAGGCCGGCCGCTACGGCCCCTACGTCACCACCGTCGTCCCCGAGGGCAGCAAGGAGTCGCCGCGCACGGCGAGCCTGTTCTCGTCGATGTCCCCGGAGACGGTGACGATCGAGGACGCGCTGAAGCTGCTCACCCTGCCGCGCACCGTGGGCACCGCGCCCGACGGCGAGGAGATCCAGGCGCTGAACGGCCGCTACGGGCCATACCTCAAGAAGGGCACCGACTCCCGCTCGCTGGACGGTGAGGAGAAGCTCTTCACCACCACGCTGGAGGAGGCGCTGGCGATCTTCGCGCAGCCCAAGCAGCGTGGCCGGGCGGCCGCCAAGCCCCCGCTCAAGGAGCTCGGGCCCGACCCGGTCACGCAGGGCCAGGTCACCGTCCGCGAGGGCCGGTTCGGCCCCTACGTGACCGACGGCGAGACCAACGCCAGCCTGCGCAAGGACGACGACGTCGAGTCGATCACCATCGAGCGGGCCGCGGAGCTGCTGGCCGACCGCCGCGCCCGCGGGCCGGCGACCAAGAAGAAGGCCGCCAAGAAGACCACGGCCAAGAAGACAACGGCCAAGAAGACGGCGGCCAAGAAGACCACCGCGAAGAAGGCGACCCCCAAGAAGACGGCGAAGCAGGCCGCGGACCCCGTCTCGGCCGGCTGATGGAGGACCCCGTCCCCCTCCCCCCGCGCGAGCTCGGGGCGAGGCTCCGGACGGGGCCGGAGGACGTCGCGCTGCAGGCCCGGGCGCGCTCCTTCGGGGCAGTCGCGGGGAGCTATGCCGCGCTGCGGCCGACCTACCCGGCCGACGCCGTGGCGTTCCTGGTCGGCCGGCGGCCGCTGGAGGTGCTGGACCTCGGCGCGGGCACGGGCCTGCTCACCGAGGTGGTGCTCGGCCTCGGGCACCGCGCCCGGGCGGTGGACCCTTCTCCGGAGATGCTGGCCGAGCTGCGCAGCCGCCGGCCGGGGATCGCCTCCGCGGTGGGCACCGCCGAGGCGATCCCCGTGCAGGACGCCTCGGTCGACGCGGTGGTGGCGGGTCAGGCCGCGCACTGGTTCGACCCGGGCCCGGCCGCCCGCGAGCTGCGCCGGGTGCTGCGCCCCCGCGGAGTGCTCGGGCTGGTCTGGAACACCCGCGACGAGCGCGTGCCCTGGGTCGCCGCGCTCGGTGAGGTCGTCTCCGACGAAGCCCGCGGGCACGAGGCCGACCGGCGCGTCGTCGACCGCTTCGCCGCGGAGCTCGGGGCCGACGTACAGGTCGTGGAGTCGGCGGTCGTGCAGCGCGTGACCCCCGAGGACGTCGTCGGCGGCATCGCCACCCGCAGCTACGTGGCTGTCATGGACGACGCCCGGCGCGAGGAGTTCCTCTCCGCCGTCCGGGCGCTGCTGGCCGGGCACCCGGACACGCGTGGCCGCACCGAGCTCGAGCTCCCCTACCGGACCCACGCCTACCGGCTCACCCCGCGCTGAGGTCGCTGCTCGTCGATCTGCGCCGGTGCCCAGGTCCGGGCGCCGGACCCGAGCACCCGCGCCGCGACCTCTACGGCATCAGGACGGGCGGGTGCCGACGGCGAAGACCCGCCGGAAGGGCAGCAGCGTGGTGCCGTCGGGGCGCTGCGGGTAGGCCTGCCGCAGGGCGGCGGCGTAGGCGTCGGTGAACGCGGTCGCGGCGGCGTCGTCCAGCCGGGCGAGCACCGGGCGCAGCACCGTCGAGCGCACCCAGGTCAGCACCGCGTCGGACCCGGTCAGCACGTGCAGGTACGTGGTCTCCCAGACGTCGGGCAGGAGGCCGGCGGCAGTGAGCACCTCGGCGTACCCGGCGGGCTCGAGGACGGTGTCGGCCCGCGGCGCGACGTCGGCGGTGCGGTCGGCCCACTCCGGGCTCCGGCACAGGTCGGCGAGCAGCGCGTGGGTGGGGGCACGGAAGTTGCCCGGCACCTGCACGGCCAGCCAGCCGCCCGCGGGGAGGGCCGCGGCCCAGCGCGCCATCAGCTCCGGGTGCCCGGGCACCCAGTGCAGGACGGCGTTGCTGACGACCACGTCCACCGGGCCGGAGGGCGCCCAGTCGCGCACGTCGCCGAGGCGGAACTGCACGCCGTGCCCGGTGGCGGCCTCGGCGGCGGCGAGCATCTCGGGGGAGGAGTCGACACCGGTGATGCCGGCCCCGGGCCAGCGCCGGGCCAGCGAGGCGGTCAGCGAGCCCTCGCCGCAGCCCAGGTCGACGACGCTCCGCGGGGCCTCGGCGCCCACCCGCGCGAGGAGGTCGACGAAGGGCCGCGCCCGCTCGCCGGCGAAGCGCAGGTAGGCGTCGGGCCGCCATGCACCGGCCGCGCCGCCCGCCGAGCCCGCTGTCCCCGTCACCGGCCGCACCCTAGTCCGCGGCGTGGACGTCGGTGGGACCGTGCGGATCAGTTCGACCCGACCGGGCAGGAAGGAGCCGGAATCGTCACGGCCGACCGGTACCGTTGCCCCGCTGGGGCCCGCTCCGTCCCGGTGCCCTCCGACCTTGGGAGCCCGCGATTCCGGTCGAGCCGACGCCCCCGGTACCCCCGTCCGACGGGGCTGCCGGTGCTGCCCCGGGCGACGGTCTGCCGCCCGCCGGCACGCCGGTGCCGCCGTCGGCGGGGCCGCCGCTCACCGAGGTCGCCGAGGACGGCGGACCGTCGGGTGCGTCCGCCTCGGGCGCGGACGGCTCCGGCGCGGTGGGCACCGCGGCCAAGATCCGCGCGGTGCTGCGGGTGCGCGACTTCCGCAAGCTCTGGCTGTCGACGCTGCTGTCGAGCTTCGGCGACTGGCTGGGCCTGCTCGCCATCACCGTGACGGCGACGCTGACCTTCGACGACTACGCCGCGCAGAACTTCGCGCTGGCCGGCGTCCTGCTGTTCCGGCTGCTCCCGGCCATCGTGCTCGGCCCGGTCGCCGGTGCCTTCGCCGACCGGTTCGACCGGCGCAAGACGATGGTGGTCACCGACATCTTCCGCTTCGGGCTGTTCGCCTCGATCCCGATCGTCGACAACCTGATCTGGCTGTTCATCGCCCAGTTCGTCATCGAGGCCTTCAGCCTGTTCTGGATCCCGGCCAAGGACGCCGCCGTCCCGAACATGCTCCGCAAGGACCAGCTGGAGGCGGCCAACCAGCTCTCGCTGGTCACCACCTACGGGTTGACGCCGGTGATCGCGGCCATCGTCTTCGCGGTGCTCACCAGCGTGGGCGGCCAGGTCAGCACCCTGCTGCCCGGGGTGAACGAGGTGGACCTCGCCCTCTACCTGAACGCCCTCACGTTCCTGGTCGCCGCCGTGGTCATCTGGAACCTGCCGTCCATCAGCGGCCGCCGCGCCGCGGGTGAGGTCGTCGGCCAGCAGGAGAGCTTCCTGGGCTCGCTGGTGAAGGGCTTCTCCTTCGCCGGCCACACCCGGCTCGTCCGGGGCCTCGTCGTGGGCATCACCGGGGCGTTCGTGGCGGCGGGCGCGATCATCGCCACCGGCCAGGCCTACGTCGAGGTGCTCGGCGGCGGGGAGGCGGCCTACGGGCTGCTGTTCGGGGCGGTCTTCATCGGCCTGGGGCTCGGTATCGGGATCGGCCCGAGCGTCGCCCGGGACCTGGCCCGGGAGCGGATCTTCGGGGTGGCGATCGTCGGCGCCGGCATCGTGGTGCTGCTGCTGTCCTGGTCCTTCGCGCTGTGGATCTCGCTGCTGCTCGTGGTCCTCATGGGCTTCTTCGCCGGCATGGCCTTCCTGGCCGGCATCACCCTGATCGGCACCGAGGTGGAGGACGAGATCCGGGGCCGCACGTTCGCCATCGTGCAGTCCCTCGTGCGGGCGTCGCTGATCGTCTCCCTCGCCCTGGTGCCGATCGGGGTGGGCCTGATCGGGCGGCAGGAACTGGACCTCGGCGCCTTCGCGCTGCCGCTCTCCGGCGAGCGGATCATGCTGTTCGCGGCCGGGCTGCTCGCCGTGGGCGTCGGGTTGGCGGCCTACCGGCAGATGGACGACGGCCGTCCGGTGCCGCTCCTCGCCGACGTCGTCACCGCGCTGCGCCGCGACACCACGGCCCGGCGACGGCTGGCCGGAGGCGGGGTGCTCATCGCCTTCGAGGGCGGGGAGGGCGCCGGCAAGTCCACCCAGGTGCGCCGGCTGCAGGAGTGGCTCAGCGACGAGGGGCTGACGGCCCGGGCCTCCTTCGAGCCCGGCGCGACCCCACCAGGCGCGGGCATCCGCTCCATCGTGCTCGACCGGGCCCAGGTGGGCATCGCGCCGCGGACGGAGGCGCTCCTCTACGCCGCCGACCGCGCGCAGCACGTGCACGAGGTGCTGCGGCCCGCGCTCGACGCCGGCGAGGTCGTCATCACCGACCGCTTCATCGACAGCTCGCTGGCCTACCAGGGGGCCGGGCGCACCATCCCGCTCGACGACGTCCGCATGCTCTCCCGCTGGGCCGCGCAGGGGCTGCGCCCCGACCTGACCATCCTGCTGGACCTCCCGCCGGAGGTGGGGCTGGCCCGCGCCCGCGGCCGGGCCGCCGCCGACCGGCTGGAGTCGGAGTCGCTGGAGTTCCACCAGCGCGTGCGGCGGACCTTCCAGGAGCTCGCCGAGGCCGATCCCGACCGATACCTGGTGCTCGACGCGCGGCGATCGCCGGACGAGCTCGCGGCGGCCATCCGGGTGCGGGTGGCCGAGCTGCTCTCCGGCCTGCCCCTGCAGACCCCCGCCGCGCCGGCCGCGAGCCCGCAGGCCGAGCCGGAGCTCCGGGACGACCGGGTCGAGCCCGCGTCCCGCCACCCGCACGCCCAGACCGGCGCCACGCCGCAGCTGCACCCGTGACGGCCCCGGTGGTGGCGCCCGACGAGGGCGTCTGGACGCAGGTGATCGGGCAGCCGGCGGTGGTGGCGGAGCTGAGGGCGGCGATCGCCGACCCGACCGCGATGACGCACGCCTGGCTGTTCACGGGCCCGCCCGGTTCGGGCCGTTCGGTGGCTGCCCGGGCCTTCGCCGCGGCGCTGCAGTGCCCCGCGGGCGGCGACGGCACCTGCCACGCCTGCCGCACGGTGCTCACCGGCACGCACGCCGACGTGCACGTCATCGTGCCCGACGGGCTCTCCATCGGTGTGCTCGAGGCGCGCGAGTTGGTGCGGGTGGCGGGGCGGGCGCCGTCCCAGGGGCGCTGGCAGATGATCATCGTCGAGGACGCCGACCGGATGAGCGAGGCGGCCGCGAACGCCGTGCTCAAGATGATCGAGGAGCCGCCGCCGCGGACGGTGGTGATGCTCTGCGCGCCGAGCCTGCACCCGGACGACGTGCCGGTCACGATCCGGTCCCGCTGCCGGGTGGTCGCGCTGCGCACCCCGACGGTGGACGCGATCGCCGAGGTGCTGGTCCGGCGCGACGGCGTCGACGCGGCGCTCGCCGCCTGGTCGGCGGCCGCCTCGGGCGGGCACGTCGGCCGGGCCCGGCGGCTGGCCCGCGACGAGGAGGCGCGGATGACGCGCAAGGCCGTGCTGGACGTCCCGCTCCGGCTGGTCTCGCTCGCCGCCTGCCTCGACGCCGCCGACGACCTCGTCGGTTCGGCCAAGGAGGAGACCGAGGCCGCTACCGGGGCGCTCGACGGCGCCGAGACGGAGGCGCTGAAGACGAGCCTGGGCATGGGTGCGCGGGGGCCGGGCGTCGTCGCGGCCAGCCGGGGCGGTGCCGGCCAGCTCAAGGAGCTCGAGCGCCGGCAGAAGTCCCGGGCCACCCGGATCGGGCGGGATTCGCTCGACCGGGCCCTGGTGGACCTGGCGGGGCTCTACCGGGACGCGCTGGTCCTCGACTCCGCACCTGCGGAGCAGCTGCCGCTCAACCACCCGGACCGCCGCGCCGACGCCGAGGAGCTGGCGCGCCGGATCGGCGCCGAGGGAGCGCTGCGCCGCATAGACGCGATCCTGGCCTGCCGTGAAGCGCTGGAGCAGAACGTGAAGCCCCAGGTGGCCGTGGAGGCGCTCACCGTCGCGCTGCGCCTGCCCTCCTGACACCCCGGCCCCTGCGCGGAGGGGCGGGAGCGGTGTCGTAGGCTGTGCGGGCAGTTCGCCGCCTTAGCTCAGTCGGTAGAGCATCTCACTCGTAATGAGAAGGTCGTCGGTTCGATTCCGACAGGCGGCTCGCACGCAGCACGGGCCCGTCCACCCGGACGGGCCCGTTCTCGTTCGGAGCGCACACACGGCCCCACCCGGTCGCGGGGTCGGCTGACGGCGGCACGCCCCTCAGGGGTGTGCCGCCGTCGGTGCGTCCGGCGCGAGAAGACGGCCCTCCTGCAGGGTCCCGCCGCGAGCGGTGGGGGCAGGAGGGTCCTTCCTCAGTGGTGCGCCGAGCTGTTCTTGGCGCGCTCGATCGAAGCCAGGATCTCGGCCTCCGCGGCCTCGCGGCCGACCCACTCGGCACCCTCGACCGACTTGCCCGGCTCGAGGTCCTTGTAGGTCTCGAAGAAGTGCTGGATCTCGAGGCGGTCGAACTCCGACACGTCCTCGATCTCCTTGAGGTGCGCCACCCGCGGATCCGTCGCCGGCACGCAGAGGACCTTGTCGTCCCCTCCCGCCTCGTCGGTCATGCGGAACATGCCGATGGCCCGGCACGTGACCAGGCACCCGGGGAACGTCGGCTCCTCGAGGATCACCAGGGCATCCAGCGGGTCGCCGTCCTGCCCCAGGGTGTTCTCGATGTAGCCGTAGTCCGCCGGGTAGCGGGTGGAGGTGAACAGCATCCGGTCCAAGCGGATGCGTCCGGTCTCATGGTCCAGCTCGTACTTGTTCCGCTGGCCCTTCGGGATTTCTACCGTCACGTCGAACTGCACGAACGTAGTGTGGCCCACGGGGGCTGGTCCGGTCGGCGGAGCCCCCCTGTAGGGGGTGGGCACCATCTCGTCGAGCGGCTCGACGATCGTCACGGCCAACTACGGCCGCTTCCGGCGGCGCGTCACGATCGGCATCGTCGCGCTCGTGCTGCTGCTCGCCGGCGGTGGCGTCGGTCTGGGCGTCGTCCTGGGTCCCGACGCCGGTGCCGGGGGTGACGCCGTGGCCGTCCCCGACGCCGTGCTGCCCGACCTCGGTGCGGCCGATCCGGTGCTGGCCGGGCTGTCCTCGGACGCCCCCGTGCCCGACCCCGCCGTCCTGGAGGCCGCGCTCACCCCGCTGGTCACCGGACCCCCGCTGGGTCCGGGGACGACGGCCCAGGTGGTCGACGTCGCCACCGGTGCGGTCCTCTACGACCGGGACGCCGGGGCACCGCTGACGCCCGCCTCCACCGCGAAACTGCTCACCGCCACCGCCGCGCTCACCACTCTCGACCCGGCCGAGACGTTCGAGACCCGCGTGGTCGCCGGCTCCGTTCCCGGCGAGGTGGTGCTCGTCGGCGGCGGCGACCCGACGCTGTCGCGCACCGAACCGTCGCTGACCTACCCCGGCGCCCCGACGATGGCCGACCTCGCCACCCAGGTGGTCGCCGCGCTCCCCGCGGGCACCGCCGTCTCCCGCGTGGTGGTCGACAGCTCGCTGTTCAGCGGCCCGCTGACCGCCAGCGGCTGGGGGCCCGGTGACGCGCCCTCCAGCTACGCCGCGCCGATCACCGCGACCGCCGTCGACGGCGCCCGGGTGAGCCCGGGGGCGACCGCGCGCAGCGGGCAGCCCGGGCTGGACGCGGGCGTCGCCCTCGCCGACGCCCTCGGCGCCCCCGGCGCCGCCGTGGTCCTCGGCCAGGCCCCCGCCGGCGCGCGCACCCTCGGCACCGTGGAGTCCGCGCCGGTCGCCCGCCTGGTCGAGCAGGCGCTGTCCCTGTCCGACAACGTGCTCGCCGAGGCGCTGGCCCGGCACGTGGCGCTGTCCCGCGGGGAGCCGGCCACCTTCGAGGGAGCCGCGCAGGCCGTCCTCGCGGCGCTGGACGAGGCCGGGCTCGACGTCACCGGGGTCACCCTGGCCGACGGCAGCGGCCTGTCCCGCGAGGACGTCGTCACCGCCGAGCTGCTCACCGCCCTGGTCGCCGGCGCCGCCGACGGCAGCCTCGGCGACGCCGCGGGCCTGCTGACCGGTCTGCCGGTCGCCGGCTACGACGGCACGCTCGCCGACCGCGGCGACGACGACCCGGCGACCGCGCCCGGCACGGTGCGCGCGAAGACCGGCACCCTTCTGGGCGTCAACGCCCTGGCCGGCACCGTGGTGACCGCGGACGGCCGGCTGCTGGCCTTCGCCGTGGTGGCCGACGAGGCGACCGGCAGCGAGGTGGCCGCGGAGGCGGCGCTCGACGACTTCGCCGCGACCCTCGCCGCCTGCGGCTGTTGAAGGACCCATCCTCCTCACCGCTCGCAGGCTCGCGGTGAGCGTCTGGACCAGGCCGGAGGATTGGCGGCCGCGCGTAGGGTGAGCCAATGAGCAGCGCCTCCTCGATGGTCGACTGGGACCTCGCCGGACGCACGGCCCGCCGGCTGGTCAGCAGCGGTCCGAGCACCACGCGGGAGGAGGCCGCCGCGGTCGTCGCGGAACTGCACCGCGCCGCCGCCACCGCCGTCGCGCACGTCGAGGCCCTGACCGGGCTGCGGCCGGTGCCCGGGGGCCCGGTCCCCGAGGTCGCCGTCGTGGACCGCCCGGGCTGGTCGGACGCCAACGCCCGCGGCATGGCCGCCCTGCTCGACCCGCTGGTCGACAAGCTCGCCGAGCGCACGGGCAACCGCCCCGGCCCCCTCGCCACCGCGATCGGCTCGCGCGCCACCGGGGTCCAGGCCGGCGCGCTGCTGGGCTTCCTCTCCTCGCGCGTGCTGGGCCAGTACGAGGTCTTCGGCACCGGTGGCCGGCTGCTGCTGGTGGCGCCGAACATCGTGGCGACCGAGCGGAAGCTGGGCGTCGACCCGTCGGACTTCCGGCTGTGGGTCTGCCTGCACGAGGTCACCCACCAGCTGCAGTTCACCGGCGTCCCCTGGCTCACCGGCTACCTCGAGGGGCAGATCGAGGAGTTCGTCGCCGCCACCGACCTGGCCCCCGACGTGCTGCGCGAGCGCCTGCAGGACCTGCTGCGCAGCCTCGGCGACGCCGTGCGCGGCGGCAGCGGGGACGGCGCCCCCGAGGGGTTGATGGCGCTGGTGCGCGACCCGGCGCAGCGGGCGGTCCTGGACCGGGTGACCGCGGTGATGAGCCTGGTCGAGGGGCACGCCGAGTACGTGATGGACGGCGTCGGGCCCGAGGTCGTCCCGTCGGTGCGCACGCTGCGCAAGCGGTTCGCCCAGCGGCGCAAGGGCCGGGGCCCGCTCGACCGCGTGCTGCGCCGGCTGCTGGGCCTGGAGCAGAAGATGAAGCAGTACGCCGACGGCCGGCACTTCGTCGGCGGCGTGGTGGAGCTCGCCGGCATGGAGGGCTTCAACCGCGTCTGGGAGGGCCCGGCGAACCTGCCGCTGATCGAGGAGCTCACCGCGCCCCACCTGTGGGTCGAGCGCGTGCTCGGGCGCCCGGCGCTGCCCGCCTGAGAGCGGTGAGCGGGCCACCCCGCGCGGTCGCGGAGCTGCGGCGCGCGGTCCGCGAGGGGCTGCACGCCGACGACCGGCCGGTGCTCGCCGCCTGCAGCGGGGGAGCGGACTCGGTGGCCCTGGCCGCCGCCCTCGCCTTCGAGGCACGCCACGCCGGCGCGCGGGTCGGCGGGGTCACCGTCGACCACGGCCTGCAGCCGGGCTCGGCCGCGCGCGCGGAGGGCACCGCCGCGGTGCTGCGCGGGCTCGGGCTCGACCCGGTCCTCGTGCTCGCCGCCCGGGTGGGCGCCGGCGGTGGCCCGGAGGCCGCCGCCCGCGCCGCCCGCTACACCGCGCTGGGCGCCGCGGCGCGGGAGCACGGCGCCCGCGTCGCGCTCGGCCACACCCTCGACGACCAGGCCGAGACCGTCCTCCTCGGCCTGGGCCGTGGCTCGGGCCCCCGCTCGGTGGCCGGCATGGTGCCCGAGCGCACCGCCGACGGCGTCGGCTGGTGGCGCCCGCTCCTCGGCGTGCGCCGGGCCACCACCCGCCAGGCCTGCGCCGACCAGGGCCTGCCCGTGTGGGACGACCCGTGGAACGCCGACCCCGCCTACACCCGGGTGCGGCTGCGCACCGAGGCCCTGCCGCTGCTGGAGGAGGTCCTCGGGGGCGGCGTCGCCCCGGCGCTGGCCCGCACCGCCCGGCTGCTGCGGGAGGACCTCGACGCCCTCGACGACCTGGCGGCCGCCGAGCTGGCGCGACTGGCCGCGGAAGCCGGGGACGGCGGGCTGCCCGCCCGGCCGCTCGGGTCGCTGCCGGCCGCGCTCCGCCGGCGGGTGCTGCGCGGCTGGCTGCGCGGCGCCGGCGTCCCCGACCTGCAGGCGGTCCACCTGAGCGCGGTCGAGAGCCTGGTCACCCGCTGGCGGGGGCAGGGGGTGGTCGACCTACCCGGCGGCGCGGGCGTCGTCCGGGCGTCTGGCACTCTGGTGCTGCTGCCGCCGGAGCACCGGCGGAGCACTTCCGGACCCGCACCCCACGAGGAGCACACTCCGTGACGGAGCCTGCCAGCATCCCCGGCGCACTCGGTCCCGACCACGGCTACGGCCCGGACATCGACCACGTCCTGCTCAGCGAGGACGAGATCCGCGGCAAGATCGCCGAGCTCGCCGCCGCGGTCGCCGCTGACTACGCCGGCCGGGAGGTCCTGCTCGTCGGTGTGCTCAAGGGCGCGGTGCTGTTCATGAGCGACTTCGCCCGCGCGCTGCAGCTGCCCACCCAGATGGAGTTCATGGCGGTCTCCTCGTACGGGTCCTCCACCAGCTCCTCCGGCGTCGTGCGCATCCTCAAGGACCTCGACCGCGACATCACCGGCAGGCACGTCCTGGTGCTCGAGGACATCATCGACTCCGGGCTGACGCTGTCCTGGCTGCTGAAGAACCTCGGCGGCCGGGCGCCGGCGTCGCTCGAGGTCTGCGCCCTGCTGCGCAAGCCCGACGCGGTCAAGGTCGACGTCCCGGTCAAGTACATCGGCTTCGACATCGCCAACGAGTTCGTCGTCGGGTACGGCCTGGACTACGCCGAGCGGTACCGCGACCTGCCCTACATCGCCACGCTCAAGCCGGAGGTCTACTCCTCCTGAGGGAAGCGCCGGAGCTCCCAGCTCGCACGCAGGAGATCCCCAGGTCCACCGGTGTACCGTCGATCCCGACGACGCTGCCCGAGCGCCGGGGTCCCTGCCCGGGCCGTTTGGCGGCGTCCCCGGGACGATCAGGAGGGTCGACGGGCGCCCACGGGCGCCCGGCATCGGTGTATGGAACGTAAGAAGATCTTCCGCTCGGTGTGGTTCTGGGTCGTCCTGGTCATCCTGCTGGCCCTGACCGTCTCGTCGCTGTTCAGCGGCGAGGGCAGCAGGCAGGAGATCACCACCTCGACGGCCCTCGAGCAGATCGAGACCGGCAACGTCGAGTCGGCCACGCTCAACACCAAGGAGCAGACCCTCGACCTGGACCTCGCCGACGAGGTCGAGGGCAGCACCGAGGTGACGACGTCCTACCCGGTGGCGGTCGAGGGCGACATCGTCGACCTCCTGCGCGCCCAGGAGGCCGAGGAGTTCGACACCAACGTCACCCAGGACAGCCTCCTGGTGAGCCTGCTGGTCAGCTTCCTGCCCTTCCTGATCCTGCTCCTGCTGCTCTTCTGGCTGTTCAACTCGATGCAGGGCGGCGGCCGCGGCGTCATGGCCTTCGGCAAGTCCAAGGCCAAGCAGATCACCAAGGACATGCCGAAGACGACGTTCTCCGACGTCGCCGGCGCGGACGAGGCGATCGAGGAGCTGCACGAGATCAAGGACTTCCTCGCCAACCCGGTCAAGTTCCAGGCCGTCGGCGCGAAGATCCCCAAGGGTGTGCTGCTGTTCGGCCCGCCCGGCACCGGCAAGACCCTGCTGGCCCGCGCCGTCGCCGGCGAGGCCGGCGTGCCGTTCTTCTCCATCTCCGGGTCGGACTTCGTCGAGATGTTCGTCGGCGTCGGCGCCAGCCGGGTCCGCGACCTGTTCAACCAGGCCAAGGAGAACTCCCCGGCGATCATCTTCATCGACGAGATCGACGCCGTCGGTCGTCAGCGCGGCGCCGGCATGGGCGGCGGCCACGACGAGCGCGAGCAGACGCTGAACCAGATGCTCGTCGAGATGGACGGCTTCGACGTCAAGGGCGGGGTCATCCTGATCGCCGCCACCAACCGGCCCGACGTCCTGGACCCCGCGCTCCTGCGCCCGGGCCGCTTCGACCGGCAGATCGCCGTCGACCGCCCCGACCTGGAGGGCCGCAAGCGGATCCTCGAGGTGCACGCCAAGGGCAAGCCGCTCGCGCCTGACGTCGACCTCGAGACCGTGGCGCGCCGCACGCCGGGCTTCACCGGCGCCGACCTCGCCAACGTGCTCAACGAGGGCGCGCTGCTCACCGCCCGCAACAACGGCTCGCTCATCACCGACGCCACCCTCGAGGAGGCGATCGACCGCGTCATCGCCGGCCCCGAGCGCAAGACGCGGGCGATGAGCGAGAAGGAGAAGAAGGTCACCGCCTACCACGAGGGCGGGCACGCCCTGGTGGCGCACGCGCTGCCCAACCTGGACCCGGTGCACAAGGTGACGATCCTTCCGCGCGGGCGCTCGCTGGGGCACACCCTCGTGCTGCCGACCGAGGACAAGTACACCCAGACCCGGTCGGAGATGATCGACACCCTCGCCTACGCCCTCGGCGGGCGGGCGGCCGAGGAGCTCGTCTTCCACGAGCCGACCACCGGTGCCGGCAACGACATCGAGAAGGCCACCTCCATGGCCCGCGCGATGGTCACCCAGTACGGCATGAGCGCCAAGCTGGGTGCGGTGAAGTACGGCAGCAGCGACTCCGAGCCGTTCCTCGGCCGGGACATGGGTTCCCGCCCCGACTACTCCGAAGCCGTCGCCGCCGACATCGACGCGGAGATCCGCGCGCTCATCGAGGCCGCGCACGACGAGGCGTGGGAGATCCTGGTCGAGTACCGGCACGTCCTCGACCAGCTGGTGCTGGAGCTGATGGAGAAGGAGACGCTGTCCAAGGACGACATGGCGCGCATCTGCGCGCCGGTCGCCAAGCGGCCGGCGCTCGCCCCCTACAACGGCTTCGGCAAGCGAACTCCGTCCAACCAGCCGCCGGTGCTCACGCCGGCGGAGCGGGCCGGGCAGAACGGGTCGGGGCACGACACGACTCCGGTCGGCGACGTCGGGGCCCCGGTCCAGAGGTGAGCGAGATCCCGGCCGAACCCGAGGACCTGCTGCTGGCACCGGCTCCCGGGGTCGACCAGGAGCGGGCGGCCGCGGCGGTCCGCGAGCTGCTCATCGCGGTGGGCGAGGACCCCGACCGGCCGGGGTTGCAGGAGACCCCCGCGCGGGTCGCGCGGGCCTACGCGGAGACCTTCGCCGGGCTCTGGCAGGACCCGTACGACATCCTCGCGACGACGTTCGAGGAAGACCACGACGAGCTCGTGCTGGTCAAGGACATCCCGATGTACTCGACCTGCGAGCACCACCTCGTGCCCTTCCACGGGATGGCGCACGTCGCCTACATCCCCGGCGAGGACGGCCGTGTCACCGGGCTCTCCAAGCTCGCCCGGCTGGTCGAGGTCTACGCCCGCCGCCCCCAGGTGCAGGAGCGGATGACCCGCCAGATCGCCGACGCCCTCGACGACGTGCTCAAGCCACGCGGCGTGCTGGTCGTCGTCCAGGCCGAGCACCTGTGCATGGCCATGCGCGGCATCCGCAAGCCGGGCTCCTCGACGGTCACCTCCGCGGTCCGCGGCATCTTCCGCGACAACGCGGCGACCCGCAGCGAGGCGATGGGCCTCGTCCTCGGCCGGTGAGCGGGGCCCGTCGATGACCGACGCCGCGCTGCCGCGACCGGGCCGCTGCCTGGTGATGGGCGTCCTGAACGTCACGCCGGACTCCTTCTCCGACGGCGGCTGTTTCGCCGACCCGGACACCGCCATCGCGCACGGTCTGGCGATGCACGCCGCGGGCGCGGACTACGTCGACGTCGGCGGTGAGTCCACCCGCCCGGGCGCCGACCGGGTGGACGCCGACGAGGAGTGCCGCCGCGTGCTCCCGGTGATCCGCGAGCTCTCCGCCGAGGGCGTGCGCACCAGCGTCGACACCACCCGCGCCGAGGTGGCCGAGGCCGCGCTGGCCGCCGGGGCGGTGCTGGTCAACGACGTCAGCGGCGGGCTGGCCGACAAGAACATGGCCGACCTGGTCGCCGACGCCGGGGTGCCGTGGGTGCTCATGCACTGGCGGGGTCACAGCCGGGAGATGTACGCGGCCGCGCAGTACGGCGACGTCGTCACCGAGGTCTGCGCGGAGCTCACCGCCCGGGTGGAGGACGTCGTCGCCGCAGGCGTGCGACCTGACCAGCTGGTGATCGACCCGGGCCTGGGCTTCGCCAAGCGCGCCGAGCACAACTGGGCCCTGCTGGCCGGGCTCGACCGGCTCGTCGCCGTGGGGCTGCCCGTGCTCGTCGGCGCCTCCCGGAAGACATTCCTGGGTCGGCTGCTCGCCGCGTCCGACGGCCGGCCCCGTCCCGCCGAGGAGCGCGACGCCGCGACCCTGGCGACCACGGTGCTCGCCGCGGAGGCCGGTGCGTGGGGCGTGCGCGTCCACGACGCCGGCGCCTCGGTGGACGCCGTCCGAACCGTGGCCGCGGTCCGCGCGGCGAGAGGAGCCGGCCGTGGCCACCCCTGACCGCATCGCCGTCCGCGGCGTCCGCGCCCACGCCCACCACGGCGTCTACGCCTTCGAGCGCGAGCGGGGGCAGGTGTTCCGCGTCGACGCCGTCCTGGAGCTCGACACCTCCGCGGCCGCGGCCGACGACGACCTGGCGCGCACGGTGAACTACGCCGACATCGCCCAGCGGCTGCACCGCGTGGTCACCGGCGAGCCGGTGCACCTGCTCGAGACGCTCGCCCAGCGGCTGGCCGACGTCTGCCTCGCCGACGAGCTCGTCGACGCCGTCGAGATCACGGTGCACAAGCCGGAGGCCGAGCTCGGGGTGCCGTTCGACGACGTGACGGTGACCATCCGGCGCGAGCGCGCATGAGCCGGGCCGTCCTCTCCCTGGGCGCCAACCTCGGCGATCGCGCCGGTGCGCTCCGCGCCGCGATCACCGCGCTGAAGGACGACGGCGTGCTCGTCGCCCGCTCCACGCTGTACGAGACCCCGCCGTGGGGCCCGGTCGAGCAGCCGCCCTACCTGAACGCCGTCGCCGTCGTCCGCGGCGATCGGGACGCCCGGGGCTGGCTCGCGCGGGCCCGGGAGCTCGAGGAGGCGGCCGGCCGGACCCGCGAGGTGCGGTGGGGTGCCCGCACCCTCGACGTCGACGTGGTCACCGTGACCGGCGACGACGGCGCGCCCGTGCTCTCCGACGACCCCGCGCTGACCCTGCCTCACCCGCGGGCGCACGAGCGCGCGTTCGTGCTGGTGCCGTGGGCGACCCTCGACCCGACCGCCCAGCTCCCCGGCCGCGGCCGGGTCGCCGACCTGGTGGCCGCGCTCGACCCCGCCGACGTGGCGGCGGTCGTGCGCTGGGACCACCTCCGCTAGGCGCCCTGTGACCCCCGTCCGCCGTCGCGACCTCGTCGTCCTCGCCCTCGGGCTCACCGTGGCCGCGTGGCTGCTGGTGCGCGCCTGGTACGGCGAGCTGCCGCCGCTGCGCTGGTGGCTGCCCGCACCGCTGGCGGTCCTGGCCCTCGGCGAGGCCCTGGGGGCGCGGGTGCTGACGACCCGGCTTCGGGCGCTGCGCGAGGCGCGGGCCGGGCGGGGCCCCACCGGGCGCGACGCCGCGGGCGTCCGCCCGGTCGAGCCGATGCTGGTCGCGCGGCTCGCGGTGCTGGCCCAGGCCAGCGCCTACGTGGGCGCCGTCGTCACCGGGGTCTGGCTGGGCGTCCTCGCCTACACCGGCCCCGCCGTGGGCCGGCTGCAGGCGGCAGGGAACGACACGGTCACCGCGCTGCTGGGCCTGCTGGCCTCCCTCGCGCTGGTCGCCGCGGCGCTGTGGCTCGAGTCCGCCTGCCGGGTGCCGCCCGGCTCGACCGACGACGAGCCGGCCCCCGGGGTCAGCGCCTAGCTGTCACCAACGTCGTGGCCCGGTACACCTGGCCCGGATCCGCGCAAGAACGGTCAAGCACCGGGGGCGCCCGGCGCAGCACCCTGTACGCATGACGGGACGGGACCGGCTCCGAGAGCTCCTCGACGCGGTGCTGGACGAGGAGAACCACACCCTCGCCGAGATGGCCGGCGACGCCTACGCCTCGCCCTTCCACCTCACCCGCACCCTCTCCCGGGACGCCGGCGAGGCGCCCGTGGCGATGCGGCGGCGGGTGATGCTGGAGCGCGCGGCCTGGCAGCTGCAGCAGGGCAGCAGCGTCACCGACGCCGCGTGGGCGGCCGGGTACGAGTCGGTGGAGGGGTTCAGCCGGGCCTTCGCCCGTGCCTACGGTCGGCCGCCGAGCGCGGTGGACGCCGGCTCCGGCCACTGGCTGCCGGCGCCCAACGGCATCCACTTCCACCCGCCCACCTCCCTGTGGGTGCAGAGCACGGAGCACGCCATGAACCCGCTCACCGAGCAGTTGGTGGCGCACGGCCTCGACGACACCCGGTACCTCATCGAGGTCGCGAAGGGCCTCTCCGACGAGGAGTTCCGCGCCCCGCGGCTGCCCGGGCTCGTCCTCCTGCCGTGGGACGGCCCGGAGGAGTCGGTGCAGGTCCTCCTCGACCACCAGGTGCACACCCTGGAGATCTGGCTGGCCTCGATCGAGGGTCGCGACCTGCCCTCGCGGGCCGCGGACCCGGACCCCGCCGCACTGCTGGACCGGCACGACGCGGTGGCCCCGCGCTGGCTGGCCACGGTGCGCGACATCGACCGGCGCGGCGGCTGGGACGACCGGCTGGTCGACGCGCTCTGCGAGCCGCCCGAGAGCTTCGTCCTGAGCAGCGTCGTCGCCCACGTGCTCACCTACTCGGCCTCCCGCCGCCAGCTGGTCCGGCACCTGCTGCGGGGGGCGGGCCACCCCGTCGACGACGGCGACCCCATCGAATGGCTCCGCGCGCGACGCGGCGAGATCCCCGGAGGAACCCCGTGCTGACCTACCACACCGCCACCACCCTCGACGGCTTCATCGCCGACCCCGACGACTCCCTGGAGTGGCTCTTCCGCCAGAAGCAGGGCGACGTCCCGGGCTTCGGGTTCGACGAGTTCATGGCCGGCGTCGGTGCCCTCGTCATGGGACGCACGACCTACCAGTGGGTCCTCGACCACGAGGCCGCCGCCGGCAACGGGTGGCCCTTCACGCTGCCGACGTGGGTGATGACCAGCCGGGAGCTCCCCGCCGCGGAAGGCGACGTCCGGTTCGCCTCGGGCGACGTCCGCGCGGTGCACGAGGCGATGACCGCGGCGGCGGGGGCGAAGGACCTCTGGCTCGTCGGCGGCGGTGACCTGGCCGGCCAGTTCGCCGAGGCCGGGCTGCTCGACGAGGTCGTCGTCTCCATCGCGCCGGTGACGCTCGGCGCGGGGCGGCCGCTGCTCCCGCGGCGGCTGGACCTGGAGCTGGTCGAGGCCGCCGCCAACGGAGCGTTCGTCAGCGCCCGCTACCGGGTGACCGGGCCGCTCCTGGAGGACCGGGCCGGCTAGGCCGAGCTGGCGCCGGCGGTCTCGGGCACCCGCCCCTCGACCGATCGGCGCAGGGCCGAGTGCAGCGACTCGGGAGTGAGGACGCCGAGGAACTGGTCGCCGTCGAGCACGGCCACCCAGCCCGCCTCGTGCTGCAGCATCGTGGCGAACGCCGTCTTCAGCGACGCCTCACGGGGCACCCAGGCCTCCATGCGGCGGGCCGCGGAGCCCACCGTCCCCGAGCCCGCCGTCCGGTCCGGCGAGAGCCAGCCGTGCAGGCGGTCGGCGTCGTCGAGCACCACGGCCCAGCGCGCACCGGAGCGCTGCAGCGCCGACCGCGCGTCGGCCAGGCCGTCGTCGGCGTGCAGCACCGGCGGGTGCTCCAGGTCCTCGGCGTCGATCCCCGTGACGGCCAGCCGCTTGAGGCCCCGGTCGGCGCCGACGAAGTCGGCCACGAAGTCGTTGACCGGCCTGCCCAGCAGTTCCGCGGGGGAGGCGAACTGCTCGACCCGGCCGCCCTGGCTCATGACGGCGATCCGGTCGCCGATGCGCACGGCCTCCTCGATGTCGTGGGTGACGAACACGATCGTCTTGCGCACCGTGGCCTGCAGCCGCAGGAACTCCGCCTGCAGCCGCTCGCGCACGACCGGGTCGACGGCGGAGAACGGCTCGTCCATGAGCAGCACCGGCGGGTCGGCCGCCAGCGCGCGGGCCACCCCCGCCCGCTGGCGCTGCCCGCCGGAGAGCTGGCCCGGGTAGCGGTCGCCGTGCACGGCCGGGTCCAGGCCGACCGTGGTCAGGAGCTCGTCGACCCGCGCCCGCGTCTCCTCCCGGCCCCAGCCCAGCAGGCGGGGCACGGTGCCGACGTTCGCGCGGATCGTCTGGTGGGGGAAGAGCCCCACGCTCTGGATCACGTAGCCGATGCGCCGGCGCAGCTCCACGGGGTCGGCTCGGGTGACGTCCTCGTCGCCGATGACGATGCGGCCGGACGTGGGCTCGATGATCCGGTTGATCATCTTCATCGTCGTGGTCTTGCCGCAGCCGGAGGGGCCGACGAGCACCGTCAGCTCGCCCGCGGCGAAGGTGAGGTCGAGCTCGGCCACCCCCACGGTGCCGTCGTCGAACACCTTGCTGACGCCCTCCAGCCGGATCTCCACCGCCTCGCCGGACGCGCTCGCGGACGGGGGAGTGTGCGCAGTAGCGTCCACGGCGTGGTCCTCCTGGGGTGCGCCCGGTGCTGAGCGCGGAATCGGGGACGTCCGCGGTCCTGGCCGTGGACGCGGCGCCGAATCCCTGGTTCGACGCAACCTATGTCGTCGAGAACTGGGACACCATTCTGCGGTACCTGGGCGAGCACGTGCGGCTGACCGTCGCCGCCGTCGTCATCGGGGCCCTGCTCGCACTGCCGCTGGCGCTGGTCGCCCGCCGCGTCCGGTGGCTGGCCGGCCCGGTGCTGGGGTTCTCCTCGATCGTCTACACGATCCCGTCGCTGGCGATGTTCGCCCTGATCTTCCCGTTCACCGGGCTGACGGCGACGACGGTGCTGGTCGGGCTGGTCGTGTACTCGCTGGTGATCCTGGTGCGCAACTTCCTCACCGGCCTCCAGGGCGTGCCCGGTGACGTGCGCGAGGCCGCGCAGGGGATGGGCTACGGCCGGTTCCGGCTGTTCTGGCAGATCGACCTGCCGCTGGCGCTGCCGGCGTTCATGGCCGGCCTGCGGATCGCCACCGTCTCCACGGTCGCGCTCACCACGGTGGGCGTGCTGGTCGGGCACGGCGGGCTCGGGCAGCTGATCTTCGGCGGGTTCAACGCGAACTTCTACCGGGCCGAGATCGTCACCGGCGCGGTCGGCTGCGTGCTGCTGGCGCTCCTCGCCGACCTCCTGCTCGCCGGCGCCGAACGGCTGCTCAGCCCGTGGGCGAGGGCGCGGTCGTGACCGGCTTCGGCGACGCGGTCGTGTACCTCAACGACCCGTTCAACTGGACCCGCCCCGGCGGGTTGCTGGACCTCCTGGTCGAGCACCTGGCGGTCTCCGCGATCGCCGTCCTCGCCGCGCTGCTCCTCGCGCTCCCGCTGGGCATCGCCCTGGGCACCAGCGGGCGCGGCGGGGGCGCGGTCGTCGTCCTCTCGAACGTGAGCCGGGCCGTGCCGACGCTCGCGCTGCTCACCCTCTTCGCGGTCAGCCCGATCGGCTTCGGCAACCGGGCCACCACCATCGCCCTCGCGGTCTTCGCCTTCCCGCCGATCCTCACCAACACCTACGTGGGCTTCCGGGGGGTGGACGGCGACGTGCGCGAGGCGGCCCGCGCCATGGGCATGACCCGCGGCCAGGTGCTGCGCCGGGTCGACCTGCCGCTGGCGCTGCCGCTGGTGATGACCGGCGTCCGCACCGCCGCCGTGCAGGTGGTGGCGACCGCCGGGCTCGCCGCCCTCGTCGGCGGGGGTGGCCTGGGCCGGGTGGTGAACCTCGGCTTCGGCCAGCAGGACTACGGGCTGATCATCGCCGGCGCGATCCTCATCGCGGCGCTGGCGCTGCTCACCGAAGTGGTGCTCGTGGCGTTCACCTGGGCGGTGCGGCCCGGTCCGCGGCGGTGGCTGACCGTCCCCGGTCGGCAGCGGACCGTGCGCGGCGAACCGGAGCTCACCGGGGTCGGCGTCCCGTCCTGATCACGCGTCGGTAACGAACGCCCCGGCGGCGGCAACCCGATTGCGTCGTGCACAACGGGACGGTTCGATGGGCTCCGCGGGAATCCTCCCGCCAGACACGCGTGCCGGTCCGGCACGGGACACAGAAGGCGGGGCGTCCAACCATGCGCGCACGCACCAGGATCATCGGCCCGCTCGCCCTCGCGGTCGCGCTCACCGCGGCCTGCGGGGAGTCGGGCTCCTCCGGCACCGGCGGCGGGGGTGACGCCGGCGCGACCGGGGCCGCCTCCGGCGACGCCTGCGCCCCGATCGCCGGCGACCAGCTCGTCGTCCTCGAGGACGACCAGGCCCTGCAGAACGCCGACAACATCATCCCGGCGGTCAACGCCGCGGCGGCCGAGGCGAACCCGGCGCTGCTGCCGGCGCTGAACGCGGTCTCCGCCGAGCTCACCACCGACGAGCTCATCGAGATGAACGCCGCCGTCGACGTGCAGCGGCAGAGCGCGGACGACGTCGCCGCCGCCTGGGTCGAGGAGAACGTCGACACCGGCGCCCTGGAGCAGGGCAGCGGCCCGATCGTCGTCGGGGCCGGCAACTTCACCGAGTCGACCGTGCTCGCCACGATCTACGCCGACGTCCTCACCGCAGCCGGGTTCGACGCCTCCGTCCGGGAGGCCGGCAACCGGGAGCTGTACCTCCAGGCGCTGCGCAACGGCGAGATCCAGGTCTTCCCCGAGTACCTGGCCACCGTCACCGAGTTCCTCGAGGGCGACGACGCCACGCAGGTGGCCAGCGGCGACGTCGAGGCGACCGTCGCCGCCCTGGAGCCGCTCGCGACCGAGGCCGGCCTCGTGTTCGGCGAGCCGTCGGAGGCCGCGGACCAGAACGCGTTCGCGGTCACCCAGGCGTTCGCCGACGAGCTGGGGGTCACCACCCTCTCGGAGCTTGCCGAGGCCTGCGACGACGGCTCGCTGGTCCTGGGTGGGCCGACCGAGTGCCCGACCCGCCCGTTCTGCCAGCCCGGGCTGGAGGAGACCTACGGCCTGGAGTTCGACAGCTTCCGCGAGCTGGACACCGGCGGGCCGCTGACCAAGGCCGCGATCCAGCAGGGTGAGGTCTCCATCGGCCTGGTCTTCAGCTCCGACGGCGCGCTGGCCCAGCAGTAGAAGGACCCCCGTGCCCCCCACCGCTCGCACGCTCGCGGCGGGACTCCTGCACGGGGGCCGTTCCAGCACGTCACGGGCTCGCGGCGGGACCCTGCAGGGGGGCCGTTCCAGCACGTCACGGGCTCGCGGCGGGACCCCTGCACGGGGGCCGTTCCAGCACGTCACGGGCTCGCGGCGGGACCCCTGCACGGGGGCCGTTCCAGCACGTCACGGGCTCGCGGCGGGACCCTGCACGGGGGCCGTTCCAGCAGCTCAGTACCAGCCGCCGGGGGGCAGTTGCTCCCCGGCGGCCACGGTCGTGGGGACCCGGTTCCCCTCGGGGGCCAGCGGGCACGACCAGCGCGGGTCGTAGGCGCAGGACGGGTGGTAGGCGAAGTTGAGGTCCACCACCAGCCGCTCGCCGTCGCCCCCCAGGTCGGCGCCCTTCACCGTGTCGAGCAGGTAGCGCCCGCCGCCGTAGGTGGTGCCGCCCGCGCTGCCGTCGCGCAGCGGCAGGAAGACCCCGCCGCCGTAGAGCGCCACCCACCAGACGTCGAGCCGGCCGACCCCGGGCAGGTCCACCGCCCCGATCCGGTCCAGCGGGACGACGCCGTCTGCGGCCGTGGGGACCTCCAGCCGCAGCGGCGCCGCCGGTTGGAGCACCGGCGTGAATCGGAGCTCCGGCCGGTAGGGCGCCACCGGCAGGCCGCGGAAGGCGGCTCGCCCGGAGGCGTCCAGCGGGGACTGGGGGTGGTCGGCGAAGAGCTCGTCCCGGCCCTCCCGCCACCGCCACCAGCCCTGCTCGGGGTCGGCGGTGTCCCGGACGGCGGCGTGCAGCGCGGCCACGCGGCGGCGCCAGTCGAGCAGCGAGAGGGTCACCCGGAGAACTGTGGCACCTGGGACCACTGTGGGCACGGGGTCGCTTCCTCCCCGTGAGCGCCACTCGTCGCTACGCTGTGTGCCATGCCCCGCCGCGAGGACGACGCCGCCCGCGGCCCCGCCCTCGCCGGCTCCCGCACGCTGCTCCAGACCGGCGGTTTCGTGCTCGCCGTCGGCGCCACGCTCGCGGTCTTCCTCACCGACAACGCCCAACTGCTTCGGGTCGCCGTCGTGGCCGTGGCCTGGGCCTTCGTGCTGGCCACCTTCGCCGCCGGACGGCGCGACACCGACCGGGTGCGGGCCGCCGCACGCGAGGCCGACCTGCGCCGCGCCTACGAGACGGAGCTGGAGCGCGAGGTCGCCGCCCGCCGCGAGCACGAGCTGGAGCTGGAGAACGAGCTCCGCCGCGAGGCCGAGGAGTCGATGCGCGACGAGCTCGACGCGCTGCGCGGGGAGATCTCCTCGCTGACCGGTCTCCGCGACGAGGTCGCCCGGGTGGCCGGCATGCGCGGGGAGATCGCCGCGCTCGGCGAGCTCCGCGACGAGGTCGCCCGCGTGGCCGCCCTCCGCGACGACGTCGCCGCGCTCGCCGGCCTGCGAACCGAGCTCGGGCAGCTGGGCGCGCTCCGCGAGGACATGGGGCGGCTCCGGGCCGAGCTCGCCGAGCAGCTGTCCAGCGAGATGCTCGTCGAGCGGATCGTGATGCGAACCCAGGCCAGCCGGCTCGACGGGTCGGCGCGCACGCTGGAGGCCGCGACCTGGAGCGACGACGCCCCGCCGCGCGAGCTCACCGGCGGCTGGCCGGCGATCCGGCTGGACGAGCCGCGCCCCACCCAGCAGTTCGAGCAGGTGCGCACCAGCACCTGGTCGGCCGTCCCGCCGCCGGCTCCGACTGCCCCGCCCGTCCCGCCGGCTCCGACCGTCGGACCCGTCCCGCCGCCGGTCCGCGCGGCCGCGCCGCCCCCGCCGCCGCTGCGCCCGCCCGCGCCTCCCGTGCCGGCCCGCCCGGTCGCCCCCGCGCCGGCGCCGGCGCCCTCGGGGTTCGGCCGGCACGAGCGCGCCGCGGCCCACCACGGCGACCCTTCCCTCGGGTCCGGGGCGCCTGCCGTCGGCGAGCGCCCGGCCCCGCCGGTCACCGTCCACTCGCCGGTGGTGACGCCCTCGTCCACGCTGCCCCCGGCCCCACCGGCCACCCCGCCGCCGTCCCCCGTGGAGTGGCTGGCCGCGCGGTCGCTCCTCGACCCGCCGGCGCCGCCTCGCAGCGAGGACGCCCCGCGCCGCCGGCGCACCGACGACGGGGAGAAGCCGCCCGCCGAGTTCCCCCCCACCACCGCGCAGCCCGCGGTGCCGCCGACCTGGGCGGCCCCGCCGGAGCAGGACCGCCCGGACGCCCCGATCCGCATCGAGCAGATCCTCGCCGAGAACGGCGTCAGCCCCACCGCGGGCGGCCGCCGTCGGCGGCGGTACCGGGAGGACGGCGACAGCGACGACGTCCTGGCCCGGGTCCTCGGCCGCTGACCCCTAGCGGGGACCGCGCGACAGCCCGCCCCCGTCGAGCACCAGCGTCTGGCCGGTGACCCACCCCGCGCCGTCGCCCAGCAGGTAGGCGGCGGCCTCGCCGATGTCCTCGGGCGTGCCCAGGCGCGCCATCGGGTAGACGGCGGCGGCCTCGGCCTCCCGGCCCTCGAAGAGGGCGCCGGCGAAGCGGGTCTTCACCACGGCGGGGGCGACGGCGTTCACCCGCACCTTGGGCGCCAGCTCCACCGCCAGCTGCGTCGTCAGGTTGATGAGCGCGGCCTTGCTCACCCCGTAGGCGCCGATCTCCTGCGACGAGCGCAGCCCCGCCACCGAGGCCACGAAGAGCACCGAGCCGCCGTGCTCGGCCATCCAGGCCCGCCAGGCCTCCTGCACGAGGCCGAGGGAGGCCACGACGTTGGTGTCGAGGATCTTGCGGCACGCGTCGAGGTCGAGGTCCATGAGCGGCCCGTAGGCGGGGTTGATGCCGACGTTGCCCACCAGCACGTCGAGGCTGCCGAACGTCTCGACCGCCGTGCGCACCGCGGTCGCGCGGTGCTCCGGGTCGCCGGCGTTGCCGGCCACCGACACCGCGACCTCCGGCCCGCCCAGCGCCTCCACCGCCTCGGCCAGCGCATCGGGCTTCCGGGCGGTGAGCACCACCCGGGCGCCGCGCTCGACCAGGCTCCGGGCGATGCCCAGGCCGATGCCGCGGCTGCCGCCGGTCACCAGTGCGGTCTTTCCCTCGAACGTGTGCACGCTGCCTCCCTCGCCGATGTGCCGGCCGTCACGGTAGGGCGGCGCCCTCGCCGGCTCGCCGCCGGGTGCGCCGCCCGGACGTGAGCCAGCACACAGCGACCAGGCGTTGCGAGGGCCGCGCGGGCGTCACACACTCGCCATCGGCAGGTCGCCCGCGTGACACGGAACGGTTGCAGCGGACGCCGGCCGGAGCTCCGACCCGCACCACCCGCTCGACCACCGCGATCCCCACCGGATCGCTCCCGACGTCCGGTACCCGCGAGGGACTGGAACGAGAGGTGCACCGATGCCTGCTGCCCGCAGGACCGTCCGCGCGCTGCTGGGCCCGGCCCGCACGCACGCCCGCCCGTCCGACGCGCCCGCCCGCCTCCGCGTGGGTGTCATCGGCGCCGGTCGCGTCGGTGCCGTCCTGGGTGCCGCCCTCGCCGCGGCCGGCCACGACGTCGTCGCCGCCTCGGGCCTCTCCGCCGCCTCCGCCGAGCGGGCCGCCCGGCTGCTGCCCGGCGTCCCCCTGCTGCCGGCCGACGCGGTGGTCGACGCCGCCGACCTCGTGGTCCTCGCCGTCCCCGACGACACCCTCGCCGGGCTCGTGTCGGGGCTCGCCGAGACCGGCGCCTGGCGCGCCGGCCAGCTCCTGCTGCACACCTCCGGGGCCCACGGGCTCGCCGTGCTCGCCCCCGCCGAGCAGGCCGGGGTGCTCGCGCTCGCCCTGCACCCCGCCATGACCTTCACCGGCGCCCCCGAGGACGCCGACCGGCTCGACGGCGCGCCCTTCGGCGTGACGAGTCGTCCCGAGCACCGCCCGGTCGCCGAGACCCTGGTGCTGGAGATGGGCGGCGAGCCGTTCTTCGTCGCCGAGGCCGACCGCCCGCTCTACCACGCGGCACTGGTCACCGGGGCCAACCACCTGGTCACCCTCGTCGCCGAGGCCGCCGAGCTGCTGCGCACCGCCGGGGTGGCCGAGCCGGGGCGCGTGCTCGGCCCGCTGCTCACCGCCGCGCTGGACAACGGCCTGCGCCGGGGTGACCGCGGGCTCACCGGCCCGGTCAGCCGCGGCGACGCCGGCACCGTCGCCCGCCACCTGCAGACCCTCGGCGAGCGGGCCCCCGGCGCGGTCGCGGCCTACGTCGCCATGGCGCAGCGGACCGCCGAGCGGGCCGTCGCCGCCGGCCGGCTGCGCGCCCACGACGCCGCGCCGGTGCTCGACGTGCTCGGCGCCGCGCGGCACGACGACGTCGCGGGGTCCCGGTGAGCGTCGGTACCCGCCCCGTCGTCGCCGAGTCCGCCGCCGAGCTGCGCCGGCTGGTCGCCGCCCTGCCCGGTCCGGTCGCCCTCGTGCCGACCATGGGAGCGCTGCACGAGGGGCACCGGACCCTGGTCCGCGCGGCCCGGGAGCGGGCCGGCAGCGTCGTCGTCTCGGTGTTCGTGAACCCGACGCAGTTCGGGCCCGGCGAGGACTTCGACCGCTACCCGCGCACCTGGGACGCCGACCTCGCCGCGCTGGCGGAGGAGGGCGCCGACGTCGTCCTCCACCCGCCGGTCGAGGAGGTCTACCCGCCGGGTGCGGCCGGGGTGACCGTGGACCCGGGCCCCCTGGGGTCGGTGCTCGAGGGCGCCGTGCGGCCGGGCCACTTCGCCGGCGTGCTCACCGTCGTCGCCAAGCTCTTCGGGCTGGTGCGGCCCGACCTGGCGCTCTTCGGCGAGAAGGACTACCAGCAGTTGACGCTCATCCGGGCCATGGCCCGGGAGTTGGCGCTGGGCGTCGAGGTGGTCGGCGTCCCGACCGTCCGGGAGGACGACGGCCTGGCGCTCTCCAGCCGCAACCGCTACCTCTCGCCGGTACAGCGGTCCCGGGCCGGGACGTTGCACCGGGCACTGCGTGCCGGGGCCGACGCGGGCCCGCACGGGGCCGAGGCCGTTCTCGCCGCCGCCCGCGCCGTCCTGGCCGAGGAGCCCGACCTGGTCCAGGACTACCTGGAGCTGACCGATACCGACCTGGGACCGGCGCCGGACACCGGCCCCGCCCGGTTGCTGGTCGCGGCCCGCGCCGGCAGCACCCGACTCCTCGACAACACGGCAGTCCGACTGGGAGGCCCCCGATGATGCGCACGATGCTCAAGTCCAAGATCCACCGCGCCACGGTCACCCAGGCCGACCTGCACTACGTGGGCTCGGTGACCGTCGACGAGGACCTCCTCGACGCCGCCGACCTGCTCCCCGGTGAGCAGGTCGCGATCGTCGACATCACCAACGGCGCCCGCCTGGAGACCTACGTCATCCCCGGCGAGCGGGGCAGCGGCGTCATCGGCATCAACGGCGCCGCCGCCCACCTCGTGCACCCCGGCGACATGGTGATCCTCATCAGCTACGGGCTGATGGACGAGACCGAGGCCAAGAGCTGCATCCCGACGGTCGTGCACGTCGACGGCGCCAACCGCGTCGTCGAGCTCGGCGGGGACCCGTCAGCCCCCGTGCCCGGGGCCACCGACCACCGGAGGAGCCCGTTCGCGGCCGCGCCCGACGGCGCCGAGTGATGGCCCCGCCCCGGGTTCCCCCGCGAGCCTGCGAGCCGGGCGGCCTCGTCACAGGGGCCCGCCGCGAGCGTCCGAGCGGCGGGGGGCGACGGGGTCCTTCTGCCGATCCGGTGACGCGGTGCTGCTGACCGTCGACGTCGGCAACAGCCAGACGGTCCTCGCCACCTTCGACGGCGACCGGCGGGTCGGTTCCTGGCGCGTGACGACCGCGCCCCGCGCCACCGCCGACGAGCTGCGCATGCTGTGGCGCGGCCTGCTGCGCGACACCGAGGTGACCGGCGTCGCCGCCTGCTCCACGGTGCCCGCGCAGCTGCCGGCGCTGCGCCAGCTGCTGGACTCCCTCGAGGTGCCGGTGGTGCTCATCGGGCCCGGCGTGCGCACCGGCGTCCCGCTGCACGTGGACAACCCCCGGGAGGTCGGCGCGGACCGCGTGGTCACCGCCCTGGCGGCCGCGGAGCTGTTCGGCCGCGCCCCGGACGGCGGCCGTCGCCCCGTGGTCGTCGTCGACTTCGGGACCTCCACCAACGTCGACGCCGTCGGCCCGGAGGGTCAGTTCCTCGGCGGCGCGCTCGCGCCCGGGGTGGAGGTCAGCCGGGACGCGCTGGCCAGCCGGGCGGCCCAGCTGCGGTCGGTCGAGCTCAGCTGCCCGCCGCACGCCATCGGGAAGAACACCGTCGCCGCCCTCCAGTCCGGGCTGGTGCTCGGGTTCGCCGGCCTCGTCGACGGGCTGGTGGGCCGGATCTCCGCGGAGCTCGTCGCGCAGTTCGGCACCGCGCCGGTCGTCGTCGCCACCGGGGGGCTGGCGCCGCTGCTGGTCGACAGCTGCCGCACGATCGGGGAGCGCGAGCCCGACCTGACCGTGCACGGCCTGCGGCTGGCCTTCCAGCGGCAGCAGGCCGCCGAGCGGCGGCCGGCCGCACCGTAGGCTGAGCCCCCGTGACGGACGTGGGACCGAACGGGACGGGCGGCGACGACGGCGGCGAGGAGCTGCCGGAGCAGATGCGGGTGCGCCGGGCCAAGCTCGACCGGCTCCGCGACTCGGGGGTCGACCCCTACCCGGTGCGCGTGCCCCGCACCACCACGCTCGCCGCGGTCCGCGCCGGCCACCCGGACATGGAGCCGGACACGATGACCGGCGAGCGGGTCGGCGTCACCGGCCGCGTGATCTTCTACCGCAACACCGGCAAGCTCTGCTTCGCCACGCTGCGCGAGGGCGATGCCGAGCTGCAGGTGATGCTCTCCCGCGATCGCGTGGGCGAGGAGGCGCTGGCCGCCTGGAAGTCCGACGTCGACCTGGGCGACCACGTCTTCGTCGAGGGCGAGGTCGGCACGTCGCGCCGCGGGGAGCTCTCCGTCTTCGCCGACTCCTGGCAGCTGACCGCCAAGTCCCTGCGCCCGCTCCCCGTGGCGCACAAGCCGATGAGCGAGGAGCTGCGGGTCCGCCGCCGCTACGTCGACCTGATCGTGCGCGACGAGGCCCGACGCACCGTCCGGCAGCGGGCCACCGTCATGTCCACGCTGCGCGCGGGGCTGGCCCGGCGGGAGTTCATCGAGGTCGAGACCCCGATGCTGCAGACCGTGCACGGGGGTGCCGCGGCCCGGCCGTTCCGCACCCACATGAACGCCTTCGACCTCGACCTCTACCTGCGCATCGCACCCGAGCTGTTCCTCAAGCGGTGCATCGTCGGCGGGCTGGACCGGGTCTTCGAGATCAACCGCAACTTCCGCAACGAGGGCGCCGACAGCTCGCACTCCCCGGAGTTCGCGATGCTGGAGTTCTACGCGGCCTACCTCGACTACCAGGACATCGCCGTCATCACCCGGGAGCTGGTGCAGGAGAGCTGCGAAGCGCTCTTCGGCGACCACGTCGCCCGCCACCACGACGGCACCGAGCTCGACCTGTCCGGGGAATGGCGTCAGGTGCGCCTGTTCGACCTCGTGAGCGAGGCGGTGGGGGAGCCGGTCTCCCCGGAGACCCCGATCGAGCAGCTGCGCGCGCTGGCCGAGCGGCACGAGGTGGGCATCGACCCGGCCTGGATCCACGGCAAGGTGGTCGAGGAGATCTTCGAGGCGCTGGTGCAGCCCTCGCTGCAGGACCCCACGTTCGTCATCGACTACCCGGTGGACACCTCGCCGCTCACCCGGGCGCACCGCACGGATCCGGGGGTCGCCGAGAAGTGGGACCTCTACATCGGCGGCATCGAGCGCGGCACCGGCTACTCCGAGCTCGTCGACCCCGTCGTCCAGCGGGAGCGCTTCACCCAGCAGGCGCTGCTGGCCGCGGCCGGTGACCCCGAGGCGATGGTGCTCGACGAGGACTTCCTCGAGGCGCTCGAATACGGCATGCCGCCCACCGGCGGGGTCGGAATGGGGATGGACCGCTTGATGATGACCCTCACGGGTCTCGGCATCCGGGAGACGATCCTGTTCCCATTGGTCCGCCCGCTCAGTTCCTGATCCGTTCGTATCCCGATTACTCCTCTCGAGGAGTAATCGGGTTGCCATTTCCTATTGCCGCCGCTCCGTGCTGTAATAGCCCTCGCACCCGCCGGGTGCAATTTCCATCCGGCCTCCGGGCCGTTGCGAAAAGCGAGGAACGAATGGCGCGCAAGGTCCAGGTCATCCTGAGCGACGACCTCGACGAGAATCTCCCGGCCGACGAGACCGTCAGCTTCGCTCTGGACGGCACGTCCTACGAGATCGACCTGGCGGAGAAGAACGCCCAGGAGATGCGCGACGCTTTCGCCCGCTACATCTCGGCGGCGCGCAAGGTCGGTCGCGGAACCCGTTCCTCCTCCGGTGGCGGCCGCACCCGCGCCACCGGTGGCGGTGGCCGCATGGACCGCGAGCAGGCCGGCGCCATCCGCGACTGGGCCCGCAAGAACGGTCACGCGGTCAGCGACCGCGGCCGCATCCCGGCCAGCGTCGTCGAGGCCTACGAAGCCGCCCACTAAGGCCTCGTCCGGAGGCTCGGCCCGAGCTGGCGAGGGCTGAGAGGGACGAGGTCCTTCTGCTCGCCCCCGGCGCTCGCAGGCTCGCGCCCGGTCCCTGCGAGGGGGCCCGTTCCAGCACGGCACGACCGGCCCGGCTCCCCTCAGGGGAGCCGGGCCGGTGGCGTCCAGGGCCGCGGTGGCGGCCGGTAGGCCCGACAGGGGGCGGGGTGCCCGGCGTCCAGGGGCGGCGCGCCGCCGTCCGCTCACGGCGTAACGGGGGTGGAACAGCGCTCCGGGGGCCGTGGTTGGAACGGGCAGCCACCCACCGGACCCGTCGGACGACGACGGGACGGCGTGGTCCGCGACTACAGTGGAAAGACCGGTGCCCCCGCGCGCCGACGGACGTCGGGTGCTCCTTCCCACACGGGGAGGGCAGCGCCGGACCAGCCGGTCAGAGGAGAAGCAGCAGATGTTCGAACGGTTCACCGACCGAGCCCGCCGTGTCGTCGTCCTGGCCCAGGAAGAGGCCCGGATGCTCAACCACAACTACATCGGCACCGAGCACATCCTCCTGGGCTTGATCCACGAGGGTGAGGGCGTCGCTGCCAAGGCCCTGGAGTCCCTCGGCATCTCGCTCGAGGGTGTCCGCCAGCAGGTCGAGGAGATCATCGGGCAGGGCCAGCAGGCGCCGTCCGGCCACATCCCCTTCACCCCGCGGGCGAAGAAGGTCCTGGAGCTGTCGCTGCGCGAGGCGCTGCAGCTCGGCCACAACTACATCGGCACCGAGCACATCCTGCTCGGCCTGATCCGCGAGGGCGAGGGCGTCGCCGCCCAGGTGCTCGTGAAGCTCGGCGCCGACCTGAACCGCGTCCGCCAGCAGGTCATCCAGCTGCTGTCCGGGTACCAGGGCAAGGAGCCGGCCGCGGCCGGTGGCCCCGCCGAGGGCACGCCGTCGACCTCGCTGGTCCTCGACCAGTTCGGCCGCAACCTGACCCAGGCCGCGCGCGACTCCAAGCTCGACCCGGTCATCGGGCGGGCCAAGGAGATCGAGCGGGTCATGCAGGTGCTCTCGCGGCGCACCAAGAACAACCCGGTCCTCATCGGCGAGCCCGGCGTCGGCAAGACCGCCGTCGTCGAGGGCCTCGCACAGGCCATCGTCAAGGGCGAGGTGCCCGAGACGCTGAAGGACAAGCAGCTCTACACGCTGGACCTCGGCGCGCTCGTCGCCGGTTCCCGCTACCGCGGTGACTTCGAGGAGCGCCTCAAGAAGGTCCTCAAGGAGATCCGCACCCGCGGCGACATCATCCTGTTCATCGACGAGATCCACACGCTCGTCGGTGCGGGTGCCGCCGAGGGCGCGATCGACGCCGCCAGCATCCTCAAGCCCATGCTGGCCCGCGGTGAGCTGCAGACCATCGGCGCCACCACGCTGGACGAGTACCGCAAGCACCTGGAGAAGGACGCCGCCCTCGAGCGCCGCTTCCAGCCGATCCAGGTGGGCGAGCCGACGCTGGCCCACACGATCGAGATCCTCAAGGGCCTGCGTGACCGCTACGAGGCGCACCACCGGATCAGCATCACCGACGGCGCCCTGGTGGCCGCGGCGACGCTGGCCGACCGGTACATCTCCGACCGCTTCCTGCCGGACAAGGCGATCGACCTGATCGACGAGGCCGGCGCCCGGATGCGGATCAAGCGGATGACCGCACCGCCGGACCTGCGCGAGTTCGACGACAAGATCGCGGCCGTCCGCCGCGAGAAGGAGTCGGCGATCGACGCGCAGGACTTCGAGAAGGCCGCGTCGCTGCGCGACACCGAGAAGCAGCTGCTGGGCGAGAAGGCCGAGCGCGAGAAGCAGTGGAAGGCCGGCGACATGGACGTCGTCGCCGAGGTCGACGACGAGCAGATCGCCGAGGTGCTGGCCAACTGGACCGGCATCCCCGTCTTCAAGCTCACCGAGGAGGAGACCACGCGTCTGCTCCGCATGGAGGACGAGCTCCACAAGCGGATCATCGGCCAGGAAGAGGCCATCAAGAGCGTCAGCCAGGCCATCCGGCGTACGCGGGCGGGCCTCAAGGACCCGCGCCGTCCCGGTGGTTCCTTCATCTTCGCCGGCCCCTCGGGTGTCGGTAAGACGGAGCTGGCGAAGGCGCTGGCGCAGTTCCTGTTCGGTGAGGACGACGCGCTCATCCAGATCGACATGGGCGAGTTCCACGACCGCTTCACCGTGTCCCGTCTGGTCGGGGCGCCTCCCGGTTACGTCGGTTACGACGAGGGCGGTCAGCTCACCGAGAAGGTCCGGCGCAAGCCGTTCTCGGTGGTCCTCTTCGACGAGATCGAGAAGGCGCACGCGGACGTGTTCAACACGCTGCTGCAGGTTCTCGAGGACGGCCGTCTCACCGACGGTCAGGGTCGGATCGTGGACTTCAAGAACACGATCCTGATCCTCACCACGAACCTCGGTACGCGGGACATCTCCAAGGCCGTGGGCCTCGGTTTCCAGGCCGGTAACGACGACCAGTCGAACTACGACCGGATGAAGCTGAAGGTCAACGAGGAGCTGAAGCAGCACTTCCGGCCGGAGTTCCTCAACCGCATCGACGACATCGTCGTGTTCCACCAGCTGACCGAGAAGGAGATCATCCAGATCGTCGACCTGATGGTCAGCCGGGTGGAGGGTCAGCTGGCCAACAAGGACATGGCGCTGGAGATCACGCCCGCGGCGAAGAAGCTGCTGGCGACCCGGGGCTTCGACCCCGTGCTGGGTGCGCGGCCGCTGCGCCGCACCATCCAGCGCGAGATCGAGGACGCGCTGTCGGAGAAGATCCTCTACGGCGAGCTGTCCAGCGGGCAGATCATCGTGGTGGACGTCGACGACGCCGAGGGCCCCGCGCAGAAGTTCACCTTCCGCGGCGAGCCCAAGCCGGTCGACCTGCCCGACACCCCGCCGGTGGCCCTCTCGGGCGCCGAGGGTGACGAGGACGGTCCGGCGGCCCAGGCCGACTGATCGATCAGCACGACCGGAGGGGTCGCTTCCCGCGAGGGAGGCGGCCCCTCCGGCGTTCACCGGCCCCTCCGCCCCGCGTCCCCTCACCCCGGTCCCGCCCCGGCCACGATCAGGGACCCTGATCGTGGAGCGTCCTCCCTCACCGCACACCGTGATGGAGGACGCTCGATGATCAGGTCACCTGATCGGCGCCGCCCCCGGGGAGGGTGAAGAGGCCGTCGGCGGTCTGCTCGACCAGGCCGTCGGTGAGCAGCGAGTCCAGGCAGCGGGACCGCTGGACGGCGTCGTCCCACGCGGGCTCGAGCGCCGCCGCGTCCACGGGCTCGTGCGCCGCCCGGAGGACGTCGAGCAGCCGTCCGCGCACCTGGCGGTCGGTGCCGGCGAACTTCTGCACCCGCCGGGGCGGCCCGTCGTGCGGCGGGGCGCCGGCCGACCGCCAGGCGCACCGGTCGCGGACCGGGCAGGCGCCGCAGCGCGGGGTGCCGGCGACGCACACCAGCGCGCCGAGCTCCATCACCGCGACCGAGAAGCGCACCGCCCTCTCGTCGTCCTCCGGTGCGAGCGCGGCGACGTCGGTGAGGTCGGCGGACCGCGCGTTGCCCGCCTCGGCCCGACCGTGCACCAGCCGCGCCACCACGCGGCGGACGTTGGTGTCGACGACGGGCTGGCGCCGGCCGTACCCGAAACAGGCGACCGCGCGGGCGGTGTAGGTGCCCACCCCCGGCAACGCCTCCAGTGCGGCGACGTCGGAGGGGACGACGCCCCCGTGCCGCTCGCTGATCGCGATGGCGGCCTCCCGCAGCCGCAGCGCGCGCCGCGGGTAGCCGAGCTTCCCCCACGCCCGGATGACCTCGGCGGGCGGCTGGGCGGCCAGGTCCGCCGGGGTGGGCCACCGGGCCACCCAGGCCCGCCAGACAGGCTCCACGCGGGCCACGGGGGTCTGCTGGAGCATCACCTCGCTGACCAGCACCGCCCACGGGTCGACCTCCGGCGTCCGCCACGGCAGGTCGCGGGCGGCGGTGGCGTACCAGTCGACGATCAGCTCGCCGACGGGCGCGGCGGTGGAGGAGGGCAGCCTGGTCACGGGCACCCAGTCTGCCGTGCGGCCGGCGCGGCGTGCCGAGCGGAACAGTCGCGACCGGGCGCACTAGCGTTCTGCGCGTGTTGCACCCGGTCGGCCCGCTGCCTGCAGCCGTCTACTGGCGGCGTCGGCTGGCCGTGCTGGTGGTCCTGCTGGCCCTGCTCGGCGGTGTCGCCTGGGTCGTGCTGGCTCTCGTGCCGGACGGTGGCGGCAGCGGATCGGCCGCCGTGCCGGCGGCGGGGGTCGCGCCGACGGAGCCGCCCGCGCTGGAGCGCGTCGTGCCCTCGGTAGCGGAGGTCCGGACGCCGGGCACCACGGCGCCGCCGACCCAGCCCCCGGTCCCGGCGGGGCCGACCCCGGGCGGGCCGTGCACCGACGAGATGCTGGGCCTGGAGGTGCGCACCCCGGGCACGGTGGCCGTGGGCGACAAGCCCACGTTCGAACTGGTCGTGGTGAACTCCTCGTCGGTCCCGTGCGTGCGGCCGCTGGACAAGCAGCTGCAGGAGTTCGTGATGGTGGATGCCACCGGCGCGCGGATCTGGGGGAGCAACGACTGCTTCCCCGAGAGCAGCAGCGACCAGCGCACGCTGGCGCCGGGGGAGCCGGTCGTGCTCCCCGTGCAGTGGGGCGGGCTCACCAGCGACCCGGCCTGCGCGGCGCCCCGGGTCACGCCCTCGCCGGGGAGCTACGTGGTCCGCGGCCGCCTGGACACGAAGGTGTCCGGCGACGCCCCGCTCACCCTCACGCCTTCGGCGTGAGCAGGCAGGCCTCGGCTCCGCCGAGCGCGTACCTGGTGCAGCCCGAGCAGGGGTCGGGATGCTCCTGCTCCGGCTGTCAGCTGTAGCGGTCCAGGATGGAGGTCTCGGCGAGCCGGGACAGCCCCTCGCGGATGCCGCGCGCCCGGGCCTCGCCGACGCCCTCCACGGCGAGCAGGTCCTCGATCGTCGCGGCCAGCAGCTTCTGCAGCCCGCCGAAGTGCTCGACGAGGCGGTCGATGATGCCGGCGGGCAGCCGGGGGACCCGGGCGAGCAGGCGGTAGCCCCGTGGGCTCACCGGCGAGTCCAGGGCGTCCGGTGACGTGGGCAATCCGTAGCACCGGGCGACGGCGGAGAGGTCGAGCAGCTCGGTGGCGGTCAGCGCCCGCAGGTCGGTGAGCACCTGGTCGATCGTCCGGGCACGGCGGCCGGCCGCGGGCAGGTAGTCGCGGACGAGCAGCCCGCGGTCCTCCTCGACGCCGGCGAGCATCTCGTCCAGCTGCAGGGCCAGCAGCCGCCCGTCGGTGCCGAGCTCGACGACGAAGCCCTCGATCTCGTCGGCGATCCGGCGCACCATCTCCAGCCGCTGGCTGACGCTCATCGCGTCGCGCACGGTCACGAGGTCCTCGATCTCCAGCGCGGAGAGGGTGCTCGCCACCTCGTCCAGGCGGAGCTTGTAGCGCTCCAGGGCCGCGAGGGCCTGGTTGGCGCGGGCGAGGATCGTCGTCGGGTGCTCGAGGGTGTACCGCCGGCCCGCGACGTACACGCTGATGATGTGCATCGACTGGCTCACCGAGATCACCGGGAAGCCGGTCTGCACGGCGACCCGCTCCGCGGTGCGGTGGCGGGTGCCGGACTCCTCGGTCGGGACCGTCGGGTCGGGCATGAGGTGCACGCCCGCCCGGACGATGCGGCTGCCGTCGTAGGAGACGATCACCGCCCCGTCCATCTTCGCCAGCTCGCGCAGCCGGGTGGCCGAGAGCGCGACGTCGAGGGCGAAGCCGCCGGTGCAGATGGACTCGACCACCCGGTCGTAGCCGAGCACGATCAGGGCGCCGGTGCGGCCGGCGAGGATGCGCTCGAGGCCGTCGCGGAGCGCCGTGCCGGGGGCGATGCGACCGAGGAGTTCGCGCAGGGCGACCTCGGGGTCCACGGCGGCGGGCACGAGCGCTCCTGACGGTCGAGTGGTACGGAAACCGAGTCTACGTGCCCGCGCCGGGGGCCGAGCACGCTCGGGGGTGCGCCGGCGTCGACCGGCACCTCATACGAGACCCTACGGGCTCAGAACATGCGGTGGAAGGCCGCACCCAGGTCGGGGACCTCGATCAGGCGCATGCCCGCCGGGGCGGCGCCGGCGTCCGGGGGCACCAGGGCCACGCGGTAGCCCTGGCGGGCGGCCTCGGCCAGCCGGCGACCGGTGCCCCCCACGCGGCGGATCTCGCCGGAGAGGCCGACCTCCCCGAGCGCGATCAGCCCCGCCGGCAGGGGGGTGTCCTTGGCGGCCGAGGCGATCGCCAGGGCCAGCGCCAGGTCGGCCGCCGGCTCGGCGATCCGCACCCCGCCGACGGACGCCGCGAACACGTCGGCGTCGGCGAGCTTCACCCGCCCGCGACGCTCGACCACCGCGTTCACCATGGCCACCCGCTGGGAGTCCAGCCCGCTGACCGCCCGGCGGGGGGAGCCACCCCCGCTCGTGCTCGCCACCAGGGCCTGCACCTCGGCCAGCAGCGGCCGGCTGCCCTCCAGGGTGACGGTGACGCAGCTGCCGGGGACCGGGTCGGCGCGGCGCGACACGAACAGGGCCGACGGGTCGGGCACGCCCACGACCCCGCTGTCGCCGATCTCGAAGCACCCGATCTCGTCGGCCGGGCCGAACCGGTTCTTGGTCGCCCGGACCATGCGCAGGGTCGAGTGGCGCTCGCCGTCGAAGGAGACGACCACGTCGACCAGGTGCTCCAGCGTCCGCGGGCCGGCGATGGCGCCGTCCTTGGTCACGTGGCCGACGAGGATCGTGGTCATGCCGCGGCTCTTCGCGACCCCGGTCAGGGCCGAGGCGACCGCGCGCACCTGCGTGGCACCGCCGTCGGTGCCCTCGACGGCGGGGGAGCGGACGGTCTGGACGCTGTCGAGGACCAGCAGCGAGGGGTTGACCGCCTCGACGTGGGCCAGCACGGCGGAGAGCTCGGTCTCGGCGGCGAGGTAGAGCCGGTCGTGCAGGGCGCCGATCCGCTCCGCGCGGAGCCGGACCTGCCCGGCCGACTCCTCCCCGGAGACCACGAGCGTCGTGCCGCCCGTGGCCGCTACCCGGTGGGCCACCTCGAGCAGCAGCGTGGACTTGCCGACCCCGGGCTCGCCGGCCACGAGGAGCACCGCGCCCGGCACCAGGCCGCCGCCCAGGACGCGGTCGAACTCGTCGATGCCGGTCGGCACGGCGCGGGCGCCGGCCAGCTCGACCTGGGCGATCGGCCGCGCCGGAGCGCTCACCTGGCCGGCCGCGACGGCCCGGAGCCCGGTGGTCGGGGCACCGAGCTCCTGGAGGGTGCCCCACGCCTGGCACTCGGGGCAGCGCCCGACCCACTTGGCCGATGCGTAGCCGCACTCGGTGCAGCGGTGGGCAGGGCGGGACTTCACTCCGGCAGGTGGCACGGCGGGCACGCTAGCCGCGGCCACCGACAGTTCCCCGCAGAACGCGCGACGGCGGCTCCCCGGGAGGAGCCGCCGTCGCGGGTGGAGCAGGGGGTGGAGGTCAGTTCTCGGGGTTCCCCCCGCCGGCGACCTCGGTCTGCTCGCGGTTGCCCTCGTCGACACCGCCGCCGGTCTCGCCCTCCTCCTCGTGGTGGAAGTCGAACGACTCACCGCGCTCGCGGACCTCCTCGAGGGCGGCGACCGGGACCATCGTGGTCACGTCGCCGGCGTTCTCGAAGCTGAAGGTCAGCTCGAGGATCCGGCCGGTCGTGAGCGGCTCGTCGAGGTCGGTGAGCGTGATGGCGGCGTCGGTGTCCTCGCCGAAGAAGACGGTGGCGCCGGCCGGGATCTCCAGCTCGCCCTCGCCGGCGGGGGCGCTCGTGCCGCCCGAGGTGCCGCCGCCGGTGCCGGGCGGCTGTGCGCTCGGCGACGCGGAGCCCTCGGGGGCGGTGATCTCGACGTCGCCGAACCCCTCGCCGGAGACGCCGGTCAGCGTGTCGCTCTCGGTGCCGGTGTTGACGACGGCGAGCCGCAGCGGGGCGTCCTCGCCGGCCGGGTACTCGCCGTCCTCGGGGGCGACGACGGCGATCTGGCGCAGCGCGATGTCACCCACCGCGGCCATGGCGCCGACCTTGTCGCGCTGCTGCTCGGCGGTCTGCGTGACCTGGCCGGCGCTGCAGGCCGAGAGGGCGAAGGGGGAGACGAGCAGAACGCCCATCGTGGCGGCGCGCAGAGCGCGGTTCACGGCTGTCGACCTCCAGCAGGACCGTGCCGGCCACCGGGGATCGGCGGCAGGGAGACCTCCCGAGCGTATCGGTCGCCTTCCCGGCCCGCCCGCAGGGAGCGGGCAGCGGCGCGGACCGGCGCCCACCGAGGGGTGCCTCAGGTGAGCGCCGACCCGCTGCCGACCAGCAGGGCGACGTCCAGCACCGTCAGCAGCATCACCGCGGGGAAGGCCAGCCGGCGGAAGCGCGCCGTGCCCGCGAGAGCGGCCACGGCCGTCGCGGGAGCGGCCAGGGCGAGCGCCGCCCACCCGCTCGCCCCGGGTGGGCCCGGCGGGCCCAGCACCAGCACCAGCGACGCCCCGGCCAGCAGGAGCGCGCCGGTGACCGCGGAGACCCGCGCCCCCAGCCGGTGCGGGAGCCCGCGGACCCCGGTGGCCAGGTCGTCCTCGAGGTCGGGTGCGACGTTCGCCAGGTGGGCGGCGCCCCCGAGCGCCGCGCCGGCCACCACGAGCCACCAGGGGGCCACGGGGGTGCCCGGGGCGGCGGCGACCACCCCGGCCGGCAGCGCGCCGAAGCCGACGACGTAGCCGGCACCCGACCAGATCGTGCGCTTGAGCCCGGCGTTGTAGGCCCACCCGCTCGCGACGAGCAGCAGCAGCAGCGCGCCGGGGACGAGGCCCAGCAGCAGCGAGAGCACGACCGCGACTGCGGCGGCCGCGAGGGCGGCGCGACGCAGCAGGGCGGGGTCGACGGCGCCCTGGACGACGGGCTTGTCGGCCCGCGCGACGGCGCGGTCGCGGTCGGCGTCGAGCCAGTCGTTGCTCCAGCCGATGGACGCCTGACCTGCGAGGACGGCCGCGCAGAGCAGCGCCGTCCGCGCCGGGGGGACGTTCGCCGCGAGGGCGAGCAGGGTGGCCACGGTGGTGACCGCGAGGGCCGGCCCGGGGTGCGTGGCGCGGACCAGCGCGCGGACCGTCCCGCCGTGGGGAGCGGCTCCCGCAGGCACATCAATCACGCTGTGTCAACCCCTCCGACGGACTTGCCCAGGCCGCTGACCTGCAGATTTACTGCCCGGCGCCGATCCGCTGGTCAGTCTGCCGTGCTAACCTTGGGGGAGCGAAAGGGGTCACATCCACATGGGCTTCACTGTCGGCGAGACCGTCGTCTACCCGCACCACGGTGCCGCGCTCATCGAGGCGATCGAGAAGCGCACGATCAAGGGTGAAGAGAAGGCCTACCTCGTGCTGAAGGTCGCCCAGGGCGACCTCACCGTGCGTGTGCCGGCCGACAACGCAGAGATCGTCGGCGTCCGCGACGTCGTCGGTCAGGAGGGGCTCAACCGGGTGTTCGAGGTGCTGCGCGCCCCGCACACCGAGGAGCCGACGAACTGGTCGCGCCGCTACAAGGCCAACCTCGAGAAGCTGGCCTCCGGCGACGTCAACAAGGTGGCCGAGGTCGTCCGCGACCTGTGGCGCCGAGACAAGGACCGTGGCCTCTCGGCCGGCGAGAAGCGGATGCTCTCCAAGGCTCGTCAGATCCTGGTCAGCGAGCTCGCGCTCGCCGAGGGCACCAACGAGGACAAGGCCGAGATCCTGCTCGACGAGGTCCTCGCCAGCTGAGCGCTCCGCGCTTCCGCAGATCCCACCGAACCGCTCCCGTGCACGCTGTCGCCATCGTCGCAGCGGCCGGGAGCGGTTCGCGTCTGGGCGCCGAACGGGACGGGCAGGCGCTGCCGAAGGCGCTGGTGCCGCTGGCCGGGCGGCCCCTGGTCGCCTGGGCGGTCGACGGGCTGCTCGCCGGGGGTGTGGACGAGGTCGTCGTCACCGTGCCGCCCGCCGAGCGCGCCGCCTTCGCCGCCGCGCTGCCCCCGGCGGTCCGGCTCGTCGACGGGGGAGCCACCCGCACGGCGTCGGTCCGCGCCGGGCTCGCCGCCGCGGGGGCGGGCGCCGACGTCGTCCTCGTGCACGACGCCGCCCGGCCGCTCACCCCGCCGGACGCCGTCGCCCGGGTGCTCGACGCCCTCGCCGGGGGTGCGCTCGCCGTCGTCCCCGTGCTGCCCGTCGTCGACACCACCGTCCTGGTGGACGACGACGGCGTGGTCGCCCAGGCGGTGCCCCGCGCCCCGCTGCGCCGGGTGCAGACGCCGCAGGGGTTCGACCGCGTCACCCTGGTCGCCGCCTACGCCGCCCTCGACGACGCGGCCGAGCTCACCGACGACGCCGCCGTCGTCCGGGCCGCGGGCGTGCCGGTGCACACCGTCCCCGGCGACGAGCGCGCCGCGAAGATCACCGTCCCGCACGACCTCGCGCTCGCCGAGCTGAGCGCGGGCCCGACCGCGAGCGGGGTGCGCCCGTGACCCTGCTGCCACGCGTCGGCATCGGCACCGACGTCCACCCGATCGTCGCGGGCCGGCCGTGCCGGCTGGCCGGCCTGGACTGGCCCGGCACCTACGGCTGCGCCGGGCACTCGGACGGCGACGTGGTCGCCCACGCGCTGACCGACGCCGTGCTGTCCGCCGCCGGGCTCGGTGACATCGGGGGCCTGCTGGGCACCGACGACCCGCGCTGGGCCGGGGCCGCGGGCATCGCCGTCCTCGAGTACGTGCGCGAGGTGGTCACCGGCCTCGGCTGGGAGATCGGCAACGCATCGGTGCAACTCGTCGCGAACACCCCGAAGCTGGGTCCCCGCCGGGCGGAGGCCGAGGCTGCGCTCTCGGCCGCGCTCGGCGCCCCGGTGAGCGTGGCGGCCACCACCACCGACGGTCTCGGGCTGACCGGCCGGGGAGAGGGCCGGGCCGCGGTCGCGACCGCGCTGGTGATCCGCACGGAGGAGGCGGCCTCGCCGCAGGCGGAGGGGCCCGCGGACAGTCCGTAGACTCCCGTCGGTGTCCACGCCGCGCTACGTAAACTTCGCGCGGTGAGCCTCCGCCTGTACGACACGGCCGCCCGCGCGGTCCGCGACTTCACGCCCCTGCGTGCCGGTCACGCGTCGGTCTACGTCTGCGGTCTCACCGTGCAGGGCCCGCCGCACGTCGGGCACGTCCGGGCGGCGGTCTCCTTCGACGTCCTCCGGCGCTGGCTGGTCGCGCGGGGCCTCGAGGTGACCTACGTCCGCAACGTCACCGACATCGACGACAAGATCCTCGCCAAGGCCGACGAGCACGGCGTCCCCTGGTGGGCGTGGGCGTTCGACAACGAGCGGGCCAGCACCCGCGCCTACGACGTCCTCGGTGTCCTCCCGCCCACCTACGAGCCGCGCGCCACCGGGCACGTCCCCGAGATGGTCGAGCTCATGCAGCGGCTGATCGAGCGCGGGCACGCCTACGCCGTCGACGGCGACGTCTACTTCGACGTCCGCTCCTTCCCGGGGTACGGGGCGCTCACCGGCCAGCGGCTCGACGCGCTCGAGCCCGCCGCCGACACCGACAGCGACGAGCGCAAGCGCGACCCCCGCGACTTCGCGCTGTGGAAGGCCGCCAAGCCCGCGGAGCCGGCGACGGCCTCGTGGCCGACCCCGTGGGGGCGCGGCCGGCCGGGCTGGCACCTGGAGTGCTCGGCGATGGCCGGGAAGTACCTCGGCGCCGAGTTCGACATCCACGGCGGCGGCCTGGACCTGCGCTTCCCGCACCACGAGAACGAGCAGGCGCAGTCCCGGGCCGCCGGCGACGGCTTCGCGCAGTACTGGCTGCACAACGGCTGGGTCACCCTCGGCGGCGAGAAGATGAGCAAGTCGCTGGGCAACACGGCGCTGGTCGACGAGGTCGTCCGCCGGGTGCGGCCGGTCGAGCTGCGCTACTACCTGGTCGCGCCGCACTACCGCTCGATGATCGAGTTCACCGACGCCGCGCTGGAGGAGGCCGGGCAGGCCTACCGCCGGATCGAGTCCTTCGTGAAGCGGGCGGCGGAGCGGGTCGGCGCGGACGCCGGGGCGCCGGTGCTCTGCGCCGACTTCGGCAACGCGCTCGACGACGACCTCGGCACCCCGGCGGCGGTCGCCGCGATCCACGACATGGTGCGCGAGGGGAACACCGCCCTGGCTGCCGGGAACGAGCAGGCGGTCGCCGGCACGCTGGGCTCGGTGCGCGCCATGCTGGGGGTGCTCGGGCTGGACCCGCTGGACCCGCAGTGGGCCGGCGGCTCCGACGACCGGCTGGCGCAGGCCACCGACGGCCTCGTGGCACTGGCGCTGGAGCAGCGGCAGGCTGCCCGCGCTCGCAAGGACTTCACCGCCGCGGACGCGATCCGCGACCAGCTCGCCGCCCTCGGCGTGCAGGTCGAGGACACCCCGCAGGGACCCCGATGGGAGCTGACCCACTGATGGCCGGCAACAGCCAGCGCCGCGGCCGCACGACCGGTGCGGGCAAGAAGACGGCGACCGCGGGGACGGGCGGCAAGAACCGTCGGTCGCTCGCCGGCCGCGGCGCCACCCCACCCGCCGAGATGCGCACCGGGCACCCTGCCCAGCGGCGTGCCCAGGCCGAGGCGCGGCAGCGCGCCGACCGCGCCCGCGCCCGCCAGCGCGCCGAGGAGACCCCGGAGCTGCTGCTCGGGCGGAACCCCGTCGTCGAGGCGCTCCGCGCGCAGATCCCGGCGACGGCGCTGTACGTGGTCACCGGGGACACCACGCGCGGCGGGACCGACGAACGGATCACCGAGGCGCTCGCGCTCGCGGCCGACCGCGGGCTGCCGCTCCTCGAGGTGGGCAGGGCCGAGTTCGACCGCATGTCGCAGGGCGCCCTGCACCAGGGCATCGGCCTGCAGGTGCCGCCGTACGACTACGCGCACCCCGACGACCTGCTCGATCTCGCCCGCGACTCCGGCCGCGCGCCGCTCGTCGTGGCGATGGACGGCGTCACCGACCCGCGCAACCTCGGCGCCGTCGTCCGGTCCGCGGCCGCGTTCGACGCCCACGGCGTCGTCGTGCCGCAGCGCCGCGCGGTCGGGATGACGGCCTCGGCCTGGCGCACGAGCGCCGGCGCGGCGGCCCGGCTGCGCGTCGCCCGCGCGGTCAACCTGCCGCGGGCGCTCGCCGCCTACCAGGACGCCGGGCTGCAGACCGTCGGGCTGGCCGGTGACGGCGACGTCGACCTGCACCAGTACGACGGCTTCGCCGACCCGGTCGCCCTGGTCGTGGGCGCGGAGGGCACCGGTCTCTCCCGGCTGGTGCGGGAGAAGTGCGACGTCGTCGTCCGCATCCCGATCTCGCGCGACACCGAGTCGCTCAACGTCAGCGTCGCGGCCGGCATCGCGCTGTACCAGGCCGCCATGGTCCGCAGCTCGGGCGCGGCCAGGTAGCTCCCCGGCTCGCGCCGGGCGGTCCCGACACCGTTGCACCCGCGAGGAGGCAGGAGCACACTCCCGGGCACCGGCCCGAGGAGGACAGCGTGCGCATCAGCCAACTGCTCCGGCGCAAGGGCTCCGAGGTCGCCACCATCGACGGTTCCGCGAGCATCCGGTCCGCCCTCGCGTTGCTGGCGGAGCTGGGGATCGGTGCGCTCGTCGTCTCCTCCGACGGTCGCCGGATCGACGGCATCATCTCCGAGCGGGACGTCGCGCGGGGGCTCCACGACCGGGGCAGCGAGCTCCTGGCGCAGGCCGTGGAGAGCGTGATGACGACCCAGGTGCACGTCTGCTCGCCCGACGCCACCGTGGACGGTCTCGCGCGGACGATGACCGAGCACCGGGTCCGGCACGTCCCCGTCGTCGCCGACGGGGCGCTGGTCGGGATCGTCTCGATCGGGGACGTCGTCAAGGCGCGGCTGGACGAGCTGGAGGCGGAGCGCCAGCAGCTGGTGGACTACATCCAGCGGTGAGGACGGAGCGCCGGACGGGGGGCCTCCGCGCGGGTCAGCCGAGCAGCTGCGCCACCGTGTAGATCACCAGGCCGGCCAGGCCACCGACGACGGTGCCGTTCACCCGGATCCACTGCAGGTCCCGGCCCACCTGCAGCTCGATCCGCCGGCTGGTCTCGTCGGTGTCCCAGCGGGCGACGGTGGTGCTGACCAGGTCGGCGAGGTCGCCGGAGAAGCGCTCGGCGAGGTAGCCCGCCACCTGGCCGCTGTGCCGCTGCACGAGCTCGCGCACGGTCGGGTCGGTCCGCAGCAGCCGCGCGCCGTCGAGGATCAGCGCCGTCACGCGGGCGCGCAGCGGCGAGGTCGGGTCGGCCGCGGCGGTCAGCACCGCGTCCTTCGCCGTCGTCCAGAGGGAACCGGACCAGTCGCGCACCGCGGGGTGGGCCAGCACCTCGTGCTTGAACTCCTCCACGCGCTCGGCGGCGGCGGGGTCGGTGCGCAGCGCGTGCACGTACAGGCGCAACCGCGCGTCGTAGGCCCGGCGCAGCTCGTGCCGCTGATCGGCGGCCACCTCGGCGAGGAACTGGTGCACGCCGGCGAAGGCGCGGTCGAACACGCGGTCGTCCACCCAGTCCGGCACCCAGGCGGGGGAGGCGTCGCCCAGCTGCGCCCGGAACACCAGCCGGTTCTCGTCGAGGAAGCGGGCGGTGAGCCGCAGCGCCGCCGACAGCACCTCCTGGTGCCGGTCGCCGTCCACCACGAGCTCGAGCACGCGGGCCAGCGCGGGGGCCGCCGGGGTCTCGTGCAGCTTGCGGTCCACCAGCGCGGCGACGGCGGGCTGCACGTCGTCGTCCTTGAGCAGGTGGGTGAGGCCGGTGAGCGCGGTGGCGGCGTCGCCACCCAGGCGCTCGGCGCGGCCGGGGGCGGCGAGGAACGTGCCCAGCCGGCCGGGGACGTCGATGGTGGCGAGCTTCTCCGCGACGACGGCGCGGGTCAGGAAATTCTCCTGCACGAAGGCGCCCAGGCTCTCACCGATCTGGTCCTTCTTACGCGGGATGATCGCGGTGTGCGGGATCGGCAGCCGCAGGGGGTGCCGGAAGAGCGCGGTGACGGCGAACCAGTCCGCGAGCGCGCCGACCATCGAGGCCTCCGCCGTCGCGCGCACGTAGCCGACCCATGCGCCGGTCTCCTCGCCCACCAGCACGCAGACCAGGAAGACCGCGGCGGCGAGCAGGAACAGCCCGGTCGCCAGCCGCTTCATGCGGGCCAGGTCGCGGGCCCGGGCCGGGTCGTCGAGCGTCCCGGCCAGGGGGGCGGTCAGCGGGGGAGCGGCCACCCGGCCCAGCCTAGGGAGCCGGGGCGGGCGGCCGCCGGGGGTGTCAGCTCGTCTCGCCCAGGGTGACCTCGACGGTGACGTCGGCCGAGCCGCGGCGGACCGTGAGCTCCACGGTCTCGCCGGGGGCCTTGCTGCGGATCGCGGCGGTCAGCTCCGTGGAGGTGGTCACCGGCCGCTGGCCGACGGCGGTGACGACGTCGCCGGTGCGCAGCCCGGCCTCCTCGGCGGCGCTGCCGGGCTCCACGGTGACGACCTCGGCGCCGGTGCCGACCTCGCGGTTCTGGTCGTCGGCGGCGACCGTCGCGGTCACCCCCAGGAACGCGCGGGTGGCGCTGCCGGTCTGGATGATCTCCTGCGCGATCCGCTGGGCAGTGTTGCCCGGGATGGCGAAGCCGACACCGATGTTGCCGCTCTGCGCCTGCCCGCCAGGTACGCCCGACGCGACGGTGGCGATCGCGGTGTTGATGCCGATCACCTCGCCGGCGCCGTCGACGAGCGCGCCACCGGAGTTGCCCGGGTTGATCGCCGCGTCGGTCTGGATCGCGTCCAGGACCGTGGCGTCGCCCTCGGTGGAGCCGGTGGCCACCGCGCGGCCGGTCGCGCTGATGATGCCGTCCGTGACGGTGTTCGACAGGCCCAGCGGGGCGCCGATGGCGACGGCGACGTCGCCGATCTGCACCTCGTCCGAGTCGGCGAACGTGGCCGCGACCAGGTCCTCCGCGCCGTCCAGGCGCAGCACGGCCAGGTCGGACTCGGGATCGGTGCCCACGACCGCGGCGTCGTAGAGGGTGCCGTCGGCGGTGCGCACCTGGACCGCGCCGCTGCCCCCCGCGCCCTCGGCGACGACGTGGTTGTTGGTGAGGACGTAGCCGTCGGAGGTCAGGACGACGCCCGAGCCGCTGCCCGCGCCGGACCCGCTGCTCACGTAGACGGTGACGACGCTAGGCGCCGCCTTGGCCGCGGCGGCCGTGGCGGTGGTCGCCCGCTCCGGGTTCTCGATGGTGACGCTCTGGGCGGAGGCGGGCGTGCCGCTGCCACCGGCCGGCTCGTCGAGCAGGGTCACCACGCCCGCACCGGCGCCACCGCCGATGAGCGCGCCCGCGACGAGACCGACCAGGCCGATGCGCAGCCGGCTCGCGCGCCGGGAGGGGGGCTGCTCGACCGTCGGCGCGGGCAGCCCGCCGTACCCGGGGTAGCCGGGGACCGTCACCGGCTGGGGCGTCGTCGCCTGGTGCGGCGTCGGCAGCGGGGGCTGCCAGCCGTACTGCTGGCCGGCGCCGGGGTACTGGTGCTGGTGCTCGCTCACGTGTTCGTTCCTCTCCTCGCAGCCGTGCGGCCGCTGCGTCGCAACCCACTGTCGGCTCCGCCTCTGGCTCAACGCTGGAGGGTGCCTGTGAGCTTCCTGGGCGCCGCGATCAGCGGGGGACCTTCAGCAGCCGCCCCCGGGCGACCAGCTCCGTGACGGCCCAGACCGCCAGCACCTCGGTGGCGAGCAGGCCGACGAGCACCAGCAGCTGCGCCGCGCCGGCCTCCAGCGGGCTGCCGCCGCCGAGCAGCACGCCGACGAAGGCGCCGGGCAGGGTGACCAGCCCGACGGTGCGGGTCTGGTCCAGCGGGGGGACCAGCGCGGTGCCGGCCACCGGGCGGCCGACGAGCAGCACCGCGTCCCGGGGGAGCAGGCCGATGGCGAGCGCCGCCTCCACCTCGCCGCGCCGCTGCCCGAGCTCCTCGCGCAGGCGCCGGCCCGCGAGCGAGGTGGCCGTCATGGCACCACCGATGAGGATGCCGGCGATGGGGATCAGCGCCTCCCCGCGCAGCGGCACCGTGCCGCTGGCGAGCACGAGGGCGACCACGGGGGCGGCGCCCCCGACCACGGGGACGGCGACTGCGGCCAGGCGGGGGACGGCGCCCGGCGAGCGCAGCGGACGGCCGGTGGCCCGCCCGGCCGCGGTGGCGGTCGCCACCGACACCATGAGCAGGACGAAGGCGGTGGAGAGCCACAGCGAGCCGACGACGACCAGCAGGACGGCGGAGACGACGGCCAGCTGCACGGTGGCGCGGACCGCCGCCACGAGCACGGACCGGCCCTCACCCAGGCCCGACAGCCGCCCGCTCGCGGCGGCCAGCGCGGTCAGCGTGACGAGGACGATCCCGAGACGGAGGTCGACGTCGACCACCGAGGACCCCACGGCGCCGATCCTGCCCGGTCGCCTCCGCGCCCCGGGGCGGTGGGTGACAGTTCCGAGACACCGTGTGCAGCGGCGGCAGCAGGCGGGTAGTGGCGGTTCCTGAGCCGGGGTCCCCGCCCGCGGCCCGCCTCGCCCGTCCCGTCGGCCTCGTGGAGCTCTCCGTGCCCGTCCGTGGTCCTCTCTTCCGGTTCCTGATCGGCCTGGGTCTGGCCTGCGCCGCCGTCGTGGCGGTCGTGGGCGGCATCGCGCTCCGGGGGCCCGGGCTGGTCGCCGTCTGCGTGTCCGGCGCCCTCGCGGGGTGCGTCGCCGCCGGGGTGGCGCGCGAGGCGCCCGGGCCCGCGCACCGGTCGGTGCTGGAGGCGGCCGCGCAGGCGGCGGCCGTCACCATCGCGGTGCTGCTGGTGGTCAGCGGGACGGCGGTCCTCGCCGGTGGGGCGCTGGCGCTGCTGCTGGTCGGCGTGGGAGCCGCCGGCTGGGCCGCCCTCCGCTGGGCGCGCGACCGCCGCGAGGCCGCGGCCCGCCCGGCGCCGTCGCCGGGCCCGGTCGCGGGCGGCTGGCAGCCCGCGGCCGTGGTGGCGGGCGCGTCGACGGCGGCGCTGGGGGAGGAGTGGCGGCGCACCGGCGCGGAGCTGAAGCGGCCGCTGGCCCCGGCGGCGCGACAGCGGCTGGTGGCCCGCCGGGAGCAGGTGCTCGACGAGCTGGAGCGCCGCGACCCGGCCGGGTTCGCCCGCTGGCTCGCGGCCGAGCCCCTGGGCAGCGTCGACCCCACGGGCTTCGTGCGCGGCACCCCGCCGCGGGCGGACCCCAGCGCGGAGACCGAGGCTGCCTGACCGCGTCCGTCCGAGTCGGGTAGGACGACGCGGGATCCGTCCCGGCGTTGTCCCTAGACTCGGGCCCGGGACCTGTCCCCGCGTCTCGCCGGCGTGGCGCAACTGGTAGCGCACCCGACTTGTAATCGGGCGGTTAGGGGTTCGAGTCCCCTCGTCGGCTCAGTCGAAGCTCCCCGCGCCGTCGCGCCGGTAGGGGGAGAGCCGCTCCACCCGCGCCCGCTCGGCGCGCTCGGCCCGCAGCTGCGCCGCCGTCCCCGGCGGGTAACCGGCCTTGGCCACGCGGTGCTCGATCGTCTCGACCATGTAGGCCAGCGAGAAGAGCAGGCCGAGCAGCAGGCCGCCGGCGGCGGCGGAGACGCGGTAGGCCAGCGGGACGGGGACGAGGAGCAGGCACGCGACGACGAGTGGCAGCAGCTGCACGACCGCCCGGGCCAGGTGGCGCCAGACCCAGGTGCGGCGCGTGGTGTCGGCCAGCACCCACGGCGCCAGCTCGCGGGGCAACCCCCCGCCGTACGCGTACCAGACCCACTGCAGGGGGCCCGGGCGCCGAGTGCTCACACCCTGACGGTAGGCCGATCCGGTCGCCTGCGGCCGGTCTCCGGCCCGGGCGTACGGTGCCGCCGTGGACGAGCGTCGCCTGGGGGTGGTCTCCGGGCTGGGCGCCTACGCGCTCTGGGGCGTCTTCCCGCTCTACTTCCCGCTGCTCGAGCCCGCCGGCGGCCTGGAGATCGTCGCCCACCGGGTGCTCTGGTCGCTGCTGTTCGTCGGGCTGCTGCTCACCGTCGTCCGCCGCTGGGGCCACGTGCGGGCCGCGGTCACCAGCCCCCGCACGGTGCTCGTCCTCGCCGGTGCCGCGGTGCTGATCGCCACGAACTGGCTGATCTACGTCTACGGGGTCAACTCCGGGCAGGTCGTGGAGACCTCGCTCGGCTACTTCATCAACCCGCTGGTCAGCGTGGTCCTGGGCGTGGTGGTGTTCACCGAGCGGCTGCGCCCCCTGCAGTGGGTCGCCGTCGGCATCGCCGCGGTCGCCGTCGCGGTGCTCACCGTCGACTACGGGCGCCCGCCGTGGATCGCCCTCGGCCTGGCGCTCTCGTTCGGCCTGTACGGCCTGATGAAGAAGCTCGTCCGGGTCGAGGCGGCGCCGGGCCTGTTCCTGGAGACGGCGCTGGTCGCCGTCCCGGCCGGCGTCGTCCTCGCCGTCCTCCACGGCGGGGGCTCGGGCACGTTCGCGAACGCGGGTGCCGGGCACGCCCTGCTGCTGGCCAGCGCCGGGGTGGCGACGGCGGTGCCGCTGCTGCTGTTCGCCGCGGCCGCCCGGCGGATCCCCCTGTCGACCGTGGGCCTGCTGCAGTACCTGACGCCGCTGATGCAGCTGGCGATCGGCGTCTTCGTCTACGACGAGCCCATGCCGCCGGCCCGGCTGGCCGGTTTCGTGATCGTCTGGGTGGCGCTGGCCGTCTTCACCGCCGACACGCTCCGACGCGCCCGGGCCGGGGCCCGCAGGGCGGCCCGTGACGCGGTGGTCGCGACCCCCTGAACCGACCGCCGGAGTCGCTACGGCGCGGTCGCCGGAATCGTCGGTGGGCGGCGCTACCGTCGTGCCCGAGCCGCCGGGAGCACCCGGTCGGCGGAGCAGCTCAGGAGATGGTCCGACCATGAACAGCGACCCAGCCCCCGTGGTCTCCCCGCCCCGGGTCGACGGGTCAGGGGAGGGGTCCGTGCAGGCCGGAGCCGCAGGCCTCTCACGGCGCGAGCATGACATGCTCGGTTTCGAGCGCCAGTGGTGGCGGCGCGCGGGCGCCAAGGAGACGGCGATCCGCGACCTGTTCGGCACGACACCCACCCGGTACTACCAGGCCCTCAACGCCCTGGTCGACCGTCCCGAGGCGCTCGCGGCCGACCCGCTGGTGGTCCGCCGGCTGCGCCGGTTGCGGACGGCGCGTCAGCGGACCCGTGCCGTGCGGGTCCTGGGCAAGGGGAATGACATGGATTAGATTCGGTCACCGTGGGCAGGCACGCCGCGTCAGGCAGTGACGGACTGGTTCAGGGGAACGCGTCTGCGCCCGCTGGGCGGCGCAGGACCGACGCCCCGGACGGCTCCTTCCCGGGCGCCGGCCTGAGCGACCACCCCACCGCGCCCGGGCGCGACCGCGCCGCTCTCCGGCGCGACGTCCCGGTGGATGCGCCCGTCGACGGCCCCGGCCAGGTCTCCCGCTCCCGGCTGCCCCTGCCACCCGTGCCGGTCGGCCCGCGCGCGGCCGCCGTCCCTGCCCCCGCTCCCGTCATCGCGCCGCAGACGAGCGCCGCACCGTTCCGCGCGGTGCCCTCACCGGCTCTCGCCGCCGAGGTCCCCGCCCCGTCGCGCCCCGCCGACGCCCTCGCGCGGCCGGTCGCCGAGGCGCCTGTCCAGGCAGTCCCGCTGGCGGCGAAGCCCATCCTCCCGGCCCGCGCGGGGGTGCTCGTGGACGACGAGCCCCTTGCCTCCACCGGCCCCGCCCGCGGCGTGGGACGCAGCACCCCGGCGCCGCTCGTCCCACGCGTGCCGCGGCAGACCACCCCCTCGGGTGCGCCGGCGTCCTCCTACGGCGACTGGACCAAGCCCTCGCGCACCGACGAGACGGGCCGTTCCCGGGTCGCGCCCGAGGTGCTGCAGGCGCCGGCCACCACGGCGATCCCGGAGCGGGGCGCCGGTGCCCGCCGCGCCGAGCCGGCCGACCTCGACGACGACCTCGACGGCGGCCTCGCCCACGACGAGCCGGGCTACGACGACCAGGACCTCGAGGCGGCCGGCATCGCGCCGGGCGCCGCGGTCAAGGGCGGGCGCGCCGCCTACCGCGCCGAGCGGCAGGCCGCCGACGCCGCCCGCCGCAAGGCGGCGAAGCGCAACGGCACCCCCGAGGTCATCTTCGACGACGAGCCCGAGCGGAAGCCGCGCCGCGTGCTCATGGGCCTGGTCGCGATGGCCGTGGTGGCCGGCGCGGTCCTCGGCGTCTACACGGTCACCGCCCCGGAGAAGGAGGAGGCCTCGGCCGCCGTCCCGGCTCCGGCCGCCGTCCCCACCGTCGCCGTCCCCACCGCGGCCCTGCCGCCGCTGCCGGAGGAGCCCGTGGTCGTGGAGCCGGCGATCACCACCCCCGTGCGCGTCCCCGTGACCGTCCTCAACGCCACCAACGTCACCGGCCTGGCCGCGAAGATCTCCGGCGCCGTGGCGGCCGGCGGCTGGGAGTCGCCGGGGGTGGGCGCCTACGAGGGCACCGACGTCTCGGCCACGACCGTCTTCTTCACCGAGGGCGACGAGCAGCAGCGCCAGGCGGCGCTGCAGCTGATCGACCAGTTCCCCGAGCTCGCCGGCCCCGCGCCGCGCTTCTTCGAGGTGACCGACGCCCCGGCGCCCGGGCTGGTCATCGTGGCCACCGGCAACTGGCAGCCCTGAACCGGCTCGGCCGGAACACCCGCCGCCCCTCGGCCGTTGGGGGCAGCGTGCGTCCCCTCCGAGGGCCCGTGCGTCGCCGCCCGCGCCCCGGTGCGGGCGCCGTGGCCGCCGCCCTGCTCGCCCTCGCCCTGCCCACCGGTCTGCTCGTGCTCGCGCCCCCGGCGGGCGCCGCCGAGCTGCGGACCGAGGAGGCCCGGGTGCCGTCGGGCTCCGGCGAGGACGCCGTCGAGCTCGACACGACGCTGTACCTCCCCGACACCGACGAGCCCGCCCCGGCGGTGGTGCTGGCACACGGCTTCGGCGGCAGCAAGCGGTCGGTGGCCGACGACGCCGCCGACCTCGCCGAGCGCGGCTACGTCGTCCTCACCTACTCCGCGCGCGGCTTCGGGGAGAGCACCGGGCGGATCGGGCTCAACGACCCCCGCTACGAGATCGCCGACCTCTCCACGCTGCTCGACCTGCTCGCCGAGCGCGACGGCGTCCAGCTCGACGCCGACGGCGACCCGCGGGTGGGCGTCGCCGGTGGCTCGTACGGCGGCGCGCTGGCCCTGCTCGGCGCCGCCTACGACGAGCGGGTCGACGCCATCGCGCCGCAGATCACCTGGCACTCGCTGACCACCTCGCTCTTCCCCTCGCAGACCGGCGAGCTGGAGGCCGACACGGTCGCCGCGGTCCCGCAGACCGAGGGGTCGGGGGTCTACAAGCGGCTGTGGTCCGGGCTGTTCTTCGGCATCGGTTCGTCCTCCGGCGGCCTCCTCGACGCACTCGGCGGTGGCGGCGGGGCGGGCGGCGCCGCGCTGCCCACCCGGCTGCCCGACGAGCTCCTCGCGCAGGCGGCGCAGGACCCAGCGGCCGCCGAGCTGCTGCTCACCTGCGGCCGCTTCCGCGTCGAGGTCTGCGAGGCCTACCAGACGGCCGCCGCCACGGGCACGCTCACGCCGGAGGTCGCCGCGGTCCTCGACCGCAGCAGCCCGGCCGGGGTGCTCGACCGCATCGACGTGCCGACGCTGCTCGTCCAGGGCACCCAGGACTCGCTCTTCGGGGTCGGCCAGGCCGACGCCAACGCACGCGGGATCGCCGCGGACGGGACGCCGGTCAAGGTGGTCTGGTTCGCCGGCGGCCACGACGCCTCCTCGTCCGACCGGCAGGCGCAGGAGCTCCGCGACCAGGTCGCCGGCTGGTTCGACTGGCACCTGCGGGGGGAGGGCGAGGACCCCGGCACGGGCTTCCAGTACCCGGCACCGACCGGGCTCGGCGCCACCGTCGGCCCGGTGCAGGGCGGCGGCCAGACCGTCGCGGCGGCGGCCTACCCCGGCCTCGACGGCGCGGAGCCGGCCACCCGCCGCGCGGTGACCGTCTCCGGCCCCGTGCAGCCGGTCGTCACCCCGGCCGGCGGCACGCCCGCCGCGCTCACCACCGTGCCGGGGCTCGGGGCGCTGACCTCCGCGCTGGGCGGCACGACCGCGGAGATCCCCGGCCAGTACGCCGCCTTCGACAGCGCCCCGCTGGAGGCCCCGGTGGAGGTCGTCGGCGCCTCGACGGTCGACCTCGCGGTCGCCTCGCCCAGCGGCAGCGCCACCCTGTTCGCCAAGCTCTACGACGTCGGGCCGGACGGCGGGACGACCCTGCCGGGCGGGCTGGTGGCCCCCCTCTCGCTCACCGGGATCTCCACCGACCCCACCGCGCCGACGCGGGTGAGCGTCACGCTCCCGGGCATCGTGCACCGGTTCGAGACCGGCCACACCATGCGCGTGCTGGTCTCCTCCACCGACCAGGCGTTCGCGCTCCCCGACGAGGCGGCGGTCTACACCGTCGGGCTCGCATCCGACGTCGCCCCCAACGGCGTCGCCGCGGGCGAGGCGACGCTGGCCGCTCCCGAGGTGGACGGCCGCAGCGAGGCCACGACCGGCACCTCCCGCTGGTGGGTGCTGCTCGCCGTCCTCGCGGGCCTGGGCCTGCTCGGCTGGCTCGCCGCCCGTTGGTGGGGCGCCCGCCGGCGCCGGCAGATCTCCCAGGTCGAGCCGGACGGCGAGGACGTCCCGCTGCGGTTCACCGGCGTGACCAAGGCCTACAAGGACGGCTTCGTCGCCGTCCGTGACCTCTCGTTCGAGGTGCGGCGCGGCCAGGTGCTCGGCCTGCTCGGGCCCAACGGCGCCGGCAAGACCACGTCGTTGCGCATGCTGATGGGCCTCATCAAGCCCACCGAGGGGCGGATCAGCATCTTCGGGCACGCCGCCGGTCCCGGCGCCCCCGTGCTCTCCCGGCTCGGTTCGTTCGTGGAGGGCACCGGCCTGCAGCCGCACCTCTCCGGCCGGGACAACCTCACCCTCTACTGGGCCGCCACCGGACGTCCGGCCGAGGACGCGCACATGGCGGAGGCCATCGAGATCGCGGGGCTGGGCGCCGCCATCGACCGGCCGGTGCGCCGGTACAGCCAGGGCATGCGCCAGCGGGTCGCGATCGCCCAGGCGATGCTCGGGCTGCCCGACCTGCTGGTCCTCGACGAGCCGACCAACGGGCTGGACCCGCCGCAGATCCACGCCATGCGCGAGGTGCTGCGCTCCTACGCCGCCACCGGCCGCACGGTGATCGTCTCCAGCCACCTGCTCAGCGAGATCGAGCAGACCTGCAGCCACGTCGTCGTGATGGCGAAGGGGCAGAAGATCACGCAGGGCACCGTGGAGGAGATCGTCGGTACCGGCGGCTCGGTGCTGGTCGGCCTGGCCGACGAGGCCGACACCGACCGGGCGGTCGCCGTCCTCTCGTCGCTGCCGGGGGTGACCGCCGGGCGCACCGACGAGGGCCTCGTGGCCGAGCTCGACGGCGCCCGGCGCGCCGACGTGCTGCAGGCGCTGGTGGCCGCGGGGGTCGCCGTCGAGCAGTTCACGCCGCGACGCCGGCTCGAGGACGCCTTCCTGGCGCTGGTGGGGGAGTCGTGACGACGGGCGCCCGCGAGGACGACGGTCGAGGGGGCCTCGCAGGGAGCGTCAGCGACCGGGGAGCGGATCGAGGCCGGAGTCCAGCCATGACAGAGCACGTGCAGCCGACCGGCGCGGTCGCCGGCTACCGGCCCGAGCGCACGCTGCGGTTGTCGGTCGAGCTGCGCCGCCAGTTCAAGCGGCGGCGCACCCTCGGCGTCTTCGCGCTGATGGTCGCGCTGCCCCTGGTGCTCATCGCCGCGCTGCAGCTGGGCGCCAGCGAGGAGGCGGCGGAGAACACCCGGATCAACCTGGTGGACGTCGCGACGGCGAGCGGGCTGAACTTCACCCTGTTCGTGCTGTTCGCGACCACGGGCTTCTTCCTCGTCGTGGTCTACGCGCTGTTCTTCGGTGACACCGTGGCCGTGGAGGCGCAGTGGGGGTCGCTGCGGTACGCGCTGGCCACCCCGGTCCCGCGGATGCGCCTGCTCCGGCAGAAGTGGCTGGCCGCGCTGGTGCAGTCCGTCGCCGCGCTGCTCACGCTCGCGGCGGTGGCGGTGGTCGCCGGGGGCATCGCCTTCGGCTTCGGCGACATCAGGACGCCGGTCGGCGTGGGGATCGACCAGGGCGAGGGCATGCTCCGGCTGGCCGGGATGCTCGGCTACCTCGCCGTCCACCTGCTCGTCGTCGGAGCGCTGGCGTTCTGGTTCTCCACCATCACCGACGCGCCGCTGGCCGCGGTCGGCGGCGCGGTGTTCACCATGGTCGTCTTCGCGATCCTCGACCAGGTCGAGCAGCTGGGCTCGATCCGCGACTGGTTCCCGACGGCGGAGGAGTTCGCCTGGACCGACCTGCTGCAGACGCCGGTCGACGACGGCGACCTGTTCCGCGGCGTCATCCAGTCGCTGGTCTACATCGCCGTCTTCACCGCACTGGGCTTCCGGCACTTCGCCCGCCGCGACGTCACGTCGTAGCTGTCGCCCTGCCGGCGACACCGCGGCGAGGTGCCGTCCCGGCCGGCGTGGAGCCGCTGCGTCGCGCCTGCGCGGACCCCTCCGGGGCCCACTCGGCACGACGCGGCGTCACAGGCTCTGCCGCACGGCCTGGGCCCAGCCCTCGCCCATCGCGTCAGCGGTGACCGAGGCGTTCGGGACGGCGGCCAGCGCGTCGGCCATGCCGTCGGCGGCGGCGCCGTTCGCGGTGATCCACAACCGGCCCACCGCGGGCGCCATCTCCAGGTCGCTGACGCTGTCCCCGATGGCCACGGCGTCGGCGGGGGAGAGGCCGCGCCGCTCCAGGTCCCAGGCGATCGCCGCGCCCTTGGAGATGCCGCGCGGCATCAGGTGGTAGACCCGCGGGGGCCCGGCGTCGGCATCCAGCCCCATCCAGGAGGCCCGCTGGATCGAGCCGTTGTCCTTCAGCGTCAGCCAGCCCGCCCCCCGCTCGGCCAGCCAGGCGTCGACGGCGAGGGGGTCCAGCCGGCCGCGCAGGAGCGCGTCCGCGGCGTGGGTGGCGTGCCACGGCGCGTGCCACTCGATCCGGCCGGGGTGCTCGGCGAACAGGTCCTCGACGATCCCGAGCTCGGCCATGACCTCCATCGGCGTCCGGTCGCCGTACTGCGGGGGCAGCGCGCCGCGGAGCCGGTGGGTGTTCCGGCCCGAGCCCCAGCCGATGGTGGCGCCCAGTTCGGCGATCGCGCCGTCGGCCGCGAAGATGCGCGCGGCCTCCACCACCTGCTCGTAGGTGCGGCCGCTGACCAGCACCAACGCCACCCCGGCGCGGTGCAGGTCGAGCAGCGCGCCGGCCGGCCCGTCGGTCAGCTCCCGCCCCTCCGTGTGCCAGAAGGAGCCCCGCGGCCCCACCATCGTGCCGTCGAGGTCGGTGTAGACGACGCGCGCGCTCACCGGGCCATCCTGTCCGGCCGTCGGGCGCCGCGCGCCACTGGGTAGAGTCCACGCCGTTCACTCATCCAGAGGGGCAGAGGGACACGGCCCGATGAAGCCCCGGCAACCGCCGCCTGCAGCGCTCCGCGCGACGGGCGGGAGGTGCCAATTCCGTCCCGCGCGGCTCGACGGCCCGCAGCGGGGAAGATGAGGAGGTAGTCGTCGCATGACCCTCACCGCTCCCGGTTCCGCCCAGGCCGACTCCAGCGCAGGCGGCCCGGTGCCACCCTGTCCGGCCCGCGGGCTCGTCTGCCGCAACTGCGGCGCCACGTTCGGCCTCATCGCCCAGCACGCCTGCGCCGAGTGCTTCGGCCCGCTGGAGGTCGACTACGACCCCGAGCTGATGAAGGCCGTCACCCGCGAGCAGATCGAGGCCGGGCCGCAGAACATCTGGCGGTACGTGGCCCTGCTCCCGGTGGGCCAGCACCCGGCCGACCGGGTCACGCTCGACCCCGGCATGACCCCGCTGGTCCGCGCCGACCGGCTCGCCGCCGAGCTCGGGCTCACCGGCGGCCTCTGGGTCAAGGACGACTCCGCCAACCCCACCCACTCCTTCAAGGACCGCGTGGTCAGCCTGGCCGCGACCGCCGCCAAGGGGCTGGGCTACACCAAGATCGCCGCCGCCTCCACCGGCAACCTGGCCAACTCGGTGGCCGCGCACGCCGCCCGCGTCGGCCTGCCGTCGTTCGTCTTCATCCCGAGCGACCTCGAGCCCGGCAAGGTGGTCCAGTCCGCGGTCTACGGCCAGACGCTGGTCGCCGTCGACGGCTCCTACGACGACGTCAACCGGCTGACCAGCGAGCTCGGCGAGACCGACGAGTTCGAGGACACCGCGTTCGTCAACCAGAACGTCCGGCCCTACTACGCCGAGGGCTCCAAGACGATGGGCTACGAGATCGCCGAGCAGCTCGGCTGGCGCATCCCCGCCCAGGTCGTCATCCCCATGGCGTCCGGCTCGCTGCTGACCAAGGTCGACAAGGCCTTCCGCGAGCTGACCGCGGCCGGCATCGTCGAGGCGTCCGAGTGGAGGATCTTCGGCGCCCAGTCGGCCGGGTGCGACCCGATCGCCACCGCGTTCGACAACGGGTGGGACGTCGTCAAGCCGGTGAAGCCGACCGGGATCGCCAAGTCGCTGAACATCGGCAACCCCGCCGACGGCCCCTACGCCCTGGACGCCATCCGGCGCACCGGGGGTGCGGTGGCCCGCGTCGGTGACGACGAGATCGTGCAGGGCATCCGAGACCTCGCCCGCACCACCGGCGTCTTCGCCGAGACCGCCGGCGGCGTGACCGTCGCGGTCCTGCGCAAGCTCGTCGAGGGCGGGCAGCTCGACCCGGCCAAGGAGACCGTCGTCCTCAACACCGGCGAGGGGCTCAAGACCCTCGACCCGCTCGAGCCGGTCGTCGGCCCCACCCACCGGGTGGAGCCGTCGTTGAAGTCGGTGCGGGCCGCCGGCCTCATCGGCTGATCCGCGTCGCCCGATCCGGCAACACAGCGGCGGAGAACCACGTGCACCCGGTGGGTGCTGATGTACCTTCTCGCGCGGTTCCAGTTCCATGTTCGTGATATGCGGGCGGAAGAGCTAGGCCCGGTCCCCCGATCCAGAGGGGCCGTCCGCACGCACGAAACGTGGGAGCACACGTGGCACAGGGCACCGTGAAGTGGTTCAACGCCGAGAAGGGCTTCGGCTTCATCGCCGTCGACGGCGGCCAGGACGTCTTCGTCCACTACTCGGCCATCCAGATGGACGGGTACAAGAGCCTCGACGAGGGTCAGCGCGTCGAGTTCGAGGTCGTCCAGGGCTCGAAGGGCCCGCAGGCCGACGCCGTCCGCAGCGCCTGAGACACCCGCGGCACCGGAGGCCCGGTCCCCCTCGAGGGGGCCGGGCCTCCGTCCGTCCTTGCACCCGCCGGGGTGGAGTGCCAGACTCGGTTCTGGCACTCGTACCCTTTGAGTGCCAATCAGGTCGGAACGGTGAGGCACCGGTCGGTGGACCGAAGGAGCGTCCACGCCGCTGGTGTCGTCCGTCGCGGGCACCAACCGGCCGTGCAGCGATCCACGCTCGGAGGACATCACCACATGGCCAAGATGATCGCGTTCAACGAAGAGGCACGCCGCGGCCTCGAGCGAGGGATGAACACCCTCGCCGACGCCGTCAAGGTGACGCTCGGCCCCCGTGGCCGGAACGTCGTTCTGGAGAAGAAGTGGGGCGCGCCCACCATCACCAACGATGGTGTGAGCATCGCCAAGGAGATCGAGCTCGAGGACCCCTGGGAGAAGATCGGGGCCGAGCTCGTCAAGGAGGTCGCCAAGAAGACCGACGACGTCGCGGGTGACGGCACCACCACCGCCACCGTGCTGGCCCAGGCGCTCGTCCGCGAGGGTCTGCGCAACGTCGCCGCCGGCGCCAACCCGATGGCCCTGAAGAAGGGCATCGAGGCCGCCGTCGCCTCGGTCAGCGAGTACCTCCTCGCCACCGCCAAGGACGTCGAGACCAAGGAGCAGATCGCCGCGACCGCGTCGATCTCCGCTGCCGACCCCGCCATCGGTGAGCTCATCGCCGAGGCGATGGACAAGGTCGGCAAGGAAGGTGTCATCACCGTCGAGGAGAGCAACACCTTCGGGCTCGAGCTCGAGCTCACCGAGGGCATGCGCTTCGACAAGGGCTACATCTCGCCCTACTTCGTCACCGACGCCGAGCGCATGGAGGCCGTCCTCGACGACCCGTACGTGCTCGTCGTCAACTCGAAGATCAGCTCGGTCAAGGACCTGCTCCCGCTGCTGGAGAAGGTCATGCAGTCGGGCAAGCCGCTGGCCATCATCTCCGAGGACGTCGAGGGCGAGGCCCTCGCGACCCTGGTCGTGAACAAGATCCGTGGCACCTTCAAGTCCGTCGCCGTCAAGGCGCCGGGCTTCGGCGACCGCCGCAAGGCCATGCTCGGCGACATCGCCATCCTCACCGGTGGCCAGGTCATCAGCGAGGAGGTCGGCCTCAAGCTCGACACCGCCGGCCTCGAGCTGCTGGGCCGTGCCCGCAAGGTCGTCGTCACCAAGGACGAGACGACGATCGTCGAGGGTGCCGGGGACACCGACCAGATCGCCGGCCGGGTCAACCAGATCCGCAGCGAGATCGAGCGGTCGGACTCCGACTACGACCGGGAGAAGCTGCAGGAGCGCCTGGCCAAGCTGGCCGGTGGCGTCGCCGTCATCAAGGCCGGTGCCGCGACCGAGGTCGAGCTCAAGGAGCGCAAGCACCGCATCGAGGACGCGGTGCGCAACGCCAAGGCGGCCGTCGAGGAGGGCATCGTCGCCGGTGGTGGCGTCGCCCTCGCGCAGGCCACGGCCGTCGCGTTCGACAAGCTCGAGCTCGAGGGTGACGAGGCGACCGGTGCCAACATCGTGCGCGTCGCGCTCGAGGCGCCGCTGAAGCAGATCGCGATCAACGCCGGCCTCGAGGGTGGCGTCGTCGCGGAGAAGGTCCGCAACTCGGAGACCGGCTGGGGCCTCAACGCCGCCACCGGCGAGTACGTGGACCTGGTCGCCGCCGGGATCATCGACCCCGCCAAGGTGACCCGCTCGGCGCTGCAGAACGCCGCCTCCATCGCGGCGCTCTTCCTCACCACCGAGGCCGTCATCGCCGACAAGCCGGAGAAGAACGCTCCGGCCATGCCGAACAGCGATGGCATGGGCGGCATGGACTTCTAAGAGGACCTCGTCCTCCTCACCCCTCGCACGCTCGGGGTGAGCCTCTGGACGAGGCCGTTCCACGGCCTCACCAGCAGGGGCGGTCCCGCTTCGGCGGGGCCGCCCCTGTCGGCGTCTCCGGGGTTGTCGCCGCCGGCGTGCGGCGCGACTTCCGCGAAGCGGGGCTCCGGAGCGCCGCCCGGACCCCGACATCCGAGAAGCAGGCGTCCGGTGTGCGGCCGGCCCGTACAGGCCGAGGGCCCGCCACCGGCTGGTGACGGGCCCTCGGTTGGTGGAGCGGTCAGCGCACCTCGACCGGGAAGGGTCCGGAGACCCCGCCCTCGCTCGACTTCACCCAGATCTCCGTGGGTGCGGTCGCCGGGGCCGGGTCGACGGTGATGGCCCAGGCTCCGGAGGCCTCCGGAGCCTCGATCGGACCGACGACACCGGTCGGGTACCCGGCGATCGGGTTGAGGGCCGGCCCGGTGCCCGCGGTGTTGGTGCGGTGCACCGTGATCGTCGCCCCGGGCACGGTGCCCGAGCCGTCGATCCGGAACTCGTCGCCGGTCCGGAACTGCGCCAGCCCGATGGCGACGTCGTCACCCGGGAGGACGACGTTGACGCCCGGGGACAGCGACGAGTACGTCGTCGCGGCCGGGGTCTTCGACTGCACGCGGAAGACCCACCTCGTCCCCGGCTCGGACTTCGGCAGACCGGTCACCTCGGCCGTGGTGCCGGTGACGACCACGTCCCGTTCGGGCTGGAGCACGACCGTGGCCGAAGTCGTGGCCGTCGCGTCCGTCCGCAGTGACACGCGGACCCGGTACTCCGTGGCGTCGGTCACCGGGTTCCACGCCAGGCGGACCCGGCCGGCGTCGTTGTTGACCCCCGACCCGTTGAAGCCGGTGATCGCCAGCCCCGTCGGCGCGACCGCCGCGGCGGCGGGCGCCGGAGACACCACACCCGAGCCGTGGGTGGCGTTGCCGGCCGCGTCGATGGCGACGTAGTTCACGGTCGTGTTGGCCGTGGTGACGGGGATCGGCGCCGTGTACAGCGTCGCGGTGGCCGACGGGACGTTGCCGCCCTCCACCGTCGTCACCAGGCTGCCGTCGGTCGTGTAGTAGAGCGTCCCCTCGTCGGTGGCCAGCGTCAGGGAGGCGGTCTCGACGGCCGTGGTGCCGGTCAGCGCGGGGGTCGTGGTCACCACGGGCGCCGTGGTGTCCGCCGAGCCGTCCTCGTTGGGCGGCGCGATCGTCCCGGCCAGGGCGAAGGGAGCGCCCATCTCGTTGCCGACCATCGAGCGGACCTCGATGTCGTACAGCGCGCCGCTGGTGAGCCCGTCCAGGACGACCTGGGTGGCGTTCGCGCCCACGCGGTAGCCCTCCTGCCGCTGGGTGGTCTGGTCGACGGCGGTGACGCTGTAGCCGGTGACCGCGTCACCACCGAGCACCGGCGTCGCGGATGCCCAGGTGACCGTGGCCGAGGTCCCGTCGGCGTTCCACACCGTCGAGTACTCGCTGACGGGCGGCCGCGCGCCGTCCGGGCCGGCGGGGCAGCCGGGAGCACCGCCGCTGGCCAGCCCGTACTCGGCCAGCGTGAGGCCGAGCTGCTGCTCGACCGTGGTGGCGTCGGCCATCCAGCTCAGGGCCACGGCCTGGCCCTCGTACACCAACTGCTGGTCCGAGGCGGACATGTCGGCGAAGGTCACGGAGAACACGCCGTTCTCCGCGGTACCCGAGACCGTGTAGCCGGTGGGCGCCTCGTCCGGCACCTCGTTCGGGCTCCAGCCGATGGCCCGCTCGCCGATGGCGCCCTCGTCGCGCATGGTCGGGTTGACGACCTCGACGGCGAAGCGGTCGAGGCTGACGTCGCTGCCGTAGGTGCCGTTGTAGGTGACGGAGTTGACGTTGCCCTCGGCCGGCTCGCTGGCGATCACCTCGGTGATCTGTGCCGAGCTGACCTGCATGCCGTCCACCAGGGGCGATGCGCTGAACGACAGCGACACCTCGTCACCGGCCTGCAAGTCGGGCGTGACGTCGGTGAAGCAGCTGGCCGAGTCGTGGTTCCACTCCCGGAAGCCCGTGGCGTCGACCTCGCCGGAGGCGGTCCCGACGACCTGGCCGCCGCGCCGGACGGTGATGTTCGCGGTCTGGCCGGCCTGGGCCGTGTAGCCCTCGATGGCGATCATGTCGCGGTCGGGGAACACCTCGATGTTGCCCGGTCCGGCCGGCGGGGTGCCGGCGCTCGCTACGCCCGAGAGGGTCGCGAGGACGCCCGCGGCCGTGACGACGGCGAGGCCACCCGCCATCGTGGCGCGGCGGGTCCTGGTCGTGGGATGGAGGGCTCCGGTCGTGGGGGCGGTCACCGGTCCGTGCCGTCCCCTGCGACCACGCCCGGTGGTCGGTCCTGTCCTGGTCATGGCTGTCTCCGCAGTGAGCCGTGGTCGCCTCGGTCGAGGGAACGTGCTCACCGTGGTTCAGCCGGAGGGCCTGGGGCAGCCGAGGGGTGGGGGGCCGTGCACCCCCCAAAAGGAGGCATCCCGGCCGATCACCCGGAGGAGCGCGGACGCCGACGTGCCGAGGGCCCGCCACCGGAACGGTGACGGGCCCTCGGCGTCCGGTCGTGGCGGCGGGATGCGGTCGCTGCCGCCGCCACGACCGTGGTGGTCAGCGGCGCTCCATCGGCACCCCCGTCAGGCTCCCCCCGGACGACGAGGTGACCGTGAGCGTCGCCCCCGGCGTGGCCTGCGGGCCGTTGCGGGTGCTGACCGACCACGCCCCGTCGTCGGTGACCGCGACGTTCTGGGCCACGAGCTCGCCGGTGCTGAGCCGGATGGTCACGGTGTTGGCGGTCGTGTCCTGAGCCGTGCCGGTGATCCGGTACTCGTTGCGGTCGTCCCGGAACTGGGCCCTGCCGACGGTCAGCACGTCGTTCGGCACCACCGTCCCGGGGTGGCCGTCGGCGAAGGTCGCCGCCGGGCCCCTCGACTCGCCGGCCACGGCGACGACGTCGAGCCGGTAGGTGGTCCCGTTGGTCAGGCCCGAGATGGTCCCCGTGGTGACGGCGCCGACCGAGGCCGTCACCGACTCACCCGTGGCAGTTCCGGTGCTGTCGACCGGGGTGGCCGAGAGCTCGTAGCCGGTCACCGGGCTGGCGGAGTTCCCCGGGGTGGCTGCCAACCACTCCATCGTCACCCGCTCGTGGCCCGAGATGACCCGGCTCACCGTGGTCGAGCTCGGCGCTGCCGTGCTGAGCGTGGTGGCCTGGACGGGACCGGCCGCTGCACCGGTGCCGATGCTGTTGGTGGCCGTGAGGGTGATGTCGTACACGGTCCCCGACGCCAACCCGGTGAGCGTCGCACTGGTCGCGGGCGCCGTCACCGGCAGGGTCACCGGCTCGCCGGAAGCCGCGGTGGCGGTGACGGTGTAGCTGGTCACCGCGTCCTCCGCCGGGGATGCGGCCCAGGTGACGGTCACGCTGTCGAGGCCGGTGCCTTCGGCTGCGAGCCCGGTCGGCGCCGCCGGGGCGGTGGTCGGCTCCGTCGGGGTCGTCGGGTCGGTCGGCGTGGTCGTGCCGCCACCGGAGCCGACCACGATCGAGCCCACCGACTGTGCCGCCGACCAGCGGCCGTTGTACGCCTCGATCATGATCTCGTACGAGGCGCCGGCCTCCAGGCCGTCGAGGGACACGGCGGTCGCGCCGGTCCGTTCCGCGACCTCCTGCTCGAGGTGCGCACCGCCGATCGCGGCCACCCGGTAGCCGGTGACCTCAGGAGCGTCGGCAGGCTGCGCCGCCGGCTCCCAGGTGACGTCCACCGAGGTGGAACCCGTGGCCGAGGAGAGCTGAGCCGTGGTCGGGGCCGTCGGCACCTGACCGTCGGGGCTCGGCGGGCAGCCGCCCATCCCCGGCCCGGGGATCTCCTCGAACTCGTTCTGGGTGAGGCCGAGGGCGAGCTCACCCGACTCCGCCATCCACGAGGCGGCGACGTGGTCGCCCGCGAGCGTCCGGTCGTAGTCGGCCTCCGTGTAGAGCGTGTAGGTGCCCGACCAGGTGCCGGTCGCCGGGTCGATCGTGGCAGTGGCGTCCCACAGGCCGGGCTCGCCGTTGGGGTGCTCGGCGTCCGGGACGAGCGTGATGCCCATCGCTCGGGCGTCCACCAGCCCCGGGTCCTCCCCGGGCGGCGTCTTGTCGTCCTTGTTGTCCGGGTTGACGGTCTCGATGACGAACCGAGCCGGGTCGAACCACGGGTCGGCGGGGTCGTACGTCCCGTTGATCGTGACCGTCCCGGTGCCGCGCACGCGGGTCTCCGGGTCGCCCTCGACCACCTCGCCGGACGCGACGAAGTTGCTGCCGACGACGGAGGTCACCGTGGGCGACATCGTGACGGCGGAGTCCGTGAACAGCGCCCCGCTGAACGAGACCTTGACCTCGTCGCCGGGCTTGATGTTCGGGGTGACCCCGATCCAGCACTCCCCGCCGGGGTGGTTGAACTCCAAGAAGCCGGTGTCGTCGATCGTCCCCCGGCCGATGCCGACGATCTCGCTCCCGCGGATCACCTCGACCGTGGCCTCCTGGCCGGCCTGGGCGGTGTAGCCCTCGAGGGCCACCATGCTGCGCTTGTTGAAGATCTCGATGTTGCCGGGGCCGGCCGGGGGTGTGCCCGCCTCGGCCACGGCGGCGAACGTGATGATGGCGCTCGTGGCCAGGGCCGCGCTGAGCCCTCCGGCCATGAGGCGCTTGCGGCTCGATCGTGGGGCACGGGGGACCACGGCGCGGTGCGCACCCCCGCGACCACCTCTCGGGGTCGTTGCTGTACTGGTCATGTCCAACTCCGCGGTTCCCGCCGTGCCCACCCCGTCGTGGGCCAGGTCTGGTACGCCACACGGTTGTCCGTGACCGGACACCCCGGCAGCCGAGCAGAGGGGTGCCGCCGTCCCCCAATACGGGGGGCGCGGGCGGTCGTCGCGTCAGCCACCGCGGTACGGGGTAGCGGCCGGGGATGGCGGTGATCATCGGGACGTCGGGGTGGCAGTACCGCGACTGGCGCGGGGCCTTCTACCCGCAGAAGCTGCCGCAGCGGCTGTGGCTGGAGCACTACGTCCAGCACTTCGCCACCGTCGAGAGCAACAACGCCTTCTACCGCTTGCCGGAGCGGGCGACGTTCGAGAAGTGGCGCGCGCGCACCCCGTCGGACTTCCGGTGGGCGGTCAAGGCCAGCCGGTTCCTCACCCACATCAAGCGGCTGCGCGAGCCCGAGGAGCCGGTCGCCCGCCTGATGGGCCGCGCCGAGGGGCTCGCGGACAAGCTTGACACGGTCCTGCTGCAGCTCCCACCCACGCTCAAGGCCGACCCCGAGCTGCTGCGGGAGTGCCTGGCGCAGTTCCCGGCCGGCACCCGCGTGGCGGTGGAGCCGCGGCACAAGACGTGGTGGACCGACGAGGTCCGGGCGCTGCTGGAGCGCTACGGGGCGGCGCTGTGCTGGGCCGATCGCGACGAGCAGCCCGTGGCCCCGCTCTGGCGGACCGCCGACTGGGGTTACCTGCGGCTGCACCACGGGTTCGAGGGCTGGGGGTACCGACGGGAGACGCTGCAGCTGTGGGCCGACCGGCTGGCCGCGGCGTACGGCGAGAGCGACGTCCTCGTCTACTTCAACAACGACCCGGGCTGCAACGCGGTGATCGACGCGGTGCGTTTCGCCGACGCCGTGCGCCGGGCCGGGTCGGCACCCACCCGGGTGCCGACCGCAGCCCAGGCGACCGGGCTGGCGTGGGAGCCCGAGCAGCAGGCTCCCGTCTGACCGGAGGTCAGTTCCCGCCGCGGCCCTGGTTCCCCCGACCCTGGCCGGCGGGCTGGCCGGTGCTCTTCCCGACGGTCTCCGCGGCCGGGGTGGCGGCGTCCCGGGCCGCCTTCGCCGCATCGCGGGCGGCCGTGTCCGCGGCCCGGGCCGCCTCGCGGCCGGCCTTCTCGGCGTCGTTGGCCGCCTGGCGGGCCTGGGCCGCAGCCAGCGCCTCCCGGGCGTGCTCGTCGGCGTGCGCCATGGCGTTGTCGAGGCCGCGGAGCCCGGCCTCCTCGTCGGCGCTCTCGTCCTCGACGACGTCGCCCTCGGTGGGCTGCTCTTCGACGGTCTCCTCCCCGAGGACGGGCTCCGCCTCGACAGGCTCCACGGGGGCGGTCTCCTCCTCGGCGTCCACCTCGTCGCGGTCGGTCCCCTCGTCGGTCGCCGTCACCTCGTCCTCCGAGCCGGCGAACTCGAACGGCGTCACGGTCGCGACCGTGCTGGCGACGGCGTCCTGCACCGGCGTGGGCAGGGCGCCGACGGCACCGGCGCCGGTGACCCCGGCGGTCGCGATGCCGACGCCGGTCGCCACCTGGGCGACCGTGCTGGCGCCGGCGAACTTCGCCGCCAGTGCGGCCAGACCTTCGAGCAGAGCCATGGATGTCGATCCCCTCGGGCGGGCGGCCGTCGGTACGGCCGTTCCTGTTCCCATCGGCACGCGCCCGGGGCCCCTGCAGCCGTGCCACCCGGTCGGGGGACGGTCAGCGGCCCGCCGGCACCCGGTCGGCGAGGTGCTCGGCGAACGTGCGCGGTGGCCGACCGAGCAGCGCGGTCAGCACGCGCGGGCTGCCGGTGAAGCCGTGCGCCCGGTACCAGTCGAACATCGTGGTGCGGCACCGGCCGGCGTAGGTCCCGTCGTCCTCGGTGCGGACGTCGACGGCGGTGACCGGCCGCCCGGAGCGGGCGGTGAGCAGCGTGGCGACGTCGGGGGCGGCGAGCGCCTCGGGGCCCACCGCCTCGAAGGTGCCGCTGTCCAGCCCGTCCTCGGTGAGCAGCACGGCGGCCGCGTCGGCCACGTCGCGCAGGTCGACGAACGACTGCGCCCGCTCCAGGCCCCACGGGCTGCGCAGCTCGCCGGTCGCGACGGCGCTGGTGAGCGCGCCGTCGAGGTTGTCGGCGTAGGCGCAGGGCTGCAGCACCCGCCACCGCGCGGGCGTGCCGGCGACGGCGCCGTCGAGCGACTCCTCGACGCGGTCCTTGGCCGCGTGGTGCGGCATGGCGCGGGCCTGGGGGCGGAGCACCGAGTGGTAGACGAGCCGGGGGATCCCCGCACGCGCGGCCGCGGTCAGCACGGCGGGCGCGCCGGTCGCCTCCGCCGGGTCGAAGTTCGGCCAGATCAGGTAGAGGGCGTCGGCGCCGGCGAGGGCGGGGGACGGGTCGCCGGTGAGGTCGCCGACGACCACCTCGGCGCCCAGGCCGTCCAGCTGCGGCCGCGGCTTGCGCGAGGGCACCACCGCCCGGACCCGCTCGCCGTGGGCGAGGAGCGCCCGGACGACGGCCGTGCCGGTGGCCCCGCCGGCGGCGGTCACGACGATCACAGGACGTCGACCGCTTCCGCGTGCCGCACCCCGAGCTGGTCGGCGGCCTGCCCGAGCACGTCCTGCACCACGAGCGTGTCCGCCAGCGGCATCACGGCGCTCTCCGTCCGGCCGGCGCGCAGGCACTCGGTGACCTCGATCAGCTCGTGCGCGTACCCGGCGCCGGTCTGCGGGCGGGTGATCTCCTCGGGATCGGCCCCGGCGCGGTGCAGCACGATCGTCTGCGGGTGGTGGAAGCGGGGGACGACGTCGATCCACCCCGTCGTCCCGACCACGCGGGCGGCGCCCGGCAGGGCGTACTTCAGCGACGTGGTGAGCGCGGCGTTGCGGCCGTCGTTCCAGCCGAGCAGGATCGCGGCCTCCGCGTCGGCGCCGGAGGGGAAGAGCGAGCCGGTGGCGACGACGCGGTCGGGGGTGCCCAGCAGCATCTGGGCGAAGTTCACGACGTAGACCCCGAGGTCGAGCAGGGCGCCGCCGCCGAGCTCGAGCGCGAACAGTCGGTCCACGGGGTCGTACTCGCGGGCGACGCCGAGGTCGGCCTGCACCGAGCGCACCTCGCCGATGGCGCCGTCGGCCACCAGCTCGTTCAGCGCGACGACGGCCGGCTGGAACCGGGTCCACATCGCCTCCATGACGAAGGTGCCGGTCCCGCGGGCCAGGTCCACGACCTCGGTGGCGCCGGCAGTGGTGGCGGTGAACGCCTTCTCCACGAGCAGCGCCTTGCCGGCGCGCAGCGCGGCCAGCGCGAACTGGTGGTGCTGCGGGTGGGGGGTGGCCACGTACACGACGTCGACGTCCGGGTCGGTGAGGATGTCGGCGTAGGAGCCGTACGCGCGCTCCAGGCCGTGCCGGGCGGCGAACCCGTCGGCGCGCTCCTGGGACCGGGAGGCGACGGCCACGGCGCGGGCGCCGTCGACGACCGCGAAGTCCTCGACCACCTTCTCGGCGATGCGGCCCGGCCCGACGATTCCCCAGCGGATCTCTGCGCTCACTTGGTCTCCTCGCTGGCGCTCGTCGCTCGCTTCGCGCCACTGCTGTGCATCTGGGTGGGCTCGCAAGCTCGCCTCACCAGGCAGACGCTAGTCGCGGCCCGGCACACTGCTCCCCGTGGCCGTGCTGATCGACAGCCCCGTGTGGCCCTGGCGCGGGCGGATGTGGTCCCACCTGGTCAGCGACGTCTCCTACGAGGAGCTGCACGCCTTCGTCGCCGCCGAGCTCGGCATCCCGCGGCGGGCGTTCCAGGGCGACCACTACGACGTGCCGGCCGACCTCTACGACATCGCCGTCGCCGCGGGGGCCCTGCCGGTGGGCTCCCGGGAGCTGCTGGCGCGCCTGCTCGCCGCGGGCCTCAGGCTCCGGAAGCGCGCGCCCGCAGCAGGGTGAGCTCGGCGGTCAGGTTGGCCCGGGCGACCGGCTCCCACTCCTCGGCGGCGGGCAGCCGGTAGAGGCGGGGCAGCTCCAGCAGCCGTTCGAGGACGGCGATCCGCCCGGCGGTGAACTCCTCGTCGGAGAGGTGCCCGTATTCGGCCCGGACCGCCGAGGCGTACCCCGCGTAGGCGGCCGGAGGTGCCGCGAGCACCGCCAGGTCGGCGTCGCAGAGCGCGGCCCCGTTGGCGTCACCGGGCTCGGGGTCGTGCCCGGCGGTGAGCAGGACCAGCCGGGCCACCTCCTCCGCGCGCTCCTCGGGCACCAGCCCGCGCAGCCCGGCCCGTGCGCGCTCGGCGCTGACCTGCTCGTTGTCCGGGCGCAGCGGGTCGTAGACGACGTCGTGGTACCAGGCGGCCAGGGCGACGGCGTCCGGGTCGGGGACGCCGGCGGCGAGCCGCTCCAGGAGTCCGAGGACGGCCGCCAGGTGCGCGAGGTCGTGGTAGTGGCGGTGCGGCTCGCTCCAGGCGGCGACGACCGCGGCCCACTCGGTGCGCGAGATGGGGGAGTCCCCGGCCAGCGCGGCCCAGGCCTCGAACCCGACCGGGCCGCTCACCGGGCCCCGCAGGTGCGCAGCGCGAGCAGCGCGAAGGCGCGGGCGGCGGTGACGAGCTCGGCGACCGGCACCTGCTCCTGCGGGCCGTGGGCCAGGTGCAGGTCGCCCGGGCCGTAGTGCAGCGTCGGGATGCCTGCGGCGGCGTAGAGGCGCAGGTCGGTGCCCGCGGGGAGGGCGCGCTCGACCGGTGGTGGCCCGCCGGCGTCGACGACCGCGGCCCGCACCGCGGGCAGCAGCGGGTGCCCGGCCGGCAGCTCCCCGCTGGCGAACGCCCCGCCGACCCAGGTGAGCCGCACCGGGTGCTCGGCCAGCCACGGGTGCGTCGCCGAGACCTCCGCCAGCCGGGTCTCCAGCGCCGCGCGCGCCGCCTCGACCGGCTCGCCGATGCGCACCCCGTACCGCCCCTCGGCCACCAGCCGGTCGGGCACCGAGCTCGCCCAGTCGCCGGCCCGCACCCGCCCGACGGAGATGCCGTAGGGGAAGCGGGCGTCGCCGAAGCGGGGGTCGGCATCCTGTTGCCGCTCGGTCTCGAAGGCGAGCAGCGCGGCGTGCACGTGCGCGAACAGCTCGACGGCGCTCACCCCGCGGTCGCGCATGGCGGCGTGCGCGGCGTGGCCGCTGATCTCCAGCCGGAACGTGAGCGCGCCGGCATGCGCGGTGACCACGGCCTGCGCGGTGGGCTCGGGGATCACGCACAGCTCGCCGGTGTGGCCGCGCCGCAGTGCGGCCCAGGCGCCCAGGCCGCCGTCCTCCTCGCCGACGACGCCGTGCAGGGCGAGCGGGCGGGCCAGGCGGACCCCCGCCGTCCGCAGGGCGTGCACCGCGGCGAGGGTGGCGACGACGCCGGCCTTCATGTCGCAGGCGCCGCGGCCGTGCACCGCGCCATCGGCGAAGCGGGGGACGAAGGGGTCGCCGGACCACAGGTCGAGGTCGCCGGGCGGGACGACGTCGGTGTGCCCGGAGAGCACCAGCGCCGGGGTGCCCTCGCCGCCGACGGTGCCGACGACGCCCCACGCCTCGGTGCGCACCACCTCCTGGCCGGGGGCGTCGGCGGCGGCCGCCGCCTCGGCCAGGTCGACGGGCCAGCAGTCGACGTCGCAGCCGAGCTCGTCCAGCCACCTGGCGAGCAGGTGCTGCACCTCGCTCTCCGCAGCGCTGCCCCCGACGGAGGGGACGGCGATCATCGCGGCCAGCCGGTCCACGGCCCACCGCTCGTCGACGGCGGAGAGGACACGGGCCTCCACGTCGGTCAGGTCGGCCACGGTCGGAGTCTGGCACGGGGCAGCAGGGGACCGGCGCTAGCGTGACGGCCGTGACGCAGCCCCCGCCGCCGCCCGGCTGGTATCCCGATCCCGCCGGCGGCGGAGGCACCCGGTGGTGGGGCGGGCAGGGGTGGACCGAGCACGCCCGGCAGGCGGCGCCCCCGGCCGCGGGCCCGTCGCTCTACGACCAGCCGGTGCTGCTGGTGAACCAGAGGACGAAGCTGATCGAGCTCACCAACGAGTACGCCGTGCTGGACGGGAGCGGGCAGCAGATCGGCGCCGTCGTCCAGGTGGGGCAGAGCTCGCTCAAGAAGGCGGTGCGGCTGGTCTCCAACCTCGACCAGTTCCTCACCCACCGGCTCGAGGTCCGGGACGCCCGCGGGCCGGTGCTGGTGCTCACCCGGCCGGCGAAGTTCGTGAGGTCGCGGGTGGTCGTGGAGCGGCCCGACGGCGCCCCGGTCGGCGAGATCGTGCAGGCGAACGTCTTCGGGAAGATCCGCTTCGACCTGGTCGCCGGTGGGCGGCCGGTCGGCGCCATCCAGGCGGAGAACTGGCGGGCCTGGGACTTCGCGATCACCGATGCGGCCGGCGTCGAGGTCGCCCGGATCACCAAGAAGTGGGAGGGCCTGGCACGGACGATGTTCACCACGGCCGACCGCTACGTCGTCCTCGTGCACTACCGGCTGCCCGAGCCGCTGGCCAGCATGGTGATCGCCTCCGCGCTGACCGTGGACACCGCGCTCAAGCAGGACGAACGCGGCCTCAACTGACCTGCGACGGTCCGCGTCGCATCGCGGCCAGGTGCCGTCCCGACCTGCGCGGACCCCTCCGGGGCCCACGCGGAACGACCCGACCAGCCGGTCCACGGCCACGTCCCGCGACATGACGCCGGTCCTTCCGGCGCGTACGGTGGAATCCGTCCGGACCGGGTGCATCGTGCCCCCGGGTGCCATTTGGTTACGCCTTCACGGACTACCGCCCCGACCTCGGTCGGGGGCCTGGAGCCGTGTTGTGCTTTTCGCCGCGAGGCGGCCGTCATCCGGTCCGGACCTCGACGCACGAGAGCCCCCGCCCTCCGGGCGGGGGCTCTCGCGTCTTCGCCGAGCGGGTCGGCTCAGTAGGACTCCTCCGTGGTGCTCCGGTGCACCGGGGCGCCGCCCGGGTCGCCGTAGGCGTCGGTGCGGGTGACCCGGCGCTGGCGCGGGCCCCAGACGGCCAGCTCCAGGACGATGCCCAGCGCACCGACGATCATCAGGATCCAGCCGACGACCTGCAGGTCGACGCCGCTGACGTCCACGCGCAGGGCGAAGGTGAGGATCGCGCCGAGCGCGAGCAGCACGATGGCGGTTCCGAGTCGCATGACGAACTCCTCCGGTGGCGGCCGGCGAGGCGCCGGCCTGCGGCGCTCGCCGCGGGGGCGACGGTTCCCGCGCGCCGGGCGGTGAACCGCTCCTGCCCCCGATGTCACCCCGACGGGTGGGTCTGAGGCCCCCTTAGGCGGGGACCGCTACCGGGGACGGCGTGGTCGCCCGATGTCGCGGGTCCCCCCTCAGCACGACCGTTCTCCTCGTCCGAACCGATGAGAGGAACGACCATGACGTACCCCAACCCCGGACTCGAGGCCGAGCTCGCCTACCGCCGCGAGGTCCTCCAGGAGCTCGGTCGCGGCACGCGGACCCGGCGCGGTCCGTGGCTCCGCAGGCCCCGGCGTTCGCGCTGAGCACACCCCGGCCGGGTGGCGCCGGGCCCGATCGGTCACCCCCGCGTGCCACGATCCCTGCCGTGTCTCGCTGGGACGACGCCCCGCTCGTGGGCCGGGCAGAGGAGCTCGCCCACCTGCTCGCGCAGGTGGAGCGGGCCGTCGCCGGACGGGCGTGCGCCACCCTGCTCGCCGGCGACGCCGGCGTCGGCAAGACCCGGCTGCTCGACGAGCTGAGCCGGCGGGCAGCTGAGCGCGGGCTACGGGTGCTCACCGGGCACTGCGTCGACCTCGGCGACGTCGGGCTGCCCTACCTGCCCTTCGTCGACCTGCTGCGCCCGGTGGCGGCCGACCCGGACCTGGCGCCGGCCTCCCGCGAGAACCCGGTGCTCGCCGGTCTGATCGCAGGCCGCCCCGGTGCGGTCGTGCCGGTGCGTCCCCCGGCGGACGGCCAGGACCTCGGCAGCCCGCTCCCGCACCGGGCGGCTCCGCAGCCGGTCGAGGACGGCCGCCTGCAGCTGTTCGAGTCGGTGGCGGGCCTTCTGTGCGAGCTGGCGGCGGCCGGCCCGCTGCTGGTGCTGCTCGAGGACGTGCACTGGGCCGACCGGTCCAGCCGCGACCTCCTGCGCTACCTGCTGGCCCGGCTGTCCGACGAGCCGATCGCCGTCGTCGCCTCCTACCGCGCCGACGACCTGCACCGCCGGCACCCGCTCCGCCCGTTGCTGGCCGAGCTCGTCCGGCTGCCGGGCGTCGAGCGCCTCGACCTCGCCCCGCTGCCCGACCAGGCGCTCGGGCAGCTGGTGCGTGACCTGGCGCTCCGCACCGGTGGGCTCCCGGACGACGCGATCGACGACGTCGTCGCCCGCGCGGAGGGCAACGCCTTCTACGCCGAGGAGCTGCTGGCCGCGGGGCTGCACGGCGAGGGGCTCCCGCTCGCGCTGGCCGACGTCCTGCTGGCCCGGGTGGAGCAGCGCTCCCCTGCCGTCCAGCAGGTGCTGCGGGTGGCCGCTGTGGCGGGGCGCCGGGTGCGCCACGAGCTGGTCGCGGCGATCGGTGAGCTGCCGCCGGACGAGCTGGAGCGGGCGTTCGCCGAGGCGGTGCACCACCACCTGCTCGTCGTCTCCGACGACGGTCGCTACCGCTTCCGGCACGCACTGCTCCGCGAGGCCGTGCTGGCGGACCTCCTCCCGGGCGAACGGGTGCGGCTGCATGCGGCGATCGCCGGCTACCTGGACGCGCACCCCGACGCCGGCACCGCCGCGGAGCGGGCCCACCACGCCCGGGAGAGCAACGACCTCCCCGGTGCGTTCGCCGCCTCGCTGGAGGCTGCCGTGCACGCGTGCCGCGTGGGCGCCCCCGCCGAGCAGCTGCAGCACCTCGAGGCTGCGCTCGCGCTCTGGTCGGCCGTGCCGGATGCGGGCGAGCGGGCCGGCCGGGACCAGGCGGCGCTGCTGGCCGAGACGGCGGCCGCCGCGCGCACCGTGGGGGAGCTCCACCGCGCCGTGGCCCTGCTCCGCTCAGCGCTGGAGGCGCTCGGCCCTGACGGCGACCCGGCCAGGCGCGCCCGGGTGCACTACACGCTCGCCCAGGCCATGGTGCGCGTCGAGGACGTCACCGGTGCGCACCGGGAGAGCGCCGCGGCCATGGCGCTCGTGCCCGCGCAGCCGCCGTCGGAGGAGCGCACGTGGGCGGCGGCCACGTTCGCACGGTTGAGCTACAGCAAGGGCGACCTGGCGGAGGCGGAGGCGGCGGCCGAGGAGGCGCTGGCCGCGGCCGACGTGCTGGGCCTGGAGGGCGCCTGGTCCGACATCGCGGTGACCCAGGTGCGCGCGCTGCCCGGAGCCGACCCCGTGGCGGTCCGGGCCCGGCTGGACGAGGCGCTGGCACGGGCCCGGCGGTCCGGAGACGTGGACGTCGAGATGCGGGTGCTGTTCAACCTCGCCACGGTGTCGTTCGAGGCCGGCCGCATCGGCGAGGCGCTGGAGTGGACCCGGTGCGGCACGCGGCGGGCGGGCGACCTCGGCATCGAGTGGTCGTACTACCCGGCCGAGCTCCGGCACCTGCAGGTGACGGCCCTCTACATGACCGGGGAGTGGGACGCGAGCCTGGCGGAGGCCGACCTGCTGGCCCGGGTGCCGGAGATGGCCGCGCACGTGCGCGCCGCCGGGCTCCTCGTCCTCGTCGGGCGGGGGGAGCCGGCCGCGCGCGAGCGCGTCGACTGGGCCCGCGGGCTCATCCCGCGCCTCGGCGCGCACGTGCTCCTCGACCTCGTCACGGCCGGTTCCGAGATCGATCTGGCGGCGTGGCAGGGCGACGCCCGGACCGCCGTCGACGTCGCCCTGGCCGCTAGTGGGCGGCTGCAGCGTGCGTGGACCGACCACCTGGGCGTCCTGCGGCTGGCCGGCACGGCGCTCGCTGCCGTCGCCGACGCCGCAGCCGCGGCCCGGGGGGCCGGGGACGTGTCGGAGGAGTCCCGGTGGACCGAGGTCGGTGGGGAGCTGGTCGACGTCGCCGGTTCGGCGGTCGAGATCTACCGGCGGTGGTGGGGCGACACGATGGGCGTCGAGGCGAGGGCCTGGCAGGCCCGGGTGGCGGCCGAGGCGGCCCGGCTGCGCGGGGACGCCGCACCCGAGCTGTGGCGCGCGGCGGTCGAGGCGTTCGGGTTCGGGCACGTCTACGAGGAGGCGCGGTCCCGCCGGCGGCTCGCCGAGGCGCTCCTGGCGACCGGCGACCGGGCCGGAGCGGGGGAGCAGGCGCGGGCCGCGCACGAGGTCGCCGTCCGGCTGGGGGCACGGCCGCTGCGGGAGGCGGTCGAGGCGCTGGCACGCCGCGGCAGGCTCGACGTCGCCGGCGTCCGGACGGTCGACGTCTCCGCCGTCCTCACCCCGCGGGAGGCGGAGGTGCTGCGGCTGCTGGCCCTCGGGCGCACGAACCGGCAGATCGGCGCGGAGCTCTACATCAGCGAGAAGACCGCCAGCGTCCACGTGAGCAACATCCTGGCCAAGTTCGGCGCGGGCGGCCGCACCGAGGCCGTCGCCATCGCCGCGAGCCGGGGCCTGCTACCGACACCGTGATCGATCGCGCCGAGTGGGGCCCGGAGGGCTCCGCGCAGGTGGGATGCAACGGCTCCACTCTCCAGGGGAGCCCCCTGGCCGCGGTGTCGTCCGGAGGACGACGGTGTCACCGCGGTGTCGTCCGGAGGACGACGGTGTCAGAGCATCGTGCGGAGGCGCTCGCGGCGGGCGCGGAGGACGTCGACCGACGCCGACGCCGACGGCGGGCCGGGCACCGACTGGCGCAGCTGCGTGTGCACCACCGCCTGCGGCTGCGAGGTGCGCGCCGCCACCCGGTTGACCAGCCGGTTGATCTCCCGCCGCAGCTCCGCGGCATCGCGCCACGAGCGGCCGGCGTCGTCCTCGTCCGGGTGGTCCTCGACGACCATGAAGTCGTCGGCGTCGTCCCGGTGGCTCTGGGCGATGCGCAGCCGCAGCTCCTCGTCGCGCTTGGCCAGCAGCGACGCCGTCTGCTCGGGGGTGAGCAGGCCGGGGATGCCGAGGAAGTCCTCCTCCTCCGGGGCCACGACCGCCGCCGGGCGGCCCTCACCGGTGTGCGCCGTCCCCCCGTGCAGCACGTGCGCGAAGCGGGCGTCGGCCTCCAGGGCCTCCCACTGCTTCATGCCGTCGGGGTCCTTCTCCTTGGGTGGCAGCGGCTCGAGGTCGAGCTCGTCGCCCTGCACCGTCTTCGGCGGCGGCATGACGTGGTTGCGCTGCTCCTCCATCGAGGCGGCCAGCGTCAGCAGCGGGCGGACGGCGGGGAGGAACACCGTGGCCGACTCGTGCGCGGCCCGCGAGCGGACGACGCGGCCGACGGCCTGGGCGAAGAACAGCGGCGTCCGGTAGGAGGTCATCCACGCGAGGACGGCGGCGCGCGGCACGTCCACGCCCTCGGAGATCATCCGGACGCAGACGGCGATCCGCGCCGACCCGGTCGCGAACCGCTCGATCTTCTTCGACGCCTTCGGGTCGTCCGAGAGGATCAGCTCCGGCGCCTTGCCCGTCACCCGGCGCACGATCTTGGCGTAGTCGCGGGCGTCGTCCTGGTCGCTGGCGAGGATCAGCCCGGCGGCGTCGGGCATGCCGCCCTCCTCGCGCAGGTGCGTGATCCGGTCGTCCATCGCGGCGATGACGTGCGGCACCCACTGGCCCTTCGGGTCCAGGGCGGTGCGCCATGCCTGCATCTCCACCGACTTGGTGCCGGCCTCGCTGAGTGACGCGGCGACGACCTCGCCGGCGGAGTTCCGCCAGCGCGAGGTCCCGGTGTAGGCGGCGAAGACCACCGGGCGGACCACGTTGTCGGCGAGCGCCTCCTTGTACCCGTAGGTGTAGTCGGCGCGGCTGACCAGACCGCCCGCCTCGCCCTCGAAGGTGTCCTCCTCGTAGCGGACGAAAGGGATGCGCTCGTCGGGCTTGGTGCGGAACGGCGTCCCGGTGAGGCAGAGCCGGCGCGCGGCCATGCCGTAGGCCTCCTCGACCGCCTCGCCCCAGGAGAGCCCGTCGCCGGCGTGGTGCACCTCGTCGAGGATGACCAGCGACTTGACGGCGGTGGCGCGGGCGGCGTGCAGCATCGGTTTGCCGGCGACCTGCGCGTAGGTCGTGACGTAGCCCTGGGTGCCGGCGCGCACCGGGCCGACGGCGTTGGTCAGGTTCGGGTCGAGGACGATGCCCATCGCGTCGGCCGCTTCGGCCCACTGCAACCGCAGGTGGTCGGTGGGGGCGACGACGACCACGCGTGCCACCTCCCGCCGCGACAGCAGCCGAGCGGCCAGCGTGAGGGCGAAGGTCGTCTTCCCGGCGCCGGGCGTAGCGGTGACCAGGAAGTCCTTGGGGGAGGCCTCCTCGTACTGGCCGAGGGCGGCCTGCTGCCATGCCCGGAGCGGTCGGCTGGTCGTCTGCGGGGCCCGGGCCGCCGCTGCTGCTGCAGTCGCCATGTCGGGACCCATCTTCGCTGCCGCGCGGACGACACGCCCAACCGGTCTCCTGCCGCGCGCCCCGCCGGGCGGCACGTATGGCCGCGTGCCAACAGGCCTGTGACCTGGCCCTATGTCCATCGTTGCGCGGTCGGTGTGGCGATCGTCATGGCATGGACGGACCGGCTCGTCACTCCCGTCGGCCCCGGGGATCCCAGGCGTCCCCGGCGGCATCGCGGTCACTTGACAGACTCCGGCGGTGCGCTGGCTGACCGGTCCCGACCAGGTGACCTCGCGGCTGCGGGCGGAGCTCGTCGCCTGCTGGCGGGACGTCGCCAACGCCGGGGGAGCGGTCGGCTTCGCCCGGCAGGTACCGGTGGACGACGGTGTCGTGGCGCCGGTGGTCGACCGGCTGGTCGCGGGCCTCGACCCGCGGCTGTGCCGGGTCCTCGTCGCCGAGCACGAGGGAGAGGTCGCCGGCTGGCTGGCGCTGACCGGCAACGCCGACCCTGTCGCGGCGCACTGGGGGCGCGTGACGCACGTCCAGACGGCGCTGCCCTCCCGGGGTCGCGGCGTTGGTGGCGCGCTGATGACCGAGGTGGCCCGCGCGGCGCGCGACGACCTCGACCTGGACTCGTTGCGGCTGGAGGTGCGTGGCGGGATGGGGCTGGAGACGTTCTACGCGCGGTACGGCTGGGTGGTCATCGGCTGCTGGCCGGGAGCTCTGCAGGTGGCCCCGGGCGACCGCCGCGACGAGGTGCTGATGGGCCTGGACCTGCGGCCGGCCGGCGGCTGATCGGCGAGAACTGTCAGAGGTCGAACCTATGTTCGATGCATGACGGACGGGTGTGCTGCCGACGACGCGCCACCGGCCGGGTGGGCGTCCGGTCCGCTCGGCGCGGTGCAGGCCGCTGACCGGGAGATCGCCCGGCAGACCGCGCTGCGGGCCCGGGCGATCGCCGAGTTCGCCGCGACCCGCCCGGCATCGGTCGACCGGCAGCCCGGCGAGACGGGCACCATGAGTGCCGATCGCCGGGCGTCGCGCGCTGAGGTGCTGTCCGGGGTCAGCGAGTGGGCGACGCAGGAGCTCGCCCTCGCCCTGTCCCGCACCTCGCAGTCGGCCGAGGCGCTGCTCACCCGGTCCCTCACCCTCGTGCACCGCTTGCCAGGGACGCTGGACGCCCTCGAGTCGGGGGCGCTGCACGACGGGCATCTGTGGCCGATGCTCGGCACCGTCGCACCGATCGCCGACGCGGGGATCCGGGCGGAGGTGGAGGCGGAGCTGCTCGCCTGGGCCGCCGGCCGGGTCACCACCCCGGCGCAGCTGGGTGACAAGGCGCGCCGGGTGGTGCTCCGGCGGGACGCCCGGGACACCGCCGGCCGGCTGACCCGGGCGCTCCACGAGCGCGGCGTCTCCGTCCGGCCCGGTGCCACCGACGGGACGGCGGTGCTCAGCGCGCTGCTCACCGTGCCGGAGGCGCAAGCCCTCCTCGACGCGCTGGGTCGGTACGCCGACGCCCTGGATTCCACGCCCGACGACCGGCGCACCCGCGGGCAGAAGATGGCCGACTGCCTGCTCGATCTGGTGCTGCGGCCGGGGGAGAAAGATCTCGCGCCCGTGCAGGCGCAGCTCACCCTGGTGGCCGGGGTGCGCACGATGCTGGGGGGCGACCAGCCGGGGGAGATCAACGGCCATGTCGTACCGGCCGAGATGGTGCGGGCTCTCGCTCGCGCGCTGGGCCTCCTGCCCGACTCTGTGGCATCGGCTGGAGCCGCACGGCCGGTCGACGCGGCGGCACCGGTACCCGCGGAGCCACCCGCACCCGCGGAGCCGGACGAGCCCGCGCCGCCGGAGGAGACTGCGCCGCCGGAAAAGACCGCGGAGCCGGACGAGACGTGGTCGCCCGGCACCCGCCCACCGGACGCGTGGGAGGAGGAGACCCTGGCCGACTGGTGGGCCGCCACCGAGGCGCGGGTGCTGGAGGAGTGGGGCGGCGCGGAGGCCCCGCCACCCGAGGAGCAGGCCCGGTTCTGGGAGGAAGCGGCCCGCTGGAAGGCGATGCCGGCCGCGGTGGACCTCCTCCCGTGGCTGGACTCTGCTTGGAGCGTGGACGACGGCCCGTGGTCCGAGCCCGGCCCCGAGCGGCGCTCCGGCCCTGCCCCCGCCGGCGCACCGCCGCAAGACCCCCGGCTCACTTCTGCGCTGGCCGACGCCCCTGTGCCCCGGCCAGGTCACGCCCTCGCCGACGCCCCTGCGCCTGGGGCCGGTCCTTGGGCTGCCGCCGACCGTGCCGTCGAGGCGGCGGGGGCGGTCCTGCTGGACCTGGAGCGGGCGGTGGGTCGGGCGAGAGGTGCGGTGGCGGCCGCGGGGGTGGCTGACGCGGAGGACGAAGCCGATTGGCGGAGGAGCGAGGGAGGGCGGACCTCCTCGGCCTCTGATGCCCTCACCGCACTCGGAGCCGCGACCCAGGCCCAACGCACCGCACTCGCGCAGCTGCTCGACCGGACCGGTGGCGGTGGGCTGGTCGACCGCCCGCGGATCGCGGTCGTCGACGAGCTGACGGGCGCGCTGGTGGCGCTCACCGACAGCGATGAACTCCGCCGGCGGTCCCGGTGCGAGGGCAGCGCCTGCCGGCAGAACCCGGCCTGCTGCACCCACGACCTGAGCGCGTTCCCGGGCCTCAGCGCTCCGCCGCCGACCGACGGATACCGGCCGGGCGCCCGGCTCGACCGCTTCCTGCGGGCTCGCGACCGCCGGTGCCGGTTCCCCGGCTGCCGCCGGCCGGTACCCAGGAGCGGCGAGCTGGACCACGACCGGCGCTGGCCCGACGGCGAGACGAGCGCGGAGAACCTCGTCGGCTACTGCACCCCGCACCACCGCGGCAAGCACCAGGCCCCGGGTTCGCAGCACGAGCTGGCCGCAGACGGCACGCTCACCGTGACCACCCCCAGCGGCCTGGTCGCCTCGACGTCCCCACCGCCGTACTGATGCGCCCCGCGGCGCCGCTACGGTGCGGGCGCATGACGCGGTTCGTGATCGACGCACCGACGCTGCTGCACCTGGTCGCCGAGGGCATCGAGATCGCGCGAGGTCAGTCGGCGGGCTCGTCCACCCAGTCGGGGCCGTTGACCTCACCGGGACCGGCCAGGTCGGCGGCGTCGACGATCGTGTACGCGTAGCCCTGCTCGGCGAGGAACCGCTGCCGGTGGGCGGCGTACTCGCTGTCGAGGGTGTCCCGGCTGACGACGGTGTAGAAGTGCGCCTGCCGGCCGTCGGCCTTGGGCCGCAGCACCCGGCCGAGGCGCTGCGCCTCCTCCTGGCGTGACCCGAACGTCCCCGACACCTGCACCGCGACCGCGGCCTCGGGCAGGTCGATGGAGAAGTTGGCGACCTTCGAGACCACCAGCGTCTTGATCTCGCCGGTGCGGAAGGCGTCGAACAGCCGCTCCCGCTCCCTGTTCGTCGTCGACCCCTGGATCACCGGGGCGTCGAGCGCCTCACCCAGCGCCTCCAGCTGGTCGAGATAGGCGCCGATGACCAGCTTCTGCTCGTCGGGGTGACGGTCGAGCACCCGGCGGATCACCGGCAACTTCGACTGCGCGGTCGCCGCGATCCGGTACCGCTCCTCGGGCTCCGCGACGGCGTAGGTCATCCGCTCCTCGTCGTCGAGCGCGACCCGCACCTCCACGCACTCGGCCGGCGCGATGTAGCCCTGCTGCTCGATGTCCTTCCACGGCGCGTCGTAGCGCTTCGGCCCGATCAGGGAGAAGACGTCGTCCTCGCGGCCGTCCTCGCGCACCAGCGTCGCGGTCAGCCCCAGCCGGCGGCGGGACTGCAGGTCGGCGGTCAGCCGGAAGATCGGCGCCGGCAGCAGGTGCACCTCGTCGTAGACGATCAGGCCCCAGTCCTGCGCGTCGAAGAGGTCAAGGTGCCGGTACTCGCCCTTCCGGCGGGTGGTGATCACCTGGTAGGTCGCGATGGTGACCGGCCGGATCTCCTTGCGCTCGCCGGAGTACTCGCCGATCTCCTCCTCGGTCAGCGTGGTCCGCGCGATCAGCTCGCGCTTCCACTGCCGCCCGGAGACGGTGTTGGTGACCAGGATGAGCGTGGTCGCCTTGGCCTCGGCCATCGCCGCCGCGCCGACCAGCGTCTTCCCCGCACCGCAGGGCAGCACGACGACACCCGAGCCGCCCGCCCAGAAGCCGTCCACGGCCTCCTGCTGGTAGTCGCGCAGCTGCCAGTTGTCCTGCTCCAGGAAGATCGGGTGCGCCGTGCCGTCGACGTAACCGGCGAGGTCCTCGGCCGGCCAGCCGACCTTGAGCAGCGCCTGCTTGAGCCGGCCGCGCTCGGCCGCGTGCACCACGATCGAGTCGTCGTCGATGCGGGCGCCCAACATCGGCGCGACCTTCTTCGACCGGATGACCTCCTCGAGCACCGCGCGGTCCGAGGACGTCAGCACCAGCCCGTGGATCGGGTTCTGCGCCAGGGTCAGCCGGCCGAAGCGGTCCATCGTGTCGGCGACGTCGACCAGCAGCGCGTGCGGCACGGGGTAGCGCGAGTAGCGCACCAGCGCGTCGACGACCTGCTCGGCGTCGTGGCCGGCCGCGCGGGCGTTCCACAGCGCGAGCGGGGTCACCCGGTAGGTGTGCACGTGCTCGGGGGAGCGCTCCAGCTCCGCGAACGGGGCGATGGCCGCGCGGCACTCACGGGCCAGCGGGTGGTCGACCTCGAGCAGCAAGGTCTTGTCCGACTGGACGATCAGGGGGCCGTCAGACACGCGTCAACTCTCTCCATGGGGCGGGGGTTGCCCACGGTAACGCCGGGGGGCGACACGACCTTCCCTCTCGCCGGGGTCGGGGACGGCGCGGGGGATCGATAGGTTGCCGGTGTGGGTTCGGCGCGCTGGTGGTTCCTCGCGGCGACGGCTTCCTGCGCGGCGGCCTGGGCGTGGTCGCTGGCGCGGCTGCCCGACCGGGTGCCGGTGCACTTCGGCGGCGGTGGCGAACCGGACCGGTGGGCCGGTCGCGCGGAGGCGCTGTGGACCGCCGGTCTGCTCGGGCTCGGCATGGCGCTGCTGTTCGCCGGCCTGGTGGTGATGGTCCAGCGGGCGCCCGCCCACCTGTTCGACGTGCCGCACCCCGGGTACTGGAAGCGCCCTGAGCACCTGCCCCGCCTGCGGGCACTGGTGGCCGATGACCTGTGGTGGATCGGCGCGTGGACGCTGCTGTTGATCGCCGCGGTGCAGGTGCTGGTGGTCCGCGCCGCGCAAGCGGCCGATCCCCGGCTCGACGGCTGGGCCTTCCTCGTCCTCGGGCTCTACCTGCTCGCGGTCCTCGGCCGGGTCGGCTGGATGCTCACCCGCCGCTACCGGGTGCCGGAGCCCGGCTGACGTCGAGCGCCACCCGTACTCGGTCGCCGGCGCGCAGCCCCTCGGCGGCCCGCACCGGCTTCTTCACGGGCAGCAGGTAGGAGCCGCTCCGCGCGTCCGGGAACACCGAGGTCTCCCACGAGGTGCCGCCCACCGTGACCGCCACCCGCACGGAGCCGAAACCGACGCGGGCACCGGCGCCGAGCTCCCGGACCTCGTCGGCGACCGCCGGCGGCAGGGTGAGGAAGTGCCACCCGGCCGGGCCGTCGTGGACCCACAGGACGGCGGTGAACGTCTCGGTCACGGCGGCACGGTAGGCCGCCCCACCGACGGAACGCCGCCGGTCAGACCGCGTCGTCGTCCTCCACCAGGGCCACGGAGGTGATCCGGTGGACGGCGAAGGTGCGGCTCTCCCCGCGTCGCTCGTCGTACCCCTGCAGGAAGCCCCCGGCCAGTGACACCGGCTGCACCACGCGCTGGCTGCCGCTGCCCTGGGCGTCCACGTAGCCCAGCCACACCGGCACCCCGTCCCGGACCGCCCGCGACAGCAGCTCCAGGGTCGACGCCGTCGTCACCCCGGGCACCTGGCGCACCGCCTCGCCGCGGCGCGCGGCGAGCGCCGCGTCGCCGGCCCGGATCTCCCGCACCGTCGTGTCCAGGTCGGCGGCGCCCAGCGGGCGTGGCGCGGTCGGCGGCTCGGTGCCGCGGCGGCCGGCGGCGCGCGGCCGGGCCGGCGGACGGGTGAGCACCGCCCCACCCGGGTGCTCACCGGCCGGGGCGTAGCCGGCCTCCCGCAGCACGGTCAGCACCTCGTCGGCGCCGAGCCCGCTCACCAGCACCCCGGGCGCCAGCCGGCGCAGCTCGGCGGCGGCGGTGCGCCGGTCGCTCAGCACCTGGGACAGCAGCCCGTGGTCGTCCGAGCGCACGTAGGACTCGATCGCGCCCACCCGCAGCCGCCCGTGCTGGCGGGCGACGTCGTCGACCAGGTAGTCCAGCGCCTGCGGCACGGGGGTCCGGGACGCCTTGGCGAAGAAGTCGTGCAGATCCGAGGCCGACCAGCCGGCGTCCAGCGCCCGGCGGACCGAGGACTCCGAGACCCGGAACACCGTCGCCCCGCCGGAGGACTCGACGTCGGCGACGACGGAGAGCGTGTCGGCGAGCTCCGCGACCAGCGGACCCGGCGCGATCAGCGACAGGTCGGGCTGGGCCAGGACGTGGTCGACGGGCTCGGGCAGCAGCCCGCGCATGCCGTCGGCCGCGCCGTCCTCACCGCCGGCCAGCAGGCCGCGACCGCCGGTGGAGAGCACCCCATTCACGAGGACACCGAGCCGCGCGGCCTCGGCCAGCATGTCGGGCACCGGCGCCAGCCGGTCGGCCCGCCGCGGGGTGCGCCAGCGCAGCAGCCCGGTCAACTCGTCCGCCGCCAACCCGGACCCCGGGGGCTGCTCGGCGAGCACGGCCAGCGCCGACCGGCGGATCGCCGGCGCGGTGTGCCGCACCAGGTCCGGGGAGAGCGGGTTGGCGGCCTTGCCGGCGAGGTCCCGCACGCCCACGAGCGAGGGCAGCCGGACGCCGCCCAGCCACCCGGCCGCCAGCACCGCCCAGCGGTCGGCGAGGTCCTGCTCCCGCCAGACGTCGTAGGCGCGGGTGGGCAGCCACTCGTCGCGGTGCGGCCCGCCCACGTCGAGCAGCCCGCCGGCGTGGGCCAGCTCCAGCAGCCAGGCGGCGTCGGGCTCGCTCGCCTTGAGCGTCCGGGCCAGCCGCTTCTGGTCGCGGACCCCCACCCCGCCGCTGCGCAGCAGCCCGGCCGGCTCGTCCTCCAGCAGCGCCAGCAGCTCGCCGACCCGGCCCACCTGCTCCAGCGCCGCACCGGCGGCCTGCCGGTCCACCACCTGCGGGTCGCGGGTGACGACGGCGGGCTCCGGTCGCCGGCGCGGCGGTCCGTAGGGGCGGTCACCCCGCAGCAGCAGGCCCAGCTCGCGGGGCAGCTCGACGTTCAGCGCGTCGATGCGCGCCAGCAGGCCCCGCTGCAGCAGCCGCCGCGCCGGGGAGGCGCTCCCGTTGGGGCTGTCGGGCAGGTGGCCGACCGGGCGGTCGCCCGCCAGCCGCTCGAGCACCTGCCGCTCCTCAGGGGTCAGCTCGCCGACGGCGGCGGCGAGGTCCGCGGGCAGCTGCAGGCGCAGGTCCACCGCCCGGCGGCCCAGCCCGGCGGGGTGCCGGACGGCGCGGCGCACCGGGTCCGGCGCGTGCAGGACGTCGTCGCCCCACAGGAGGGCCCGCGCGGTGAGCGCCTCGACCGCGCCGGCGACGACGTCCTCGGGCACCTCGGGCAGCTCGCCGGACAGCGCGTCCGGGGCCAGGCCGTCGGTGGGGGCCAGCAGCACGACGTCGAGCACCTGCAGGGTGGCGGCGTCGAGCTCGTCGAGGGCCCGGTCCACCGACACCGGGACGGCGAGCCGGCTGGCCAGCGCGACGACGTCGGACGGTGCGGGGCGGGCCACGTCGGGCCGGGCCGCCAGCAGCGCGCGCAACTGCTCGTCGCTGCGGGTGCGCAACCAGGCGGCGAGCGTCGCGGGGGCTTCCGTGGACATCCGCTCCACGCTACGTCGCCGTCCCCGCGGACGCTGCTGCCAGCATGGGCGCATGCACCCGGCGAGTGACGACCCCGGCACCCGGACCTCCCTGGCCGCCCTCCAGGTCGGCGCGCTGCGCTGGCTGGGCGGCGGCGCCATCGCCGTCGTCCTGGGGGTCCTCCTGGGCGTCGCCACGGTCACGCTGGCCGGCGAGGACGGCCGGCGGGTGCCCGGCGCCGGGCTCGCGGTCATGGCCCTCGTGCTCGGCGGGGTGGCCGCCGTCGTCGTCGGCGTGGGGGCCCTGATGCGCACCAGCCGCTGGCGGCGGGCGCTGGCCGGCACCACCTGGCGCTCCGGGCGGCTCTTCGTCGCCGGGCCCGCCGTCCTGGCCTTCGAGCCCGACAGCGGGGAGGACGCCGTCCACCTGCGCCTGCTCAGCACCGCCATCTGGCGGACCCGCGCGGTCCAGGAGCTCGACGGCGCCGGCGTGCTCGCCGCGCCGGTCGGTCCGGGTCAGTGGGTGTTCACCGCCGAGGGAGCGGGCACCCTCTGGGGGGCCCGGGTGGTCTCCCGGGGCCGCTGACCGCGACACCACCGCCGCCACGGGGGGCGGTGGCGCGCGGTCGGCAGGTCGGTCAGGGGAAGATGTCGGCAACAGTGCACCGCGCGGTGCACCCGGTACCGCACACGGAGGCGTCATGGCCAAGCGCAACGAGAAGCACGCGCACCTGGTGGAACCCACCTGGGGCGAGTCCGACGGCGGCGGACCGCCGGTCACCGAGCTCTCCGCCTCGGTCGCCGGGGGGCTGTCGCCGTTCGGCGAGGACCACGGGTTCCCGATCCCCGCGGAGCGCCTGCGCTACGCCCACCCGACGGACAAGCCGAACCGGGCCGGCGTCCAGACCGCAGAGGGCCGGCGGCGGTGAGCGCGCCCGCGCTGCCGTCCTACAGCAGCGGGACCTCCACGGTCCCCCTGCTCGGTGACACGATCGGGGCGAACCTGGATCGGACGGCGGCGCGGGTGGGTGACCACGAGGCGCTCGTCGAGTGCGCCTCGGGTCGCCGCTGGAGCTACCCGCAGCTGGTGGCCGACGTCGACGCCTGCGCGCTCGGGCTCGACGCCCTCGGCGTCGGCAAGGGCGACCGGGTCGGCATCTGGGCGCCCAACTGCGCCGAGTGGGTCTTCGTCCAGTACGCGACGGCGAAGCTCGGCGCGATCCTGGTCAACATCAACCCGGCCTACCGGACCCACGAGCTGGCCTACGTGCTGAAGCAGGCCGGCATCTCGGTGCTGGTGAGCGCGCCGGAGTTCAAGACCAGCGACTACCGCGCCATGGTGGCGGAGGTCCGGGGGGAGTGCCCGGCGCTGCGCGAGGTCGTCTTCCTGGGGTCCGGGGAGTGGGACCGGCTCATGGCGACCGGCCGGGCCGGCGACCGGGGCCGGCTGGCCGAGCGGGCCCTCGAGCTCTCGGCCGACGACCCGATCAACATCCAGTACACCTCCGGCACGACGGGCTTCCCGAAGGGCGCCACGCTCACCCACCACAACCTGCTCAACAACGGGTTCTTCGTGGGGGAGGGCTGCGGCTACACCGAGGCCGACCGCATCTGCATCCCGGTTCCCTACTACCACTGCTTCGGCATGGGCATGGGCAACCTGGCGGCCACCAGCCACGGCGCCACCATGGTCATCCCCGCGCCCGGCTTCGACCCGGCGCTGACGCTGCGCGCCGTCCAGGACGAGCGCTGCACCTCGCTCTACGGCGTCCCGACGATGTTCATCGCCGAGCTGGGTCTGCCCGACTTCGCCGACTACGACCTCTCCACCCTGCGCACCGGCATCATGGCCGGCTCACCGTGCCCGGTGGAGGTGATGAAGCGGGTCGTCGCCGAGATGGGGATGACCGAGGTGACCATCTGCTACGGCATGACCGAGACCTCGCCGGTCTCCACCCAGACCGGCGCGGACGACGACCTGGACCGCCGGACCTCCACCGTCGGCCGCGTGCACCCGCACCTCGAGGTGAAGGTCGTCGACCCGACCACCGGGCTGACCGTGCCCCGCGGGACGCCGGGGGAGTTCTGCACCCGCGGCTACTCGGTGATGCTCGGCTACTGGGAGGAGCCGGAGAAGACCGCCGAGGCGATCGACGCCGCCCGCTGGATGCACACCGGCGACCTCGCCGTCATGGACGAGGCCGGCTACCTGAACATCGTGGGCCGGATCAAGGACATGGTGATCCGCGGTGGGGAGAACGTGTACCCGCGGGAGATCGAGGAGTTCCTCTACACCCACCCCGACGTCGTGGACGCGCAGGTGATCGGCGTCCCCGACGAGCGGTACGGGGAGGAGCTCATGGCCTGGGTGCGGCTGCGCGAGGGGGCCGAGCCGCTCACCGCCGAGTCCCTGCGGGAGTTCTGCGCCGGCAGGCTGGCCCACTACAAGGTGCCGCGGTACGTGAAGGTCGTCGACGAGTTCCCGATGACCGTCACCGGCAAGGTGCGCAAGGTCGAGATGCGCCAGGTCGCGGTCTCCGAGCTCGGGCTGGAGTCCGCCGCCGCGGTGCGGAACGCCTAGACGCGGGCACTGCTCGCGGGGGCCAGCTTGACGATCAGCTTCGACAGCAGCGAGCCCGCGATCACCCAGATCAGCGCCGCCAGCGCGGTGTTGACCGCCTCGGCGACCTCCGGGTCCGACGGCGTGAACAGGTCGCGGGTGAACCAGCCGAAGGAGTCGCGCCAGCCGGCCGCGAACTGCACCAGCACGTTCGCCGGGTTGGCCTCGAACAGGACGAACACGGCGTGGACGACGAGGACCGCGGCGATCACCGAGAAGACGGCGCGCACGATCGTGGCGACCAGTGACAGCATGCGGGCGGCTCCGGACATGCGGTCATGATCCACGGAACCATGTGCCACCGCGACCGGCCTCCCCCCGGTCAGGTGGCCGCGACCGGCACCACGAGCGCCCGGTGGTCCGACAGCGGCAGCCGCACCGCCTCGGCCGGACCGCTCGCGCGCAGGCCGCCGCGCACCAGGACGTGGTCGAGCTGCCGCGACGGCCGCGGCGCCGGGAAGGTGGCCGCCGTCGCGATCGGCGTCAGCCCGCTGTACCGGGCGGCGGCGCGCTGCTGCATGTTCAGGTCGCCCAGGAGCACCAGCGGCTCGCGGGTGCCCTCCAGCGAGCGCACCAGCGTGCGCAGCTGGTGGCCGTTCCACCGGGGGATGAAGGACAGGTGGGTGTTGCAGACCGTGAACTGGCCGAACGGTCCGTCCAGGACGGCCGCCACCGCCACCCGCGGCTCGTCGCGGGCCAGGAAGGGACGCCGGGACTGCGGGGACCACAGCGGCACGCTGACCCGCAGCGGGGCCATCCGCACCACCCGCCAGGAGACGACGGGGTAGCGCGACAGGAGCGAGATGCCGTAGCTCGCCGACCCGGGCTGCTCCTCGCCGGTCGCGGCCATCCAGGTGCCGCCGGGCGTCCCGTCGAGGGCCGCGACGAACTGCGAGTCGACCGCGCCCATCGCCTCGGCGGCGACGGCGGTGAGGTCCGCGCCGAACGACCGCGGCTGGTCGCGGTCGACCTCCTGCAGGCCGAGCACGTCGGCATCCAGGGTCTTCACCGCGGCGGCCAGCCGGTCGACGTCGACCCGGCCGTCGTCGAGGGAGCGTCCGTGCAGGATGTTGAAGCTCGCGATGCGCACCTGCTCCCTGTGCCCCGCTGCCCGCCGGGTCCAACCCCGCCGTGTGCCCCGGTGACATGCGGGTAGCAGGCGGCAGGTGCAGACGTCTCCCCGCGACCAGGTGCGCGACCTGCTGAAGCGGACCGCCGTCGCGCTCAAGCAGGGCGACGTGCCGTTCGCGCTCTGCGGTGGCTACGCCGCCTGGGTGCGCGGTGCCCCCGAGCCCGACCACGACGCCGACTTCCTCGTGCCGGCCGGTGAGGCCGAGCGGGCGGCGAAGGCGCTGGTCGCCGCCGGCCTGGACGTCGTCGACCCGGCGGAGGACTGGCTGCTCAAGGTGGAGCGGGACGAGGTCTTCGTCGACGTCATCTGGCGGACCTGCGGTCGGCCGGTGGAGAACGACCTGGTCGAGCGCGCAGAGGTGCTGCCGGTGCTCTCGGTGCAGATGCCGGTGATGCTGCCGACCGACATCGTCGTCTCGAAGCTGATGGCGCTGGACGAGCACTACTGCGACTTCTCCCGGCTCCTGCCGGTCGCCCGGGCGCTGCGGGAGCAGGTCGACTGGGCCCGGGTGGCCGCCGAGGTGGCGGAGAACGACTTCGCCGTCGTCTTCCTGCACCTGGTGGAGCGGCTGGGGGTCGTGCCGGACGTCACCCGGGGATGACGACCGCGACGGCGGCGGCGAGGGCGGTGAGGACGACCGCCGCCGTCGCGCCCCGCGCCGCCGACCGGCCGACCACCGCCCCCTCCGCGGCGACCCGCCGCTGCACCTGGCGGTAGCGGACCGGCGCGAGCCCGCCCAGCACCGCCAGCCCGAGCAGCGCGGCGACCCCCGCGAGGACCAGCAGCGCCGGCCTGCCCAGGTGCACCGCCCGGTGCCCGACCAGCCCGGCCACGGCCAGCAGCCCCAGGCCCGTGCGCTGCCAGGCCAGCGCCGTGCGCTCGGGCTGGGTCTCCACCGGCGCGCTCACCCGCGCATCACCTCCAGGCCCACCAGGACCCCGACCACGACCACCACCGCCGCCACGGCGGCGACCGCCGCCGGGACGAGCACGCTCGACGGCAGCGCGCGCCCGGCCGCGATCGCCTCCTCGTTCGCCTGCCAGCGGCGGTACCCGGCCAGCGCGATGCCCAGCCCGATGACGACCAGCGCGAGCGCGACCGCGGCGCTGCCCCAGCGCACCCCGAGGTCCGGCGCGTAGGTGGCGACGGCCACCCCGCCGGCGACCAGGGCCAGCCCGGTCCGCAGCCAGGCCAGCAGCGTGCGCTCGTTGGCGAGGGTGAAGCGGTAGTCGGGGTGGTCGGGCACCGGCCCAGCGTAGGGACACCCTCGGAATCGGCAGGTGGGCGCGACGCAGCGGCGGCTAACCTGTCAGCCAGCGGTGTCCTGCCGCCGTCGTCCCACCGCGCCAGACCGAGAGCTGAGGGAATCCACCGTGCCCACCGGCAGAGTGAAGTGGTTCAACGCGGAGAAGGGTTTCGGGTTCCTGTCCCGCGAGGACGGTCCCGACGTCTTCGTGCACAAGGACGCCCTCCCCGCCGGTACCGACCTCAAGCCGGGGCAGCGCGTGGAGTTCGGCATCGTCGCGGGTCGCCGGGGGGACCAGGCGCTGCAGGTGCGGCTGCTGGACCCGCTGCCGTCGGTGGCCGCCACCGTCGCCGCGGCCAGCCGGCGCAAGCCCGACGAGCTGGTGCCGATCGTCGAGGACCTGATCAAGCTGCTCGACGACGTCTCCGAGGGTCTGCGGCACGGCCGGTACCCCGAGCGCGGCCACGCCCGCAAGGTCGCCGCCGTGCTCCGCGCGGTGGCCGGCGACCTGGAGGGCTGAGCGCCCTCAGCTCGCCAGGTCACCTCCGGCACGCAGGAAGCCGACCGGCCAGGCCGCGGTGAACTCCCCGCAGTCGCCGCCGGCGTCCTCGACGACGACGAGGTAGAAGGCCGGCGGGACGACGTCGGAGGAGCTGATCTCCGCGAACGTCTCCGTCCCCGCCGGGACGTCGACCTCGCCGATCAGCTCCTCCAGCGACTCGTCGAACACCTGCACCTGCCAGCCGCGCTCCGCGATCGCCTCGGGGACGGTCAGGGTGATGGTGGTGTCGGGGGAGACCTCGACCACCGGCGGCGTCGTGCCGTAGCGCTGCCCCTCGCCGTCGAGGCAGTACTGGGTGGGCGCGGCGGTGACGTCCTGGCTGCCGGCCTGCACCCGCACGTCCTGCGGGGTGGCGGGCTCGCCGGCGCAGGCCGACAGCGAGCCGGCCGCGCAGAGGGCGAGCAGCAGCGCGGGGAGGGGGGTTCTCACGACCACGACGGTCCCACCGGCGTCGTCGGCGCATCGGAGGCCCCCGTCGCCGTCGCCGGGGGACGGCTGCGGTAGAGGCTCCACAGGATCAGCCCGACGGCGAGCACGAGCAGCGCCGCGGCGACGGTGAAGCCGAGCCAGCCCGTGGGCGGGAGCGCGATGCCCAGCGCCCCGCCGACGACCCAGGCCAGCTGCAGCACCGTCTCGGAGCGGGCGAACGCCGAGGCGCGCAGGCTCTCGGGCACCTCGCGCTGGATGATCGCGTCGAGCGACACCTTGCCCAGCGCGTTCGCCACGGCGGAGACGCCGGCGACCAGCACCGCCATGCCGAACCCGTAGAAGACCGCGGCCAGCACCGTCACCGCCGCGGCGGCCGAGGCGGCGTGCAGCACGAGGCGGTCGGGGGCCGCGGTGTGCATGCGCGAGCCGACGGCGGTCCCCGTGAAGCTCCCGAGCCCCGCGGCTGCGGCCAGCGCGCCCAGGGCGAGGGTGGCCGACCAGCCGTCGGCGAAGGTGGCCTGCACCAGGAACGCGGCGAAGATGGTGAGGAACCCGCCCAGGCCGCGCAACGCCGCGTTGGCCCGCAGCGCCAGCACCACGTGCGGGGTGACCCGCCGGCGGCGGCCGGGCAGCGGGATCTCGGTGGTGCTGAGGACGTCGGCGGGCTCCTCGCCCGTGGGGACGTCGACGTGGCGGGGGAGGCGGACGGCGAGCACCGCCCCGGCCAAGAAGACCGCCGCGGTCGCCCACAGCTCCCAGTCGAAGCCGAGCAGCGCGGCCACCCCGGCGCCGAGCCCCCCGGCGACGCCGGCGGTCACCAGGCCGAACACCGACAGCCGCGCGTTCGCGGAGGTCAGCGACATCGGACCGGGCAGCACCCGGGGGACCACCGCCGCCCGCAGCACGTTGTGCGCCTTGGAGAGCACCAGCACCCCGAGCGCCGCCGGGTAGAGCCAGAGGTCGTCGAAGTGCCCGGCCATCACCAGGGCCAGGGCGGCCCGGCCGCCGAGCGAGACCGCCAGCGCCCACCGGCGGCCGCGCTGCAGCCGGTCCAGGGCCGGGCCGATGACCGGCGCGAGGAGGGCGAACGGCGCCATGGTCACCAGCAGGTAGAGCGCCACGTTGCCGCGCTGGGCGTCGGCGGTGGCGGCGAAGAAGAGGGTCCCGGCCAGGGAGACGGCGATCATCGCGTCTCCGGCCATGTGCAGCGCGTTCACCCACAGCAGGTGGGTCAGCCCGCTCTCGCCCGCGCCGTCGGCCCGGCTGGCGGTGCGTACCCGACGCGCGGCGGCGACGGTGAGCTCGCGGCTGCGGGCGGCGGCGACCCGGGTGACGGTGACCTTCGGTCCGGGCTGCGGCACCGGCCGGGTCTGCGGCCGGGGCACGCCCAGCGGGGTCGTGTCCAGGGGCGGCGCCGCCTCCTGCCCGCCCGCCCGCGACCACCGGCGGGCACCGGAGGAGCGGCGGGGTGCGGACACGCCGCCCATGGTGCCGCACCGACCCGGGAGTGCGGTGCCGGACGCCGGGTGGCCCGTCCGCCACAATGGGGGCGTGTCCGACTCCTCCGCGCCCGTCCGGCCCGCCTCCGCAGCGGCCGAGCCGCTGACCGCCGTGATCGAGCCGGCCCGGGCCGCCGCCGTGGAGACCGCCGGCGCCGCCGACCTGGTCGGCGAGCACCTGGGGGCGACGGCGGAGGCCGTCGGCCCCGCCGAGCTCGGCGAGGTGGTCACCCACACCTTCGCCAGCCGGCTGCCCGGCTACGTCGGCTGGCACTGGGCGGTCACGGTCGCCCGGGTGCCCGGCGAGGACCGGGTCACCGTCGACGAGGTGGTGCTGCTCCCGGGCGAGCAGGCGCTGCTCGCGCCGGCGTGGGTGCCGTGGCACGAGCGGCTGCGGCCGGGGGACCTCTCGGTCGGCGACGTCCTGCCGGCCACCGAGGACGACACCCGGCTGGTGCCGGCGTACACCGCCGACGACGACTCCGCCGACGACCCCGAGGGCCGCGTCGTCGCCCGCGAGATCGGCCTTGGCCGGGAGCGGGTCATGTCGCGGGAGGGCCGGGCCGAGGCCGTGGCCCGCTGGTCGGCCGGGGAGTACGGGCCGACGTCCCCGATGGCCCGGCAGGCGCCGGGCCCCTGCGCCACCTGCGGGTTCTACCTCCCGCTGGCCGGGTCGCTCCGGCAGATGGTGGGCGCCTGCGGCAACGCCTACGCCCCCGGGGACGGGCGGGTCGTGACGGCCGACTACGGGTGCGGCGCGCACAGCCAGGCGACGCTCGTCCTCGTCCAGGACACCGAGGTGGTCACCTCGGCGCGCTACGACACCTCGGAGTACGACGTCCTGGGCGACTGAACCCCGGCTCAGTCGCGGTCGCGCCGGCCCAGCTGCCCCTGCAGCTTCATGACGCCCAGGCCCAGCAGCGCCAGCCCGATCGCGGCGACGCAGGTCCAGGTCCACATCCGGTCCACCCGGTCGCCCAGCAGCAGCAGGACGACCAGGACCACCGCCCAGACCGCGATGCCGGCGATCACCACGCGCGCGGTGTCGACCTCGAGCGGCGGGGGAGCCTGCTTACCGGGACGGGCCACGACCGCACCTTAGATCCCGTCCCGGCCACGGTGGCACGTGCCGGAAACATCCGTGTGGCACGCTGTCGCCGCTCGATGGCCGCCCGCACCGCCCGGAGATCCCGCATGCCGCAGAAGTCCCGTCCCTCCGGTGGCGCCAGCGCCGCCGCCGCCGACGGCAGCACCCCCGCCGACGTCTCGGCCGGCACGCCCCCCACCACGCCCCGCCGCAGCGAGGGGCCGCGGGTGCGCCCGAAGAACGGGCTGGACCGCTACTTCGAGATCAGCGCGCGCCGGTCGACCGTCGGCCGCGAGGTGCGCGGCGGCATCACGACCTTCTTCGCGATGGCCTACATCGTGGTGCTCAACCCGATCATCCTGACCAGCATCCCCGGGCCGGACGGCGTCCCCGGCGCCGACGTCGCGGGCACCGTGCTGCCGTTCGGCTCGATCGCCGCCGTCACCGCGCTGCTCGCCGGTGCCCTGACCCTCCTCATGGGCATCGTGGGCCGCTACCCGTTCGCGCTGGCCACGGGCCTGGGCATCAACGCGATCGTCGCGGTCTTCGCGGCCACGCAGCTCACCTGGCCGGAGATCATGGGCCTGGTCGTGCTCGAGGGCCTGCTCATCACCGTGCTGGTGCTCACCGGCTTCCGCAAGGCGGTGTTCGAGGCCATCCCGGCCCAGCTCAAGGTCGCGATCGCCGTCGGCATCGGCTTCTTCCTGGCCATCATCGGCCTGGCCGACGCCGGCATCATCCGGCCGGGCAACCCGCTGATCAGCTTCGGCGTGGGTGGCCAGCTCGCCGGCTGGCCGATGCTCGTCTTCGTCGTCGGCCTGCTGCTCATGAGCCTGCTGGTGGTCCGCCGCGTCAGGGGCGCGCTCCTCATCGGCATCGTCGCGACGACGGTGCTCGCCATCGTGGTGGAGGCGATCGCCGGGGTCGGCCCCCGCTTCGGCGAGGACGGGGAGAACCCCCGCGGCTGGGCGCTGCAGGTGCCGGCGCTCCCCGACGACATCGTCGGCAGCCCGGACTTCTCGCTGCTCGGGAACTTCTCCCTCTTCGGCGGCTTCGAGCGCATCGGCGTCGTCGCCGCCCTGCTCATCGTCTTCGCGATCATGATCGCCGACTTCTTCGACACCGTGGGCACGGTGACCGCCGTCGGCGCCGAGGGGGACCTGCTCGACGAGAACCGCAACCTGCCGAAGTCGCAGCCGGTCCTGCTCGTCGACTCGCTGGCCGCCGCGGCCGGTGGCGCGGGCAGCGTCTCCTCCAACACCACCTACATCGAGAGCACCGCCGGCGTGGCCGACGGCGCCCGGACCGGGCTGGCCAGCATCGTCACCGGCCTGCTGTTCCTGGTCGCGGTCTTCTTCACCCCGCTGGTCGCGGTGGTCCCCTCCGAGGCGGCCGCACCGGCGCTCGTCATCGTCGGCGCGCTGATGATCAGCGAGATCAAGAACCTGACGTGGGACGACATGTCCCTGGTCATCCCGGCGTTCCTGACGATCGCGCTCATGCCGTTCACGTACTCGATCACCAACGGCATCGGGGCCGGCGTCATCAGCTTCGTGCTGCTGCGCCTGGCGGTCGGGCGGGGCCGGGAGATCCACCCGCTCATGTGGGTGGTGGCCCTGCTGTTCCTGGTCTACTTCGCGCTCGAGCCGCTGCAGCAGCTCCTCTGAGAGAGGGCCCCCTCGCCCCCCACCACTCGCGAGCTCGCGGCCGGCCCCTGCGAGGGGGCCGTCGGAGAGCGCGTCGACCGACAGATCGTTAGGTAGGCTACGAACCGTGGGCCGGACGACGCTGGACACCGCCGCGCTCGCCCACGAGCTGCGGCTGGCGGTCATGCGGTTCTCCCGGCGGCTGCGCAACCAGCGCGTGGACACCTCGGTGACGCTCACCCACCTCGCGGCACTGTCGACGCTGAAGCGGCACGGCCCGATGAGCCCGGGGGAGCTCGCCGCCCACGAGCGGGTGCAGCCGCCGTCGATGACCCGCGTCGTCGTCGCGCTGGAGAACGCCGGGCTGGTCACCCGCACCCCGCACCCCACCGACGGTCGCCAGGTGATCATCGGGCTGACCGACGCGGCCGAGGAGCTGCTGTCGGCGGAGGCGCGGGCGCGCGAGGCCTGGCTGGCCGGCCGGCTGCAGGAGCTGACCGCCGAGGAGCGGGCGGTCCTCCGCGAAGCGGCCGAGATCATGGACAAGCTCGCCGGTGGGTGACCTGCACGAGCACTGACCAGCGGACGCCGCCCGAGCAGGGGAGCGGCATGTTCCGCGCCCTCCGGGTGCGGAACTTCCGCCGCTACGCCTCGGCCAACCTCGTCAGCCTGACCGGCACCTGGATGCAGCGCATCGGGCAGGACTGGCTGGTGCTGCAGCTCACCGACGGCAGCGGGGTCGCCCTCGGCCTGATCACCGCCCTGCAGTTCGGCCCCTCGCTGCTGCTGAGCGCCTACGGCGGCGTCCTCGCCGACCGCTACCCCAAGCGCCGGCTGCTGATCGCGGCCCAGGCCCTCATGGGGCTGCTCGCCCTGGTCCTGGGGGTCCTGGTGGCCACCGGGGCGGTGGCGCTGTGGCACGTCTTCGTGCTGGCCGGGCTGCTCGGGTCGGTCGCCGCCGTCGACGTGCCGGTGCGCCAGTCGTTCGTCCCGGAGATGGTCGGCCCCGCGCTGATCACGAACGCCGTCAGCCTCAACTCGACGATCTTCAACGGCGCCCGCCTGGTCGGGCCGGCGCTCGCCGGTCTGCTCATCGGCGCGGCGTCGGGCAACACCGCACCGGCGTTCTTCCTCAACGCGGCGAGCTTCGCCTTCACCATCGTGGCGATCGCCGGCATGCGCGCCGACGAGCTGACGCCCAGCCCGCCGGTGGCCCGGGGCCGGGGGCAGCTGCGCGCCGGTCTGGCCTACACGCGGGCGCACCCCGACCTGCTGCTGGCGATGGGGCTGGCCTTCGTCCTGGGCACCTTCGGCTTCAACTACCAGGTCACCATCGCGCTGATGGCCCGGGAGACCTTCGGCCTCGGGGCGGAGGCCTTCGGCCTGCTCTCGACCTGCTTCGCGGTCGGGTCGCTGAGCGGCGCCCTGCTCTCCACCCGGCGCAGCGTCCGCCCCCGGCAGCGCTTCCTCGTGGCGTCGGCGGTGCTCTTCGGCGCCTGCACCGTCGTCGCCGGGCTGATGCCCACCTACTGGGCCTTCGCCGCGATGCTGGTGCCCACCGGTGCGGCGGCGCTGGTCTTCAGCGTGGCCAACAACAGCTTCGTCCAGCTCGGCGTCGACCCGCAGATGCGCGGCCGGGTGATGGCGCTGTACTTCATGTGCTTCATGGGCGGCACCCCCGTCGGGGCGCCGCTGGTCGGCTGGATCTCCGAGCACCTGGGCGCCCCGTGGGGCCTCGTGCTGGGCGGCGGCGTCTGCGTGGTCGCGGGTCTCGGCGCCGCGGCCTGGCTGGCCCACCGTGGGTCCCTGCGGCTGACGGTGGAGCGCTCGCCGGTGCGGCTGCGCATCCGCCCCGTGGTCCCGTCGTCGCAGGTGCGCAGCGTCGAGGAGCAGCTCAGCCAGAAGGCCCCCGGTCAGCAGTCGCTCTGAGCGTTCCGCGCGTACCGTTCGCTGCACCCGTCCCGCCCGTGCGCAGGGGAACGCCATGGCCGCGCTGATCCAGCTCGTCGCACTGCTCGCCGCCTTCGCCGGCCTGGTCGCCGGCCTGGGACCGCTCATCCGGCGGATCGAGGCGTGGTCTGCCCGCCGTCACGCGGCGCGCCACCCGGCGCCCCCGGGACGCGCCCTGGAGGTCGTGGCGGCCGACGTGCGCCGGCTCGGCCGCCAGGTGGCGCTCGTCCCGGCCGGGATGCCGATGGCGCGCCGCCGCGCGCTGCTGGCCGCGTACGACGACGTCCTCACCGAGGCGGCCGGCATGCTGGGCCTGGCCTCGGCGCTCGCGGGTCTGCCGGAGGGCCGCGCCCGCGAGGTCGAGCGGCTCCGGGTCGCCGCCGAACTGCGCGCCGCGGGCCTGCAGGTGCCCCTCTGAGCAGCCCCGGGGCGGGACGGCGGCTCTTCTTCGCCGTCGACCCGCCCGAGGGCGCGCGCCACGACCTCGAGCGCGTCCTGCTGCCGCTGCGCGACCTCCCGGGGGCGCCGCGCTGGGGCAGGCCCGAGCGCTGGCACCTGACGCTGCTGTTCCTCGGGGCCGTGCCCGACCCGCTCGTGCCCCGCCTGGTGGCCGCCGCCGCGCCGGCGGTGGCCGCGACCCCGACGATGACGCTGCGACTGGCCGGCGGCGGGCGGTTCGGGTCGCTGCGCCGTCCCCAGGTCGCCTGGGCGGGGCTGGAGGGCGACGTCGACCCGCTGGTGGCGCTGGCCGGGCGGCTGGCGGCGGTCGCGCGTGCCCTGGGGCTCCCGGTGGAGGAACGGCCCTTCCGGCCCCACCTGACCCTGGGCCGGTGGCGGCCGGGCCGGCCCGCCGACGCCACGCTGACCGACCGGCTCGCCGGCTACCGCGGGCCGGAGTGGCCGGTGGACCGGATCCGGCTGTGGGAGAGCCGCCTCGGCCCGGCCCCCGCCTACACGGTGCTCGCCTGCTGGCCCCTGGTGACGTGATGGAACCGGCCCCGTCGCAGGGCCCCGCGCCGATCGAGCGAGGCGTGGGGGGCGACGGGGTCCTTCACCAGGCGTACTCCACGGGGGCGGGGCGGTAGCCGGGGAAGATCTCGTCGAGCCGGGTCAGCGTGGCGTCGTCGAGCCGGATCTCCAGCGCCCGCAGCCCGCCCTCGAGCTGCTCCATCGTGCGCGGGCCGACGATCGGCGCGGTGACGGCCGGCTGGTGCAGGAGCCAGGCCACGCCGACGTCGGCGGGCGCGTGCCCCAGCTCCCGGCAGAGCGCCTCGTAGGCCTCCAGCGCCGGGCGGTGCCGCTCCACCCGCTTCTGCGTGCGCTCCTCGCCGCGCCGGCCGCCCCCGGCCTCCTCCAGCACGCCGGCGAGCAGCCCGCCGGCCAGCGGGCTCCAAGGGATCACCCCGACGCCGTAGTGCTGCGCGGCGGGCAGCACCTCGAGCTCCACGTGCCGGGTGAGGAGGTTGTAGTGCGACTGCTCGCTCACCAGCCCCTGGAAGTGCCGGCGGGCCGCCGCCTCGTTGGCCGCGGCCAGCTGCCACCCGGCGTGGTTCGAGGAGCCGACGTAGAGCACCTTGCCCTGGGCGACCAGCGTCTCGCAGGCCTGCCAGATCTCCTCCCACGGCGTCGCGAGGTCGACGTGGTGGAACTGGTAGAGGTCGATCCAGTCGGTGCGCATCCGGCGCAGGGAGGCCTCGCAGGAGCGCACGACGTTGCGGGCGGAGAGGAAGGTGTCGTTGGGCCAGTCGGACATCCCGCCGTAGACCTTGGTGGCCAGCACCGTCCGCTCCCGGCGCTCGCCACCCTGGGCGAACCAGCTGCCCAGCACCTCCTCGGTGCGGCCCTTGCCGGCCTCGAAGCCGTAGACGTTCGCGGTGTCCACGAAGTTCACGCCCTCGGCCAGGGCCCGGTCGAGGATCGCGTGGGAATCGCCCTCCCCGGTCTTCCAGCCGAAGTTCATCGTCCCCAGGCAGAGCCGGGAGACCGACAGACCGCTGCGGCCCAGGTGGGTGTGGTCCACGCCGGCCACCCTGGCACGCTGTCCGACGTGCCGCAGAACGATGACCAGGCTCTCTCCGACTTCGACGCCGCCACCGCCGTCCGGCGGGCCGAGGGTGGCGGCTTCGCCGCCGACCTGCACCCCGGCTGGGACGTCGGCAGCGGCATCCTCAACGGCGGGTACCTGCTCGCCGTCGCCGCGCGGGCGGCCGTCGCCGGCAGCCCGCACCCGCACCCGCACCCGGTGGCGGTGTCGGCCAGCTACCTGCGTGCGACGCCGCCCGGCCCGGCCACCCTGGCCGTCACGCCCGGCCCGGGCGGGCGCACTCTCGGGCACTCCGGCGTCGTCCTCAGCGGTGCCGAGGGGCCCACGCTCAGCGTGCAGGTGACGACGGCGACGCTCGGGGACGACGCCCCGCTGCGCTCGGTGCCGGCGCCCGACGTCCCGCCGGTGGAGGAGTGCCTGGACGCGCAACCGGGCGCCGACATGGGCGGGCACCCCGTGCCCGCGGTGGGGCTGCGGCACCGGGTGGAGACCCGGCTGGACCCGGCGACCGCCGGCTGGGTAAGGGGCACCCCGTCGGGGGAGCCGGTCATGCGCGCCTGGCTGCGGCTCGCCGACGGGCGGGATCCCGACCCGTTCGCGCTCCTGCTCTTCGCCGACGTGCTGCCCCCGACGATCTGGTCGATGGGGCTGATGGGCTGGGCGCCGACCGTCCAGCTCCAGGTGCTGGTGCGCGCGCGGCCCGCCCCCGGGTGGTGCCTGGCCGAGGCGCGGGCCACCGAGATCGCCGGGGGCTGGCTCGACGAGGAGTACCGGATCTGGGACTCGACCGGCCGGCTGGTCGCGCAGAGCCGTCAGCTGGCGCGCGCTCCCCGCCCGCGCTGAGTGCCCCGCGGTGACTGACCCGACCCGGAACGATCAGCGGTGGGGCAGCGCCACGTCGCCGGTGAGGTAGCGCTGCACCGTCGGGCCCACCGCCGCGACGATCGACTCCGGCGCGGCGGAGGCCAGCGGCTCCACCCGCAGCACGTACCGGGCCATGACCAGGCCCATGAGCTGGGAGGCGGCCAGCGAGCCGCGCGCCTCCCGCTCGGCGGTGGGCAGCCCCAACGTGCCGACCACGCGCCGCAGGATCTGCGAGACGAGGAACTCGCGCAGCAGCTTCGCCGTCCACTCGTTGGCGACGGCGGAGCGGACCAGCGCCAGCGCCGCCGGTCGCATCGGGCCGTCCCACACCCGCAGCAGCAGCCGCACGATGTTCTCGCCCAGGTTCTCGCGACCGCCGGCGAGGACCTCGGGCAGCAGCTCCGCCGGGTTGGCGGGCGCCTCGATGGCGGCGAGGAAGAGCTTGTCCTTGTTGCCGAAGTAGTGGTGCACCAGAGCCGGGTCGACGCCGGCCGCGCCCGCGATCCCGCGGATGGTCGCGCCGTCGAAACCGCGCTCGGCGAACGCCTCGCGGGCCGCGGCCAGGACGGCGTCCCGGGTGTCGGGGTTCCCGGGGCGCCGTCCCGACCGTCGAGCCGGTCCTGCTGCGCTCAGCTGGTCCTCCTCCGCAGGGTCGCCGCCGCCAGGGCGAGGGCGAGCAGGGCGGCGCCGGCGACGATCCCGACGTCCACCCACATCGTGCCGGTCGCCGACGGCGACCGCCCGACCTCCTGCAGCGCCTCCACCGCGTAGGTGAGCGGCAGGACGTCGCTGATCGCCTGCAGCCACCCGGCCATCTGCTCGCGGGGCACGAGCAGCCCGCAGAGGAAGAACTGGGGCAGCACGACCACCGGCATGAACTGCACCGCCTGGAACTCGCTCCGGGCGAAGGCGCTGGCCAGCAACCCCAGGGCGACGCCCAGCACCGCGTCGGCCACGGCGATGAGCACGACGAGGCCGATCGACCCGGAGACGTCGAGGTCGTAGAGCGTCGTCGCGACCGTCACGGTGACGGCCGCCTGCAGTGCGGCGGCCAGGCCGAAGGCCAGGCCGTAGCCGAGCAGCAGGTCCAGCCGGGCCAGCGGGGTGGTGAGCAGCCGCTCGAGCGTGCCGGAGGTGCGCTCCCGCAGCATCGCGATGCTGGTCACCAGGAACATCACCACGAACGGGAAGATCCCGAGCATCGTCAGCCCGATGCGGTCGAAGGTGCCGGGCTGACCGGGGAGCGTGGGCACGTCCTGCCACAGCAGGTGGAGGAGCCCTAGCAGCGCGCTCGGCAGCACCAGCATCATGGCGATGGTGCGGTGGTCGTGCCGCAGCTGGCGCAGGACCCGGCCCGCGGTGGCGGTGGTCAGGCGGGGGTTCGCCAGGGCGGTGGTCACGCCGCCACCCCCGTCCGGGCCCGGACCACGGCGAGGAAGGCTTCCTCCAGGTCCTCGGAGCCGCCGTCGGCGCGCAGCTGCGCCGGCGTGGAGTCGGCGAGCAGCTCGCCGTCGCGGAGCAGCAGCAGCCGGTCGCAGCGGCCCGCCTCGTCCATCACGTGGCTGGAGACGACCAGCGTCGTCCCGGCGGCGGCCAGGGCGTGGAACCTCTCCCACAGCTCGACGCGGAGCACCGGGTCGAGGCCGACGGTCGGTTCGTCCAGCACCAGGACCTCGGGTTCGCCGACGAGGGCGCAGGCCAGGGATGCACGGCCCCTCTGGCCGCCGGAGAGTTCGGCGACCAGCTGGCCGGCGGCGTCGGCCAGCCCCACGTCGGCGATCGCGGCGTCGGCGTCCACCGCCCGCCGCCCCTGCAGGGTGGCGAAGTAGCGGGCGTTCTCCCGCACCGTGAGGTCGGGGTAGACGCTCGGGGACTGGGTGACGTAGCCGACGCGGGGACGCAGCCCGGGGGAGCCGGCCGGCTCGCCGAGGACGGTGACGGTGCCCGAGCGGATGCGCTGCACGCCGACGAGGGCGCGCATCAGGGTGGTCTTCCCGCTGCCGCTGGGGCCCAGCAGCCCGGTGACCTGGCCCGCGGGGACGGTGAAGGACAGCCCGGGCAGCACCCGGCGCTTCCCGCGGTCGACGACGAGATCGGTGACGGTGATGGCGTCCATGACGCACTCCCAGGAACTCAACGGGTGATGAACTCAACGCTAGGTGAGTTCCTTCACCTCGTCAACGGGCCAGCGCGCGGCCGAGCGCGGTGCCCGAGGACCAGGCGCCCTCGACCTTCGCCGGTGCGTGCCACCCGTCCCCGCAGAGCCCGATCCCGTCGACCAGACCGAACGGCTCCTCCCGCGGCGCGGCCGGCCGGGCGAACGTCCAGCGGTGGACCTCCGTCCACTCGGGCTCCACGTCGATGCCGAGGGCGGACCGCACGGCCGCCACGACGGCCGGCACGGCGGCAGCGGGGTCCCCGAGGTGCTCGGCGGCCAGGCCGGCCGTCGTGTGCGCGACCAGCACCGGGGCGGCGTCGCCACGGCGGTCGCCGTCGTCGGCGATCCACTCCACGGCCGGGTCGTCGTGCACGAAGGCGCCGTGCAGATCGGCCGGCCAGCGCCGCCGGCGCCAGCCCAGCACCACCGCGAGGGCCGGCTGCCAGCTCTCCGCGGTGGCCAGGCGCCCCGCCCGGCCGGCCGGGTCGAGCAGCCGGGCGGCCTGGGGCCCGGGCATGGCCAGGACGGCGGCCGGCACGGCCCGCCCGTCGACGGCGGGGCCGGCGGTCACCTCCCGGACGGTGGTCCCGGACCGGACGGACAGCCCGGTGGCGAGGTCGACGGCCAGGCTGCGCGACCCGGCCGGCGTCCCGTACCGCAGCGGTCCGGACTTCCGCTCCCGGAGCCCCTCCGGTCCGAGCACCGCGAAGGTGTCCGTCCAGGGCCGGGCCAGGCCGCGGTCCACCCAGTCGGCCACCACGGCGGCGAACGGGGACCCGTCGCTCGCGGTGAGGTAGGAGGCGCCGAGGTCGACCGCCCGGCCACGCACCGTGCGCGAGGACAGCCGGCCGCCCGGGCCCCGCCCCCGGTTCAGCACCTGGACGTCGCGGCCGGCGTCCCGGAGGGCGCGGGCGCAGGCGAGGCCGGCGATGCCGGCGCCGATGACGGTCACGCGAGCGTTGTCGGGGGTCACGTCCCGATCCTGGGTGCCGCGACCCGTCGGCGCCCGCCCGGCAGAATCACCGGGTGCCCGAGACCATCACCGACCCGACCGACGAGCGGGTGGCCGACTTCCGCGACCTCAAGGCGGGGGACCGGCCCGCGGGCACGCCACGCGGCACCGGTCCGGTGATCGTGGAGGGCGTCCCCGCGGTCCAGCGGCTGCTCGCCTCCCCCTACCGGGTGCGGGCGGTGCTCGGGGTGCCCGGGCGGGTGAGCGCGCTCGACCTGCCCGACGACGTGCCGGCCTACGAGGCCGACAAGTGGGTGCTCTCGGAGGTGATCGGGTTCCGCCTCACGCGGGGCGTCGTCGCCTCGGCCGACCGCCGCCCGTCCGCCGACCTGGACGGGCTGCTCGCCGGGCCCGATCCGGCGGCGCCGCGCCGGCTGGCCGTCCTCGAGGCGCTGAACGACGCCGAGAACCTGGGGTCGATCGCCCGATCCGCGGTGGCGCTGGGGGTCGACGGCCTGCTGCTGGACCCGCGCTGCGCCGACCCGCTCTACCGGCGGTCGGTGCGGGTGTCCATGGGGCACGTGCTGTCGCTGCCGTTCGCCGTGCTGCCCGACTGGCCCGCCGGGCTCGACCTGCTGCACGACGCCGGCTACCTCACCGTCGCGCTCACCCCCGCCGCCGACGCCGTCGACCTGGCCGGCATCGATCCCGTGGCCCACCCGCGCACCGCGGTGCTGCTGGGCGCGGAGGGGCCGGGGCTGACGCCGGAGGCGCAGCGGGCGGCCCGGGTGCGGGCCCGGATCCCGATGCGCAGCGGGGTCGACTCCCTCGGCGTGGCCGCCGCGGCGGCCGTGGCCTTCGCCGCGCTGCGCTAGCCGCGCTCCGCCGCCCGGGCTCCGTCAGCCCGCGCGCAGCGAGAAGCGGGCGAGCAGGGCGCGGGCCTCCTCGGCGTGCGCCGGGTGGCACATGATGTCGTACCGGCTGGCGATGATCTTGTTGGTGCTGGTGAAGTCGCGCTTGCCGCGGGTGGCCGCGTAGCCCATCCCGCCGAACGCGGCGCCGAAGGCCAGACCGATGAGCAGGCCGGTCAGCACGGAGCCGATCCAGCCGGAGCCGTCGGGGGCGAAGATGCCCAGCAGGAGCCCGACGAAGAGACCCCACCACGCGCCGGCCGCGGCACCGGCGGCGATCGCCCGGCCCATGGTCATGCGGCCGGTCACGGTCTCCACCATGCGCAGGTCGGTCCCGATGATGGTCACGTTCTCGACCGCGAACTTCTCGTCGGAGAGGTGGTCGACGGCGGCCTGCGCCCGCTCGTAGCTGTCGAAGGACCCGACCTGCACGCCGCCCAGCGGCATCGACACCGAAGCACTCATACCGGATCAACTACCCAGCCGCGCGCGGGGTTCCACGCGGATCCGGTCAGCGGTTGCGGCGGACCCCGAAGACGATGTCCTCCCACGCCGGGATGCGGGCGCGCGGGTCCTCGTCGTCGTCCGTGCCCTCGCCGCCGCCCCGGCCGAGCACCACGGTGTCGTGCTCGGCGACCTCGTCCAGCAGGGCGGCCATCGGGTCGTCGTCGGCCGGGCTGCCGTCGGGGGCGTGCACGTCGCGGACGTGGGCGTCCTCCGCCGCGGCGGGGGCCGGCGCCGGCTCGGGGTTGCGCACCACCGCCACGGGGCGGCTGCGGGGCGCCGGCGTGGGCAGCCCGGCAGGCACCTCGGGCACGACCCGCACGAGGCGGGTGCCCTCGGCGAAGTCCGTCGTCGCCGCGTCGCCCGGGGTGACGGTGCGGGACGGCAGGTCGAAGTTCCACCGGGCCGTGCCGGACTTCGCCCCGGCGCGCCACTCGCCGGTGACCACCCAGGTGCCGTCCTCGTCGCGGAAGGCGTCCCACCGGACGGCGTCGATGTCGGTGTCGATCAGCCGCAGCCGCTCGACCATGAACTGCTGGAGCACGGCGCCCGGCGCGCCCTCGGTGAGCCGGACGCGCGCCTCGCGGGCCTGCGTGGCCACGCGCTCGCGCTCCTGCAGCACGGGGTGTGCGAAGCGCATGATCCGCTCCACCCGGGCGCCGGTGGCGGTGGCGACCTGCTCGGGGGTCTCGCCGGCGCGGATGCGCGACTGGATGACCCGGGGCGGCAGCTCGGTGCCGAGGTCGACGTCGATCTGGGTGAGCCGGCGGGCGTCCCCCCGGGCCGCGGCGCGCACGCGCTCGTCGATCGGGAGCTCGAACCGCTCGCCCTCGGGGTGCTCGGGGCTGTCCGCGACGAGGACGAGGCTCTTCCCGTCGTCGGAGAGAGCCACGAGGCGCAGCGTGCGCATGGGCGACCTCCTGCAGCCGGCGCGGCGGGCCCGGACGAGACCCCGGTCTCCGAGGCTATCGGGACCGGCCGCGCTCGGCGCGCAGGCGCCCCGGCGTGGCGTGGCCGGGCGCGGGGTGGCTCAGCTCCCTCCGGCGGGGGGTGCGGGCGAGCACGACGCACGCCGATGACAGCGCTGACACGTGCCGGAAACGAACCCCCGCCACAGTGGGGGGCTCGCCGGCGGCGCCGCACCGAGCCGAGGAGGAGCGATGGCCAGTCCCGTGACCGAGCAGTGGACGGCCGCGCCCGCGGGCTGCGCAGCGCTGGAGGTGCTCGCGCCGCCGGAGGCGCTCCCCGCCGCGGTCCGCCGGGCCATCGCCGGGATCGCCGGGGCGACCGCCGCCTGGTGCCCCGCGCCGTCGCCCGACGGCCGCCGTGTCGCCTACGTCACCGACCGGACCGGGCTGCCCCGGCTCGAGGTCGCCGCGCTGGACGGGCGGACCCCTCCGCTCCAGGTGTCGGGGGCCGAGCAGGAGGTCATCTCCGTCTCCTGGTCCCCCGACGGGGAGCGGCTGGCCTACCTGGTGAGCCCCGGCGGCTCCATCTGCGCCGAGCTGCACGTGGTCCGCCCCGACGGCACGGGTCACCGGCTGGTCGCCGGCGCCGACCCGCGGGCGGCCGTCTTCGCCGGCTGCTGGGTGGACGCCCGGCGCTACGCCTGCTCGATCGCCCCGGGCTCCGGGCCCGATGCCGACGTCGTGCTGGTCGACGTGGTCACCGGCGAGCAGCGGACGCTCGCCTCCGGGGGGTTCCTGGCCGTGACCGCGGTCTCCGCCGACCGGCGCACGGTGCTGGCGCGGCGCGGGCCGCGCGCCTACCGCCACATCGTCGTCATCGACGTCGCGACCGACATCCAGCGGCGGGTGGTGCCCCTCGACGCCCCCGGCGGGATCGCCTCCGAGGACGGCCGCTTCACCGACGGCGGGGCCACCGTGCACGTGCGCGCCGCGCTCCCCGGCCCGCCCGGGGCCGACCGCGCCGGGCTGGTCGCGGTCCCCCTCGACGCCGACGGCGTGCCGGGGCGGGGTCGGGTCGTCCTGCAGCGGGCCGACGCCGACCTGGACGGGTACGCGGTCCGCCCCGACGGCACCGTCCTCGCGGTGTGGAACGCCGACGGGGTGAGCGAGCTGTGGCTGCACGCGCGCTGCGACGGCGCCGTCGTGCGGCGGATCGAGCTGCCCGAGCCGGTGCTCTCCGGCTGGGCGCCGGCCGCCGACGGCGACGCCCTGGTCGCCGAGCTCTCCGGACCGCGTGCGCCCCGGGGGCTGTGGCGGGTGCCGCTGGACGGCGCCACCCCCGAGCCGCTGCCCTGCTCGCCCGCGCGGCGGCGGCTGACGGGGCTGGTCGAGCCGGTGCGCCACGAGTACGTCGGCCCCGACGGCGTCCGGCTCTCCGGGTGGCTGTACGAGCCGGCGGGCAGCCGCGGCCCCAACCGCACGGTGGTCAGCTTCCACGGCGGCCCCGAGGGCCAGGCGCGGCCGAACTGGTCGCCGATCACGCAGAGCATGGTGGCTGCGGGGCTCACCGTCTTCGCCCCCAACGTGCGGGGCTCCGGCGGCTTCGGCCGCGCCTTCATGACCGCCGATGACGGGCCGGCGCGCGAGGCCTCCTTCGCCGACGTCCGGACGACGGTGGACGAGCTGGTGACGGCGGGCATCGCCGAGCCGGGCCGGGTCGGCGCGCACGGCTGGTCCTACGGCGGGTACCTCACCCTGGTCGCGCTGACCCGCTGGCCGGAGCTGTTCGCGGCCGGTACCTCGCTGGCCGGCATGAGCGACCTGCGCACCTTCTTCGCCGGCACCGAGCCGTGGATGGCCGCGGCCTCGGTGACCGAGTACGGCGACCCCGTCGCCGACCGCGACATGCTGGCCGCGCTCTCCCCGATGACGACCCTGGACCGGTTGACCGCCCCGGTGCTGCTTGCCCACGGGGACCGTGACACCAACGTGCCCGTTGCCGAGTCGGTGCAGGCCCACCAGGCGCTGCAGGCCCGCGGTGCCCGCGCCGACCTGCTGCTCTTCCCGGGCGAGGGCCACGCGATCGTGGGCCGGGAGAACCTGGTCGAACTGGGCGAGCGGCTCGCCGCCTGGTTCGATCGGTGGCTGTGAGCGGGGAACTCTTCGCCGGCTACCCCACCGACCGCACCGACGAGGCCGTCGGGGCCGACGGCCGGCTGCGCGACGGCTGGGCCGGGCCGGTCGCCGTCCTCGAGCGGCTGGGTGCCCCCGGGCTCGCGGCCGCGGAGGCGGAGCTGGCGCGGCGGCGGCAGGAGCGCGGCGTCGTCGTCGGCACGTGGGCCGACGGCCGGCAGCAGCTGCGCCCGGTCGCCTTGGACCCGGTGCCGCGGCTGGTCGACGCCGGCGCGTGGCGGGCGGTGTCGGCCGGGATGGCCCAGCGGCACCGCGCGCTGAACGCCTTCCTCGACGACGCCTACCGGCCCGCGGGCCGGCGGCGCAGCGATCCGGACCGCGCGGCAGAGATCGTGCGGGCCGGTGCCCTGCCCGAGTGGGCGGTGGCGCACGGCCCCGGCCGGGACCCCGACGCCGTCTCCCGCGCCTGGCGGGGGCAGCCGCGCGCCGCCGTCGCCGCGGCCGACCTCGTCCGCACCGGCGACGGGGGCTGGGCGGTGGTCCGCGACCACCTGCGCGCGCCGTCGGGCATCGGCTACGCGCTCGCCGACCGGGACAGCGCCCGCGCGCTGCTGCCGCAGCTCCCCGCCGCCGCCGGGGAGCGGCTCCGGGACCCCGCCGACGCGATCCCGCTGCTGTCCGGCGCGCTGGCGGACGCCGCCCCGCCGGGGGCCGCCGGGTCGCCACGCACGGCGGTGCTCACCCAGGGCGAGAGCGACGGCGCCTGGTTCGAGCACCGGGTGCTCGCCGAGGCGCTCGACGCCCCGCTGGTGCGGGCCGGCGACCTCTGGCCGCGCGGTGACGGGGGGGTGGAGGCCGCCGTCGACGGTGGCCGTGTCCCCGTCGACGTCCTCTACCGGCGCTTCGACGACGCGCTGCTCGGCGCCTACCCGACCGGTGCGGGGGTGCCGCTGGACGCGGCCCTCACCGAGGCGGTGCGGGCCGGGCGGCTGGGGCTGGCCAACGTGCCCGGCAACGGGGTGGCCGACGACGCGGCCGGCTACGCGTGGGTGCCGGCGATGATCCGCTTCTACCTCGGCGAGGAGCCGCTGCTGGCGTCGGCACGCACCTGGGTGCTCGCCGACCCGGCCGCGTGCGCCGAGGTCGCCGGCCGGCTGCACGAGCTCGAGGTGGAGACCGTCGCCGGGTACGGCGGCCGGCGCCTCGTGCACGGCCCGACCTGCTCGGGGGAGGAGTTGGCCGCGCTGCGCGCCGAGATCACCGCCGCCCCGCACCGGTTCGTGGCCCGTGAGCCGCTGATCCCCTCCACGGCGCCCACGCTGGTCGACGGGTGCCTGCGTCCGCGGCCGGTGGAGCTGCGGGTGTTCTCGGTGGCCGGGGGAACCACGACCACGCTGCCGCTCGCGCTGACCAGGGTGCTGGGGGCGGGCCCCGTGACCAAGGACACCTGGCTGCTGCGCTGACGGCCGCGGTCGAACCCCGGCCGGTGGGCGAGCCTCGACTCCCGCGCCGGCGGCTCAGCCGGCCGGCCGCAGCGCCGACCGGATCCGGACCGTCGTCCCCTTGGGGCTCGGGACGGCGGTGACCTCGGCGACGGCGCTCATGATCGTCGAGCCGCGGCCGCGGTCCATGCTCGGGACGCGCTCCCGCCACTGGCCGTGGTCGCGGACGGTGATCTCCACGACGCCGTCCTCGACGACCGCGATCACCTCGATGACCGGCTCGGTCGGGTGCTGGGCGTGCTCGATCGCGTTGCTGGCCGCCTCGCACGCTGCCAGGAGGAGGTCGTAGGACTGCTCCTCGCCGACCCCGGCGTCGGCCAGCAGGCTGCGGAGTCGGCGGCGCACGACGGGGATGGACGAGAGCGCGGACGGCAGCCGCCAGTGCGCCCGGTGCCCACCGTCCGGGGTGCCGGGCCGGGGCTCGGGAGCGGGCACCGGCCCCGGCCGCCCGACCGCCGTGGCGACCAGCAGGGCGGGCAGTGGGGAGGTCGCTGGCGGGGGTGGCTCGGCGACCCCGCCGGGCCCTGCCGGGGCCACGGCGCGCCCGGCTCCCCGCTCGAGCGCCACCCGGACCCGGGCGAGCAGCTCCGCGGCGCGGAACGGCTTGGCCAGGTAGTCGTCGGCGCCGGCCTCCAGCCCCTCGACGGAGGCTTCCTGCCCGGCCCGCGCGGTCAGCATGATCACCGGGAGGTGGCGGGTGGCCGGGTCGGCGCGCAGCGCCCGGAGCAGCTCGAAGCCGTCCACCCCGGGCATCATCACGTCGGTCAGCACGAGGGCCGGGCGCCGCTCGGCCACCGCGGCGAGCGCCTCCTCGCCGTCGGCCGCCGTGCGCACCGCCCAGAAGGGCCGCAGCAGCCGGGCCAGGTAGCCGCGCATGTCGGCGTTGTCGTCGACCACGAGCACCTCGGCCGCGTCCGGGGAGCCGTCGGGCCGCCCGGACGGGCGTGAGCCGGCCTGCTCCCAGCCCTCGGCCTCCCCGCGGGCGGCGTCGGAGGGGGCGGCCGCGTCGCCGTCGGTCGCGGTGTCGGGGGTGCCGTACGGCAGGGCGACGGTGAAGGTGCTGCCGCGCCCCGGCTCGCTGGTGACCGTGACGGTGCCGCCGTGCAGCGCGGCGAGCTCCTGCACCAGCGCCAGGCCGATCCCGGTGCCCTCGCGCGTCCGGGCGGCCGCCCCGGCGACGCGGTGGAAGCGCTGGAACAGCCGGGGGAGCTCCTCGGCGACGATGCCCACGCCCGTGTCCGCGACGGTGAGCACGAGGCGGTCGTCGGTCCCGCGGAGGGCCACGTCGATCCCGCCCACGAAGGTGTACTTCACCGCGTTGGCGAGGAGGTTGACGACGATCTTCTCCCACATGCGGGGGTCGACGTGGGCCGCGCGGTCCAGGGGCGGGCAGTCGACGGTGAGGCGCAGCCCGGCCCGCTCGGCGGCCGACCGGAAGATGCCGGCGAGCTCGGCGGTGAAGGTGGCCACGTCCGTCTCGACCCGCACCGGCGTGGCCCGCCCGGCCTCGATGCCGGCGAAGTCCAGGAGGTCGTCGACCAGGCGTCGCAGCCGCCGGCCGTTGCGGACGGCCAGGGTGACCAGCTCGCGCACATCGGGGGTGAGCGCGACGTCGGGGTCTTCGAGCACGTCGACGAGCGGGCCCAGCAGCAGGGTGAGCGGCGTGCGCAGCTCGTGGCTGACGTCGGCGAAGAACGTCGTCTTGGCGCGATCGAGCTCGGCGAGGGACTCGGCCCGCCGCCGCTCGCTCTCGAACGCCCGGACGGTCGTGACGGCGGCGGCGAACTGCCCGGCCATCACGTCGTGGAAGGAGGTGTAGTCCGCGTCCAGTGCGCGGTTCGGGTTGCGGCCGACCACCAGCCGGCCGAGCGGTCCGCCGTCGCCGCCGGTGGGCAGCGGCAGCACCACCGCATCGGTGACCGGATCGCCGAACGGGCCGCCGACGACTCCGAGCGCGGCCACGTCGCCGGGGAACCCCGCCGGGTCCAGCGGTGCGGTGGCCGGCAGCAGGTCGGCGGGGCACCCGGCGGCGGACACCAGGCGGAACCGCGCGTCGCCGGGCTCGGCCAGGTACACCGCGGCGAAGGGTACGTCCAGGCAGTCCTGGGTCAGTGTCCGGCACATGGCGGCGACCACCTCGGCCTCCTCGCCCAGCTGCGTGCCCACGGCGGCGAGCTGGCGCAGCAGGTGCTGGCGGCGGCGGCCGAGCACCTCGTGGGTGACCTCGGCGCAGACGGCGTGGATGCCGGCGACCCGGCCGTCGTCGTCGAAGGCCGGTGCGTGGGAGACGGTGAAGTAGGTCTCCTCCCGGTACCCGGCCCGCTCCAGCGGCAGCAGCAGCTCGGGCATCCACGACGCGTCGAGGGTGCTCATCGCGTGCTCGATGGGTGGCCGCAGGGCGTCCCACGTCTCGGGCTGGGTGAGCCGGATGTCCTTGCCGATCGCCGGGTGCTTCGCGCCGAGCACCGGGGCGTAGGCGTCGTTGTAGAACTGCAGCAGGTCGGGGCCCCAGCAGACGATCATCGGGAACCGCGAGACCAGCACCGTGCGGACGGCCATGCGAAGGCTCACCGGCCACGTCTCGACGGGGCCCACCGAGGTCGCGGACCAGTCGAAGGCCGCCATCAGCCGCGCGGCCTCGCCCCCGGCGGCGAAGAGCTCACCACCGTCGGCGCCCGCGGGCACACCGGGTCCCACACCCACCTCCACCGAGAAACCCTGCACGACCCCCCGGTCGGCTGCCCGACCGGCTCCGGCCCCGCGGGGGCCGGCTCCCGCCGCCCTTACAGGCGCTCCACGACGTAGTCGATGCACGCCGTCAGCGCCTGCACGTCGTCCGGGTGGACGGCGGGGAACATGCCGACCCGCAGCTGGTTGCGGCCGAGCTTGCGGTAGGGCTCCACGTCGACGATGCCGTTGGCGCGCAGTGTCGCGGCCAGCGCCGCGGCGTCGACGGAGCCGGCGAAGTCGACGGTGCCCACGACGTAGCTGCGGTGGTCGCGCTCGGTGACGAACGGCGCGGCGTACGCCGACCGCTCCGCCCAGCCGTAGAGCCGCGACGAGGACTCGCGGGTGCGCTCGACGGTGCCGGTCAGGCCACCCAGGGACAGCATCCAGTCGATCTGGTCGGCGAGCAGGAACAGCGTGGCGACGGCCGGGGTGTTGTAGGTCTGGTCCTTCGCGGAGTTCTCGACGGCGACGGAGAGGTCGAGGAAGCCGGGCACCCAGCGGCCCGACGCCTTGATCTGGGCGATCCGCTGCAGTGCGTCGGCCGACATCAGCGCCACCCACAGCCCGCCGTCGGCGGCGAAGGACTTCTGCGGGGCGAAGTAGTAGACGTCGGTCTGCGAGACGTCGACGGGCAGGCCGCCGGCGCCGGAGGTGGCGTCGACGAGCACGAGGGCGTCCTCGGTGCCGCTGGGCCGGGAGATCGGGGCCATGACGCCGGTCGAGGTCTCGTTGTGCGCCCACGCGTAGGCGTCGACGCCCGGGGTCGCGGCCGGCACCGCCAGGGAACCGGGCAGGGCGGTGACGACGACCGGGTCGCCGAGGAAGGGCGCCTCCGCCGCCGCGGCGGCGAACTTCGCGGAGAACTCGCCGTAGGTGCCGAAAGCGGCGCGGTCGCGGATCAGCCCGAACAGCGCGGCGTCCCAGAAGGCGGTGGTCCCGCCGTTGCCGAGCACCACCTCGTAGCCGTCCGGGAGGTCGAACAGCTGGGTGAGCCCCTCCCGGATCCGGCGGACCAGCGCCCGCACCGGGGCCTGGCGGTGCGAGGTGCCCATGACCGCCGCCCCCGCGCCGGCCAGGGCGCGCAACGCCTCGGGGCGCACCTTGGACGGCCCGCACCCGAACCGGCCGTCGGCCGGCAGCAGCGCGGCGGGGATGGTGACGGTCATGCCGGGCGAAGCCTCTCGAGGTGACGTGCTGGAACATCCACCCTTCCCCCCACGCCGAGCTCGCGAGGCGTGGGGGGAAGGGTGGTCCTTCGTCAGGCCGGCTGGGCGGCCTGGTGGTTGATGGTGTCCCAGCCCTCGACGGCCTCGGGCTTGCGGGGCTCGGGCCCGATGTAGCGGGCCGACGGGCGCACGAGACGGCCGGTGTTCTTCTGCTCGAGGATGTGCGCGCACCAGCCGGCGGTGCGGGCGCAGGTGAACATCGAGGTGAACATGTGGCTGGGCACCTCGGCGAAGTCGAGGACGATCGCCGCCCAGAACTCCACGTTGGTCTCGACCGGCCGGTCGGGGCGCCGCTCGCGCAACTCCTTGAGGGCGGCGTTCTCCAGGGCCAGGGCGGCCTCGAAACGCGGGGCGCCTAGCTCCTGCGCCGACCGGCGCAGCACGCGGGCGCGCGGGTCCTCGGCGCGGTAGACCCGGTGGCCGAAGCCCATCAACCGCTCCTTGCGGTCGAGCAGGTCCTTCACGTACTTCTCGGCGTCGCCGGTCTTCTCGACGTCGTCGAGCATGTGCAGCACCCGGGAGGGGGCGCCGCCGTGCAGCGGGCCGGACATCGCGCCGATCGCGCCGGACATGGCGGCGGCGACGTCGGCGCCGGTGGAGGCGATGACGCGGGCGGTGAACGTCGAGGCGTTCATCCCGTGCTCGGCGGCGGAGGTCCAGTAGGCATCGACCGCGGCCACGTGGCGGGGGTCGGGCTCGCCGCGCCAGCGGACCATGAAGCGCTCGACGATCGTCGCGGCCTCGTCGATGCGGCTCTGCGGGACGGCGGGGACGCCGATGCCGCGGGCGGACTGGGCGACGTAGGACAGCGCCATCACCGCGGCGCGGGCCAGCTGGTCGCGCGCCTCGTCGGCGCTGATGTCGAGCAGCGGGCGGTAGCCCCAGAAGGGGGCCAGCATCGCCAGGGCGGCCTGCACGTCGACGCGCACGTCGCCGCTGTGCACCGGGATGGGGAACGGCTCGGCCGGCGGCAGCCCGGGGCCGAACTTGCCGTCGACCAGCAGCGCCCAGACGTTGCCGAAGGTGACCTTGCCGACCAGGTCCTCGATGTCGACGCCGCGGTAGCGCAGTGCACCGCCGTCCTTGTCCGGTTCGGCGATCTCGGTCTCGAAGGCGATGACGCCTTCCAGGCCGGGTACGAAGTCGTCGGCCATCTCGCATGCTCCTCTGCGCGCGGACCACGTGCGCGCAGGGAACTGGCGCACGGATTGCCTGCCGACCCTAGGCCGTCCACCCCGCGCCGGCACACGGGGGGCGGTGCGAGCGCCCTCCCGAGCCGCCGCGCGCGCCCGGTGTCAGCATGACGGCGTGCCCGACCTGACCCGCATGCGGAACGACTACACGCTGGGGCGGCTGCGCGAGGAGGAGCTCGCCCCCACGTGGGTCGAGCAGTTCGACCGCTGGTTCGCCGACGCGGTCGCCGCAGAGCTCCCCGAGCCCAACGCCGTCGTCGTGGCGACCGCCGACGCCGACGGCGCCCCGGACGCCCGGATCGTGCTGATGAAGGGCTACGACACCGACGGCATCGTCTTCGGCACCAGCTACGCCTCGGCCAAGGGTGCGCAGCTGGCGGTGAATCCGCGGGCCGCGCTCGTCTTCCCCTGGCACGCGCTGCAGCGGCAGGTGCGGGTGGGCGGGCGGGTGGAGCGGATCGGCGACGCCGCCTCCGACGGGCTGTGGGACCCCCGGCCGCGCGGGTCGCAGCTGGCCGCCGTCGCCTCGGTGCAGTCGACCGTCGTCGACTCCCGGGAGGAGCTCGAGGCGCGCGTGCGGCTGCTGGACGAGCAGACGCCGGAGGGGAAGCTGCCCCGGCCCGAGGTCTGGGGTGGCTACCGGGTGGTGCCCGACCGGGTGGAGTTCTGGCAGGGCGGCGCGGACCGGTTGCACGACCGGCTGCGGTTCGTGCGCGACTCGGCCGAGGGCGGGGGCTGGATCGTGCAGCGGCTCGCGCCGTGAGCCAGCCGGTCGACCCGGTCGAGGGCGGTGCGCCGGTCGAGGAGCCCGTCCCGGAGCGGGTGCGCCGGCGGGGCTGGGCGATCGACACCACGCCGCTGCGGGACCCGCGCTTCCGGCGGCTCTTCTGGGGCATCGCCACCACCACGATCGGCCAGCAGATGACGCTGGTGGCCGTCCCCTTCCAGGTCTACCTGCTGACCGGCTCGTCGTTCATGGTCGGCGTGACGTCGATCGTCGCGCTCGTCCCGCTGGTCGTCTTCGGGCTCCTCGGCGGCGCGATCGCGGACGCCATGGACCGCCGGCGGCTGCTGGTGGTCACCTCGGTCGGCGCGGCGGTGACCAGCGCGCTGCTCGCGGCGCAGGCGCTGCTCCCGGGTGGGGGGAACCTCGTCCTCCTGTGGATCCTCACCGCGGCGGTCTCCGCCTTCACCGCCGTCAACTCACCGACCCGCTACGCCGTCATCCCGGCGCTCGTGGGCACGGCCGGCGTGCCCGCCGCGAACGCGCTCGCCATGACCGTCCGGCAGATCGGCGTGATCGTGGGCCCGCTCCTCGCGGGGCTGCTGATCGGCCTCGGGTCCCTGTTCACCGCCTACGCCATCGACGCCGTCGGTTTCGTGGTCGCCGCCGTGCTGCTCCGCGGGCTGCCGCCGCTGCCTCCGGGCCGGGACGCCGGGAAACTGCGGCTGGGTGCAGCCGTGCACGGGGTCTGGGAGGGCTTCGCGTTCCTGCGCACCCAGCCCGTGCTGCTCATGACGTTCGTCGTCGACGTCATCGCGATGCTGTTCGCCTGGCCCCAGGCGGTGTTCCCCGAGCTGTCCGAGACCCGGTACGCCGACTCGCCCAACAGCCTGGGCTGGCTGTTCGCGGGGATCTCGATCGGCGCGCTGGTCATGGGGCTGACCTCGGGCTGGGTGTCGAAGGTCGACCGGCAGGGCGCGGTCGTGATCGTCTCGATCGCGGTGTGGGGCGTGGCGATCATCGGCTTCGGCTACGCCCCGACGCTGTGGCTGGCGGTGCTGTGCCTGGCCGTCGCGGGGGCGGGGGACATGGTGAGCGCGGTGCTGCGCAGCGCGATGCTTCAGACGGCGGCCCCGGAGGAGATGCGCGGCCGGATGCAGGGCGTCTTCATCGTCGTGGTCACGGGGGGCCCGCGGCTGGGCGACCTGCGCGCCGGTGCGCTGGCCAGCGCTGCGGGCGTCTCGTTCGCGATGGTGTCCGGCGGCGTCGTCGTGGTGCTCGCGATGGTCGCCGTCGCGCTGCTGGTGCCCTCGTTCTGGCTGTTCCGGGCCTCCCGCTCGACCGTCGACCGCACCGGCTGACGGAAGGTCCGGCCGGGCTCGCCCGCCCCCGAGAGTGGCGAGGCCGGCCGGACGCCGGGAGGGCATAACCGGCACCTGCCGTTCCTACTCACCGGTACTCCCGGAGAGTGGGATCAGGCCAGTGTGGCGGCGACCGTGCGCAGGTCGGCGACCAGGGCGTCGTAGGCGGCGGCGCGGGCCTCGCCGGGGGTGCGCAGGATCGCCGACGGGTGCGTGGTCGCGAGGATCCACGTCTGGTGCGGCGCGTCCTCGTCGTCATCCTCGGTGGGCGCCGGCGCGCCCGGCGGCGTCCAGGGCAGCAGCTGCCCGTGGTCGCGGGTGATGCGGAACGACGGGGAGATCAGCCCCTTGGCCGCCGTCGCGCCGAGCGCCACCACCACGTCGGGCTGCAGGATGGCGAGCTCCGCGTCGAGCCACGGCCGGCACGCGCGCAGGTGCTCCGGCCGCGGCGTCTGGTGGATCCGCCGCTTGCCCTTCACCGTGTGCGAGAAGTGCTTCACCGAGTTGGTGACGTAGCTGTCCCGCCGGTCGATGCCGGCGTCGGCCAGGGCCTTGTCCAGCAGCCGGCCGGCCGGACCGACGAAGGGCTCGCCCTTCCGGTCCTCCTGGTCGCCCGGCTGCTCGCCCACGAGGACCACCCGGGCGGTCTCGGGCCCCTCGCCGAACACCGTCTGGGTGGTGTCCTGCCACAGCTCGCAGGCCGTGCACCCGGCCGCTGCCGACCGCAGCTGCTCCAGGCCCACCCCGGAGGGCGGCTGGGCCACGCCGTCGCGCTCGCTCATGGGCCGATGAGACCGCACCGGCGCGGCGGTCGCGAGGTGAACAGTCGGGGTCGATTCACCCCCGGGGGCGGGTCGGTCGGCCCGCGGTGATCGTGAGCGCCGCTACGGTTTCCGGCGGTGGTGCCGGCAGCAGGAGGAGACAGGTGCTCGAGTTCGACGGGCTGCAGAAGAGCTTCGGCGACCTCCGCGTCCTCGACGGCGTGGGCTTCGCGGTGGCGCCGGGGTCGATGTTCGGCTTCTGCGGCTCCAACGGGGCGGGGAAGACGACGACGATGCGGATCGCCATGGGGCTGGTCAGGCCCGACGCGGGCGAGGTGCGCTGGCAGGGCCGCCCGCTGGACGAGGCCGCCCGCAGCCGCATCGGTTACATGCCGGAGGAGCGCGGGCTCTACCCGAAGATGAAGGTCGGCGAGCAGGTCACCTACTTCGCCCGGCTGCACGGCATGGACGCCGCCGCCGCGGCCAGGGCGTCGGAGGAGTGGGTGGGCCGGCTCGGCCTCGGTGACCGCCGCGGCGACCCGGTGGAGAAGCTGTCGCTGGGCAACCAGCAGCGGGTGCAGCTCGCCGCCGCCCTGGTGAGCCGGCCCGAGGTGCTCATCCTCGACGAGCCGTTCTCCGGCCTCGACCCGGTCGGCGTCGACTCCCTGGCCGAGGCGCTGCTGGAGCAGGTGCGCACCGGCGTCCCCGTCGTCTTCTCCAGCCACCAGCTGGACCTCGTCGAGCGGCTGTGCGACTCGGTCGGCATCCTCGCCCGCGGCCGCATGGTCGCCACCGGCACCGTCGACGAGCTGCGCCGGCGCGAGGCGGGCCGGTTGCTCCGGGTCGTCGTCCCCGACGCGCCGCGGGGCTGGGCCGACGCGCTGCCCGGCGTCCGCGTGGTCTCGGAGTCCGCCGGTGACACGCTGCTCGACCTCGGCGCCGGCGGCGACGACCAGGCCGTCCTCGCGACCGCCGTCCGCACCGGGCGGGTCACCCACTTCGCCTGGCGCGAGCCCACCCTCGTGGAGCTGTTCCGCGAAGCCGTCGCCCAGCCGCAGGAGGTGGCCGCGTGACCGCGCCGAGCACCCTGAGCAGCACCGCCAAGGTCCGGCTGGTCGCTGCGCGCGAGCTCTCCACCCGGATCCGGGACAAGAGCTTCATCATCAGCTCGATCGTCATCCTGGTCGCCATCGTCGGTGCGATGGCCTTCCAGGTGGTCGTCAGCTCCGGCGGCGACGGGACGCGGGTCGGCGTCGTGGGCGGCGCCCCCGCCGTGACCGCCTCTCTCGAGGCCCAGGGGGAGGCGCTGGACGTCGACGTCACCGTGGTCGAGCTCGACGACGAGGCCGCCGCCCGCGCCGCGGTGGACGCCGAGGAGGTCGACGGTGCCCTGCTGGCCGGCGCCGACCCGGAGCTGCTGGTGCGCGAGTCCGCCGGCGGGGCCCTGCAGGCGGTCGTGCAGGGCGCGGTCGGCCAGCTCGCCGTCGCCGAGCAGCTCGCCGAGGCCGGCCTCACCGGCCTGGACGTGCCCGAGGTCGAGGTCACCCCGCTGGAGAGCGGCGCCGCGGCCGACGGCCAGCGGGTCGTCACGGCGATCATCGGTGTCGTCCTGCTCTACAGCCTGCTGATCCTGTTCGGCCAGTTCATCGCGCAGGGCGTGGTCGAGGAGAAGGCAAGCCGGGTCGTCGAGCTGCTGCTGGCGACCATGCGCCCGTGGCAGTTGCTCGCCGGCAAGATCCTCGGCCTGGGGGTGCTGGCGCTGGGCCAGATGGTGCTGATCGGCGTCGTCGGCGTCGTGGGGGTCCTCGCCTTCGACGTGGTCGAGGTGCCCGGGGAGCTGATCGGCACCGTGCTCACGGTGATCGCCTGGTTCCTGCTCGGCTACGCCTTCTACGCCGCGGTCTTCGCGGTGGCGGCCTCGCTGGTGAGCCGCCAGGAGGACCTCGCCACGGTGCTCATGCCGACGTCCATGGTCCTGATCGTCGCCTTCTTCGTCGGCATCCAGGCCGCCTCCGACCCCTCCGGCGGCCTGGCCCGGGTGACGTCGTACGTGCCGGGGCTCTCGCCGCTGGTCATGCCGGTGCGGCAGGCCGCCGGCGACGTCGCTGCCTGGGAGGTCGGGCTGGCCGTGGCGCTGATGCTGGCCGCCATCGCGCTGATCGTCCGGCTCGGCGGCCGGGTCTACGCCGGGGCGCTGCTGCGCACCAGCGGGAAGATCAAGGTCCGGGAGGCGCTGCGCGCCGAGCGCGTCTGAGGATTGGCCGCCGGGGCGGGCCGGGTAGCCGGGCGGCATGGCGATGCAGCTGGGCTACACGATGATGACCGAGCAGGCCGGGCCGAGGGACCTCGTCCGCCACGTGGTCGGTGCCGAGGAGGTGGGCTTCGACTTCGCCGTCAGCAGCGACCACTACTTCCCGTGGCTGGACGAGATGGGTCACTCGCCCAACGCCTGGGTGACCCTGGGCGCTGCGGCGCAGGCCACCAGCCGCATCCCCCTGATGACCTACGTGACCTGCCCCACGTTCCGCTACCACCCGGCGGTCGTGGCGCAGCAGGCCGCGACCCTGCAGATCCTCTCCGAGGGGCGCTTCACCCTGGGCCTCGGCGCGGGGGAGAACCTCAACGAGCACGTCGTCGGCGGCGGGTGGCCCGGGGCCGACGTGCGGCACGAGCGGATCGTCGAGGCCCTGGAGATCATCCGCGACCTGTTCGACGGCAAGGGGTACACCAACTTCCGCGGCGAGCACTTCGACGTCGAGTCCGCGAAGCTCTGGGACCTCCCGGAGAAGCGGGTGCCCATCGGGTTCGCCGCCGGCGGGAAGCAGGCGGCCAGGATCGCCGGTGAGCTGGCCGACGTCCTGATCGCGACCGACCCCCTGAGCGAGCTCGTCGAGGAGTTCGAGGGCGCCGGCGGTGCCGGCAAGTCCAAGATCGCGCAGATGCCGATCAGCTTCGGCGCCGACGAGGAGGCCGCGGTGCAGCGGGCGCACAGCCTCTTCCGCTGGTTCGGCCTGGGCTGGAAGGTCAACGCCGAGCTGCCCGGTCCGGCGGCCTTCGAGGGCGCGTCCCAGTTCGTCACGCCGGACGACGTCGCCGGGTCGATCCCCTGCGGCGACGACGTCGAGGCGGTCATCGAGGCCGCCGGGGAGTACGCCGAGGCGGGGTTCACCCACCTGGCCCTGGTGCAGATCGGCGGGGACCAGCAGGAGCCCTACCTCGACTGGGTGCGCAGCTCGCTGATGCCGGCCTGGCGCGAGGCCTTCGGCAGCTGATCGGGTGATCCCGCCGCCGCGGGCCGCTCCCTTGGGGTGAGGTCCGGCCGCGAGGGGGCGCGCCGCGCGCCCCCTCGCCGCGATCATCGGCGGCATGACCGAGGACCTGGACGGGCGGCTGCGGCGGCTGCTCGCCTCCGACGACGCCGACGCGCTGATCGACCTCGGCTGCGACCTGGCCGACGCCGGCCGGCAGACCGACGCCGAGGCCTGCTTCCGCCGCGCGTTCGACCTGGGTGACTCGGTCGCCGCGTTCAACCTCGGCAACTCCCTCGCCGCGCAGAGCCGCTGGGAGGAGGCGGTCGACGCCTACGAGGTCGCACTGCGCGGCGGAGAGGCCGACGCCTGGCGCAACCTCGGCCTGGTGCTGGAGGACCTCGGCGACCTCGCCGGAGCCATGCGCGCCTACCGGGGCGCCGCGGCCGCGGGCGACCTGGAGGGCGGGCTGCAGCTGGCCTTCCTGCTCCGCGAGCAGGGTGAGCGCGAGCAGGCCATGGCGGTGGCCGAGGAGTTCGCCGCCGCCGGCGACGAGGAGGCGGCGGCCGTCGTCGCCTGCTGGCGCTGGTGCTCGTCGCTGGACCCGGCCCTGGAGGAGGACCTCCGCGCCGGCCAGCACCACTTCCCGGCCGCCCGCGCCGACCTCGCGCACCTCCTGCGCGAGACCGGCCGCGCGGCAGAGGCCCGCTCGGTGCTCGAGCGTGGCGCCAAGCTCGGCGAGCAGGTGGCCTGGCTGCCGCTGGGCAACCTCTACCGCGAGGAGCTCGGCGACGAGGAGGCGGCCGAGGAGGCCTACCGCAGCGGCATCGCCGCCGGTGATCCCTACTGCCACCAGAACCTCGGCGTGCTGCTGGCCGACCGCGGCGACCTCGAGGGGGCGGTCGAGCAGTTCCGCCTGGGCGCGGCGGCCGGCGACCAGCTCGCGGCGCAGTGCCTTTGGGAGCTCGAGCACTGAGAGGACCCCGTCCTCCTCATCCCTCGCGGGCTCGGGGTGAGCCGCTGGACGGGGCCTGTATCGGGGGCGACACGAATGCGTCACCTGCATCCCCGATAATCGCGGTGTGAGCGAAGCCACTGTCGACGTCGCCGATCTCCGCCGCCACGGTGCGCCTGGTGCCGCTGACCGGGCGGACGACGAACCGCTGCGGGAGGACATCCGCCTCCTGGGGCGCGTCCTCGGCGAGGTGATCGGCGAGCAGGCCGGGCCCGACGTGCTGGAGCTGGTCGAGTCCACCCGCGTCGAGGCGTTCCGCATCCGCCGCTCGGAGGTGGACCGCGCCGAGCTCGCCGACCGGCTCGCCGGGCTCGACGTCCGCTCGGCCAACCACGTCATCCGCGCTTTCAGCCACTTCTCGCTGCTGGCCAACCTCGCCGAGGACATCCACCACGAGCGCCGCCGGCGGCACCACCGGCGCGCGGGGTCCCCACCGCAGCAGGGCAGCCTGGCGGCGGCGTTCGCGCTGCTGGACGAGGCGGGCGTCCGCGAGGACACGGTCGCCCGCGAGCTCGCCGGCGCCCTGGTCTGCCCGGTCGTCACCGCCCACCCCACCGAGGTGCGCCGCAAGACCGTGTTCCAGGTGCAGCGGCAGGTCACCGAGCTGATCCGGCAGCGCGACCGCGCCGCTGACGGCGACGTGGACCCGCAGTGGTCGGCCCGGCTCTGGCGCTCGGTGCTGACGCTGTGGCAGACGGCGCTGCTGCGGCTCTCCCGGCTGCGGCTGACCGACGAGATCGACGAGGCGCTGCGCTACTACGAGCTCTCGCTGTTCGAGGTGGTACCGGCGATCAACGCCGAGGTGCGCCGCGCGGTCGAGCAGCGCTGGCCCGGGGCCGGGGTGCTGCGCCGGCCGATGCTGCTGCCCGGCTCGTGGATCGGCGGCGACCGCGACGGCAACCCCTTCGTCACCGCCGAGGCGCTGCGCCGGGCCACCTCCCGGCAGGCCGCGACGGCCCTCACGCACCACCTGGCCGAGCTCGCGGCGCTCCGCGACGAGCTGTCGATGTCCGACCGGCTGGTCACGCCGACGCCCGAGCTCTACCACCTCGCCGAGGCCTCGCGGGACGACTCCCCGTTCCGCGCCGACGAGCCCTACCGGCGGGCGCTCACCGGCATCTCCGCGCGGCTGGCGGCCACCGCCGCACGGGTGCCGGGGGCGGAGCCGGGGGACCCCGGGGCGCTGCCGCCGCTGCCCCCGTACGACGGTCCCGACGAGCTGCGCGCCGATCTGGACGTCGTCGACGCCTCGCTGCGCAGCCACGGGGCCGGGGCCCTCGCCGACGACCGCCTGCTGCGCCTGCGGGAGTCGGTCGAGGTGTTCGGCTTCCACCTGTGCGGGCTGGACCTGAGGCAGAACTCGTCGGTGCACGAGCAGGTGGTCGCGGAGCTGCTCGCCTGGGCCGGGGTGTGCGACGACTACGCCGGGCTCGACGAGGCCGCGCGGGTGGAGCTGCTGGCCGGCGAGCTGGCCCTGCGCCGGCCGCTGGTCCGGCCCGGCGCCGAGCTGTCGGAGGAGACCCGGAAGGAGCTCGACGTCCTGCTCGCCGCGGCCGAGCGGGTGGAGCTGCTGGGGCCGCGGACGATCCCGAACTACGTGATCAGCATGTGCGAGTCGGTGAGCGACGTCCTCGAGGTCGCCGTCCTGCTCAAGGAGGTCGGCCTGCTCGACCCGGCCGGCGCTTCGTCGTCCCCCACCCACCCCGGTCCCACCTGCCCGGTGGGCATCTCACCGCTGTTCGAGACGATCGACGACCTGCAGGCCGCCGCCACCACCCTCGGCGCCGTGCTCGGCCAGCCCCTGTACCGCCGGCTCCTGGCCAACCGCGGCGACGTGCAGGAGGTCATGCTCGGCTACTCCGACAGCAACAAGGACGGCGGCTACCTCGCCGCCAACTGGGCGCTCTACCGGGCCGAGCTGGACCTGGTCGAGCTCGCCCGCCGCGAGGGCATCCGGCTGCGGCTCTTCCACGGCCGCGGCGGCACCGTGGGCCGCGGCGGCGGGCCCAGCTACGAGGCGATCCGCGCCCAGCCGCCGGGCGCGGTGGCCGGCGCGCTGCGGGTCACCGAGCAGGGGGAGGTGATCGCCGCCAAGTACGCCGACCCCGACCTCGCCCGGCGGAACCTCGAGGCGCTCGTCGCCGCCACCCTGGAGTCGACGCTGCTCGACGTCGAGGGGCTCGGCGCCGACGCGGAGGAGGCCTACGCCCTGCTCGACGACCTCGCCGCCCGCGCTCAGCGCGCGTACCGCGAGCTGGTGCACGACACCCCCGGGTTCGTGCAGTGGTTCCGCGCGGCCACGCCGATCGGCGAGCTGGCCGAGCTCAACATCGGCAGCCGCCCGCCCTCGCGGAAGGCCGGGGACTCCATCGCCGACCTCCGGGCGATCCCGTGGGTGTTCAGCTGGTCGCAGACGCGGATCATGCTGCCCGGCTGGTACGGCACCGGCTCCGCGCTCGAGGAGTGGGTCGGGGACTCCGCGGAGCGGCTGGAGCGCCTGCGCGAGCTGCACCGGCGGTGGCCGTTCTTCCGCACGGTGCTGTCCAACATGGGCATGGTGCTGGCCAAGACCGACCTCGGGCTCGCGGCCCGCTACGCCGAGCTCGTGCCGGACGAGGAGCTGCGCTCCCGGGTCTTCGACACGATCGTCGCCGAGCACGAGCGCACCTGCCGGATGGCGCTGGCGGTCACCGGCGACGACGACCTGCTGGCCGACAACCCGTCGCTGGCCCGCTCGATCCGCAACCGGTTCCCCTACCTCGAGCCGCTGCACCACCTGCAGGTCGAGATGCTGCGGCGGCGGCGCGGCGGGGAGGACGACGAGCTCACCAGCCGCAACATCCAGCTGACCATCAACGGCATCGCGACCGCGCTGCGCAACAGTGGCTGAGCCGGGGCTGCGCACCGCGACCCGCTGCGACCTCCCGGCCGCGGCGGAGGCGCTGGGGCTGTCGCCGGCCGCGCTGGCCCCGGCGGTGCTCGACCCCTGGGCGCGGGTGCTGGTCGGCGACGAGGGCCAGGTGGCGCTGGTCCGCCGGCAGTGGACCGAGGACGCCACCGCGGTCGCCGTGGTCATCCGCCGGGCGGGGGTGCCGCTGGACCACCCGGTCGTGCTCGCCGCCGCGGCCGCGTGGGGCTGCGACCGGGTGCGGCACCTCGCGACCGGCCGGTCCGTCGAGGTGCCGGCGCCCCCCGCCGACGCGCCACTCCCGCTGCGCTTCGCCCACCTGGCCGCGCTGGCGGCCACCCGTGTGGAGACCGCGGTCGCGCTCGCCCACGGCACCGGGGAGGCGCGGACCAAGCACGACGGCAGCCCCGCGGTCGCCGCCGACGACGCCGCCCACGCTGCTGCCGCCGCCGTCCTGGGGAACCTGGGCGTGCCGGTGCTCAGCGAGGAGAGCCGCGACACCGTGGTCGCCGCCGGGCGGCCCTGGATCGTGCTCGACCCGCTCGACGGCACGGGGAACTTCGCCGCCGGCCTGCCGCCGTGGGCGTTCTCCGCCGCGCTGGTGCACGAGGGCCGGCCGGTGGCCGGGCTGGTCGCCGACCTCTCCTCGGGGCGGCGGTGGGCCGCGGTCGAGGGGCACGGCGCGGTGCGCGACGGGGTGCCGGTGCACACCCGGGCCGGCGGCACCGTCGTCGTCCCCAGCGGGCCGCGGGGCGGGGCGGTGGCGGTGCCCGCGACGGCCCGCCGGGTGCGGATCACCGGCTGCACCGCCGTCGACCTCTGCCTGGTCGCCGACGGTGCGGCGGCGGCCTGGCACGACCTCGACCGCGGCGGCACCCACGTGCACGACGTCGCCGGCGGGCTGGCGGTGCTGCTGGCGGCCGGGGGCGCGGTCCTCACCGACCGCGGGGAGCCGCTCCGGCTGCTGCCCGACACCGGCGCGCTGATCCGCTTCGTGGCCGCCGCCGACGAGGCGGCGGCGCGGGAGCTGCTGGCCGCACTGCGCTGACTCAGCGCCCCCGGGCGGCGGCCTCCCGCACGGCGGCCAGCAGGGACTCGCGCTCGTGCAGGGTCGTGCGGGCCCGGCCCCGGCTCGCGCCGAGCGCCTGCTCGGCGGCGTCGATGGCCCGCCAGTCGTCGAGCAGCACCGGCTCGGCCCCGCGCGCCTGCAGGGTGCGCACCAGGTCGTCGGCCGGGCCGCGCACCCGCAGCGCGCCGTCCGCGGCGTCCGCGAGCAGCGCCGCGACGGTCTCGCGGGCGTCGTGCTTGTTGTGCCCGACCACCCCGGTGGGGCCGCGCTTGATCCAGCCGGCCACGTACTCGCCGGCCGAGGGCGCGCCGTCGCGGAGCACCCGGCCCACGCCGTCGTGGGCGACGGTGCCGGTGCGCCGGTCGACCGGCAGGCCGGGCAGCGGGGTGCCGAGATAGCCCACCGAGCGCACCACGAGGTCGGCCGGGAGCACCTCGAACTCGCCGGTGCCGATCGCGCGGCCGTCGCCGTCGACGGCGGTGCGCTCCACCTCGACGCCGGTGACCCGCTCGGTCCCGAGCAGCCGCACCGGGCGGGAGTAGAAGCGCAGCCGCAGCCGCGTGCGGCCGGGCTCCGGCTCGTGGGCCGCCCACTCGCGCAGGACGGCGAGGTTGCGGGTGGCGTTGCGGTCGGCCGCCGCGCGCTCCTCGGTCTCCGCGTCGAGCTCCAGGTCGGCGGGGTCGACGAGCACGGTCGCCGCGGCGAGCCCGCCGAGCTCGCGCAGCTCCTGGGTGGTGAAGGTGGCCTGCGCCGGACCGCGGCGGCCGAGCACCGTCACCTCCTCGACGGGCGCGGCCGCCAGCACGTCGATGACGTGCTGCGGCATGTCCGTGGGCTCGAGCTCCTCGGCGGTGCGGGCGAGGATGCGCCCGACGTCGAGCGCGACGTTGCCCACCCCGACGACCACGGCGCTCCGGACGCCGGCCAGGGCCGCCTCCACCCTCGCGCGGTCGGCGTCGGGGTGACCGGTGTACCAGGCGACGAGGTCGGTCGCGGCGAGGCTGCCGGGCAGCTCCTCGCCCTCGATGCCCAGGTGCCGGTCGAGGGCCGCGCCGTAGGTGTAGAGGACGGCGTCCACGTGGGCGCGGAGCTTGTCCAGCGAGAGGTCGGTGCCGACCTCCACGTTCCCCACGAAGCGCACCAGGGGGTGGTCGAGGCTGCGGTGCAGCGTGTCGCGGATCGCCCGCATCTTCGGGTGGTCGGGGGCGATGCCGTGGCGGACGAGACCGAAGGGGGTGGGGAGCCGGTCGACCAGGTCGACGGCGACCGGGATCTCGCTCTGCCGGGTGAGTGCGTCGGCGGCGTAGATGCCGGCCGGACCGGCGCCGACGACCGCCACGCGCAGCGGGTGGTCAGCGGTCGGGGGAGGGGGAACGCCGTCGTCGACCACCCTGGCATCCTGACCCGGCCGGGGCTGCGCCACCAGGGCAATCGTCCGGGCCGTTCGATCCGCGTCGTCCCCAGGAGGCCCCGTGTCCGTCGTCGTCGTCGCCACCATCACCCCGAAGCCGGAGGAGGTGGACGCCGTCCGGGAGGCGATCCTCGCCGCCGTGCCGCAGGTGCACGCCGAGCCCGGCTGCGAGCTCTACGCGCTGCACGAGGGTGACGGCGTCTTCGTCATGGTGGAACGGTGGGAGAGCCCGGAGGCGCTCCGCACCCACGGCAAGGCCGAGGCGCTCACCACCCTGGGCGGCGCGCTGGCGGGCAAGCTCGCCGCCCCGCCGGAGGTACGCCGGCTCAGCGCCGTCCCGGCGGGGGAGCCGGGCAAGGGCGCGCTCTAGCCCCTGGTCGCGGTCGCGCGGCAGGCGTGGTTGTGGTCCAGGTCGTCCTCGATGTACTGGACCATCGCCACCCGGCCGCCGGCGACCAGCGGGTCCTCGTCGCAGCGCTGCCGGGCGTCCGCGCGGTCGTCGGCGCCGGCGAGCCAGCTGTCGAGGCCGGCCAGGTCGCTGTCCTCCGGCACCTCACCGACGATCCGGCCCCACTGGTAGCCGGTCGAGTACAGCCCCACCCGGCCGTCCCGCTCGGTCAGGTACCGGGTCATGCCCTCGAGCGCCGCCCGGTTGCGCTCGAGCGCGTCGGAGGACCCGAGCTGCCAGGTGTTCATCGTCTCGACGTCGAGCCACCACGTGTAGCGCCCGGGCCGGCTGTCCAGCTGCACCGAGCGGGCGGCGGGGCGGAAGAAGGACTCCACGCTGGTGCGCGCCCGCTCCCAGCCGTACTGCCACGAACACGCGGTCGAGTTGCTGCCGTCGCAGTCGCCGTAGGGCGTGTCGCCGTCGTCGGGCCAGGTCGTGACCAGGTGGCGCACCTGCCCGGGGTTGGCGGTGTTGAGGTAGAGCTGCAGCGGTTCCTGGCCGGGCACCTCGCCCGACGAGCCGGCGGCCCACTCCAGCTGTTCCGCGAGGCACGGGTTGGTGCGGGTCGCCAGGCCGCCGTTCACGCCGACGACGGCGAAGGCGGCGTCGTCGGGGAGCTCGGTGCCGCACTGGGGGTGGGAGACGTCGTAGCCGACGCTGCTCCGCTCGGGCTCCCGCTCGACGGGCGCGGCCGAGGCCGCGGCGGGCGGTCCCACCAGGGCGGCCACCGCGGTCAACGTGATCGCCCAACGTGACCGGTGTCTCATCCACCTCGACGGTACACGCGCCGCGAGCGGTCCCGGTTCAGACGGCCTGGCAGACCGGGCACCAGTAGAGGTTGCGCCCCACCATGACCTGGGTGCGGATCTCCGTGCCGCAGACCCGGCAGGGCAGGTCGGTGCGCCGGTAGACGTAGTGGGCGTCCTCGCGCGTCACCGCCCCGCCGCGGCGGGACCGGTCCTCGGGGCGGGTGGTCACGATGCGGCCCATCCGGACGCCGGACCGCATGAGGGTCACCAGGTCCCGCCACATGGCGGCCCACAGGTCGGCGCCGATCTCGCGGCCGGGGCGGAACGGCGAGACCCGGTGCCGGAACAGCAGCTCGGCGCGGTAGACGTTGCCGACGCCGGCCAGCACCGACTGGTCCATGAGGAGCGCACCGACCGCCGTGCGGCTGCCCGCGATGCGCCGGTGGGCGAGCGCGCCGTCGGCGCGGGGCCGCAGCGGGTCGGGGCCGAGCCTGCCCAGGATCCGGTCGACCTCCGGCGTGGTCAGCACCTCGCAGGCGGTGGGGCCGCGCAGGTCGCCCCAGACCCCGGCGCCGTCCGGCCCGTCGCCCACCCAGCGCATGCGCAGGGCGCCCTTGGCCACCGGCGGCGTGCCGACGCCGGTGAGGAACGTGCCGTAGAGGCCCAGGTGCACGTGCAGGTGGTCGCCGCCGAAGCGGGCGAACAGGTGCTTGCCGTAGGAGAAGACCTCGTCGAGCACCCGGCCGTCCAGCAGCGCGGCACCGGCCTCGAACCGCCCCTGCGGGCTGGTCACGTGCACCGGGCGGCCGGCGAAGGGGAGCTGCAGGTGCTGCGCCAGGCGGAAGAGGGTGTGGCCTTCGGGCACCCGCGCAGCCTAGGTCGCGGCCCGCGCCGCCTGCTCAGCGGTCGGCGGTCTCCAGGCCGAAGTGCGGCCGGTCCGCCGGGGCCACCAGGTCCGCCGTCTCGGGGTGCTGCTGGATGTAGTGCCGGACGAACGAGCAGTACGGCAGCACCGTGAGCCCCCGCTCTCGAGCCGCGGAGAGCACCCCGGCGACCAGCACCTTGCCGAGGCCCTGCCCGCCCATGGCGGGGTCCACCTCGGTGTGCGGGAGGGTCATCTGCCCGTTCTCGACGTGGTAGCTGGCCAGTCCGACGACGCGCTCGCCCTGCCGGACCTCGAACCGTCCCCGCTCGGGGACGTCGACCACCGTGGTCTCCATGGTTGTGACCCACCTTCCCTGACCCCCGGCCACGCTGCCGGAGCTCGGCTCGGACCCCAGCACCGTAACCCGCTGGAAGCGTGCGCTCTCTCTCCCGTACCGACGAGTCGGGTGCTCACCGGGTTCCGCCGGGCCAACCGATAGCCTCTGGGCGTCGGTCCGGGGCGAGAGATCGCGCCGTGGCCCCCGTAGCTCAGGGGATAGAGCATCGGTTTCCTAAACCGTGTGTCGCAGGTTCGAATCCTGCCGGGGGCACCCACGAGTGCTAACCGTTGACCCCCGGTCGGGCTGACCGTTGGTCACCGGTCGGCCTCCCGGGGGACGCTGAACGGCCCCGCCGGCCCCGATGAGGGGGTCCGGCGGGGCCGTCGTCGTGTGTGCGGGGTGGTCGCGGCCGCGGTCGCGGTTCCGTGGCTGCCGTGCCGCCGCCGTGGGGGCGTCCGGGGCCCTCTGCGGGCATGCCGAGGCCCCGGCGCGCCCGTCGTGGGCGCGCCGGAGCGTGGGTGGTGCGGTGCGGGGTGGTGCGGCCGGTGGCTAGGCGCCCGGTGGTGCGCCGGCGCGGGCGTCGCCGGCGGCGGCGAGCTCGCGGCGGGCGTCGATGCGCTCGCGCATCTCGTGGCGCAGCCGGTTGTGCATGCGCGGCTTGCGGGTGGCCCGCGGGGCCGGGCGGTGGCCGGCAACGGCCAGGGCGGCCGCGGCGGCGGCCTTGTCCTGGCGGGCGGTGAAGGTCTGCATCAGGCGCAGGTTGGCCGCCATCACCAGGAACAGCGTCATCAGGCTGACCCGGGCCAGGCCCATGACGCGGAACCGGCCGCGGGTGACGTTCTGCGCGGCGTCGTTCTTGACGTTGCCGAAGATGCCCTCGACGCGGTTGCGCCGGTTGATGCTGTCCCACCACTCGGCCGACCCGTGCGGCAGCGGCTGCCAGAACGGCAGCTCGGTCATCTGCACCCGGGACTTCTCCTGCCCGCAGATCTTGGGCAGCGCGCGCGGGGTGAACACCGTCGGGTCGGTCGTCGGCCGGCGCGCGCTCGGGGCCTTGCCCATCGAGTGCGGCTTGAGGTCGCAGCGCAGCGACCCGAGCAGCTTCATCGCCTTACAGCCGAAGTCCCAAGAACCGTCGTCGCGGCGGCCGCCGACGGCGTGCAGCGCGTACGGGGCCCGCTGGGCGATCTGGGCTTGGTACGCGAGGATCTCGGCCTTGGTTGCGCCGACCTTCGGCGGGGTGAGGTCGCGCAGGTGCTCGGGCAGCCGCGGGCTGTAGGGCTGCCCGTCGACGACGATCGCGCCGTTGAGCAGCGGCCAGCGGCCCTGCCCGATCTGGTGGGCGGTGAGGTAGTGCACCGAGTCGAAGCCGAGGGCGAACACCGGCCAGATCCAGTCGTCGGCCCGCTCGACCTCGGAGGTGTAGAAGCGGTCGGCGAGGATGTCGCGGCGGGGCCGGTGCTCGCGGCCGGCGGCCTCGTCGGCGCGCTCGTGGTCGGCGACCATCCGGGTGAGCAGCTCCAGCCCGGCGACGCGGGAGTCGGCGTTGGCCGCGGTCAGCTCGAGCCGCTCGGTCAGGCACGGGGTGTCGGGGCCGCCGACCTCGCCGACGCGGACCACGCCGTGCAGCCAGTAGCCGAACCAGCCGCTGCCCTTGCCGTTCCACCGGGCGTCGGGGTCGCTGATCATCTCCGGGCGGCGGGGCTGCTTGTGGAACTGGTGGGCCCAGCTGGCCACCTCGGAGGCGTCCACGGCGTAGGAGCCGGTGTGCACGGTCTCGGGCAGGGTGGCGTCCAGGCCGCGGTCGAGCACGTACCGCAGCCGGTTCAGGTTGACCGCCAGGGCCTCGGCATGCGCGGCCTCGAGCTCGCGGTGCAGGTCGCGGCGCAGCGCCCGGTTGTCCTCGCCGGGGTGCTGCTCGCGGATGGCCTCGTGGCCGGCGCGGCGGGCGGCGAGGTTGTGCGGTGAGTGCGGCGACGGATCCAGGGCATGCGCGACCTGGTTGAACAGCCGGGACACCATCCGCTCGGTGAGCCGCTCGGGCACGCCGAGGCGGTGCTTGTCCGACGGGTGCAGGGCGTTGAGCAGCGCGACCGCGTCGCGGACGATCATCGCCTGCTCGGCCAGGGCGAGCAGCAGCAACCCGACAAGCAGGGTGCGGACGCGCAGCACCCGGACGCGGCCGCCGGTGGGGCGCCTTTCCTGGGCGGGCAGCAGCGACTCGAGGTAGCCCACCAGCGGGCCGCGGTCGACAGTGGCCTCGGCCAGAGCGACCAGTGCGCGCGGCACCCGCACGACGGTCACCTTGTCCGGGCCGACCAGTGGCGCGTCGGCCGAGGCGGCGGCGAGCGCAGCCCAGCCACCGGGCCGCCCGCGGACCGGCAGCGTGACCTCCACGTCCCCGTCCGCGCCGCCGGGGCCGTCGGCGGGGTCGTCGGGCAGGACCTCGCCGGTGTGCGGGTCGATCCTCACGGCTGCTCCTGCAGGGGCGGTCGCGGGGCGGGGTGGGTGAGCCCGGGCAGCAGCAGCTGCCCGGCGGTGGGCAGCGGACCGGTGCTGCAGCGCAGCGCGGCCTCGTAGGCAGCGTCGTCGAGCGCAGGCAGCCGGGCGGACAGCGATCCGAGGATGCGCTCGCCGCCGATGCCGGCGGCGCGCAGCAGCGCCGGGTAGGGCACGCCGCCGGCCAAGACCGCGGCCAGCCAGGTGTGCCGCAGGCGCAGCGCGTTGAGCGTGAACCGCTGCTCGGCCGCCCAGCCGGAGGAGTCGATGACCCGGTCGGTGACCTGGGTGGCGCGCGGCAGCCGCTCCAGCAGCGGCCGCTCGCCGGCGGCGGCCGCGGCGTCGAGGACGGCGCCCTCACACGTGGCGAGCACGGGGATCCGCCGCGGCGACGGGCCGGCGGTCGTGAACGCGACCGCGTCCGCGGTGCGGGTGACCGCCTCGCCGGTGACGTGCACCGGCTTGCCGTCGACGACGGAGACCAGGTCCTCGTTGCGGGCGCCGGTGCCGCAGATCAGCCAGACCATCCGGGCCAGGCGCTCGCCGACGCGCCCGCCGAAGCGGGGGCTGCGGTGCGCGGCGCAGAAGTCGAGGACCTCCTCCAGCTCGGCCGCGGTGAGCGGGGCGGCGGGCTCGCCGGCGGTGAACTTCCGCGCCGGCGGCGGAGTGGAGGGCACCAGGACGCGGCCGATGGTCCGCAGCCGGGCGTTGTAGGCGGAGGCGAACTGCGGCGGCACGGTAAACGCGTCGGCTCCGTGGCCGACGCGCCCGCCGGCGAGGGTGGTGGCGACCGCGTCGGGGCCGTACCAGCCGGCGACGGTGCGGTTGGTGCCCAGCAGTAGGTGGACCCGGGCGTGCAGGCCCATCGCCCAGCCAATGTTGCCGCCGCCGCGGCGGGCGCCGGCCGGCCAGCCGACGGCCATGCCGAGGCGGACCAGGTCGGCGACCAGGGCCCACTGCTCGTCGGACAACGAGCGGTTGCGGTAGCCGGTGATCGCGTCGGTGGCCTCGGTGGGCAGCTCGGCCAGCGCGATCGCCAGCCGCACTGCCACCTCGTCCTCCGCCGGCGCCGGGTTCGTCTCGGCCGGCGGGACCGCTGTGGGGGCGGGTGCCGGCCCCGGGCGGTGGCGGCGCGGCGCTCGCGGCGCAGCCGCCGCCGGCTTGCGGGCCGCGGCGCCGCTGCGGGTGAACGCCGGGTCAGCCACGGCGGACACCGCGAACCGGCCCGGGGGTCGCCGCCATGCCACGCTCCGTGGATTCGAACGTATGTCCAAGATCCCCCGGGTGCATGTTGCAGGGCCGCGCGGCCACAGGCAACCCCGCAGCGAACCGATCCGGTGCGGTAGCGCGCACACGCAGCACGGCGCGCGACAGCACCGGGCGGTCGGAGGGGAAGGCGGTCACCGCTGCCCCCGCCGGGACTCGGAGAGAAACCACTCCAGCTCGCCCGCGAGCGTGTTCCCGATGGCGTCCGCTACGGCCTTGGCCGGCGTGGCGTTCGGGTCAGAGGCGAGCGCTTCTTCGTAGCTGGGCAGGAGCAGGTTGCCCAGCGACATGAACCGCGGTTCGCGCAGTCGCCAGCCGTGCGGGCGGCGGTCAAGGTCCTGACCAGTCGGGTTGTTAGCCATGTCGGAGACCGTTCGAACGCCCGCAGACGGTCGCTGTCGTTCGGCACAGACGGGATCGGTCTGCTTACGCGGACAGTTTCGGTGCGGAGCCACGGACGACGCGCATGCCGTGTGACGGTCGCTGCGTGCCGCCGCGCGAACGCTCCCCGATCTCCTACGTGATCTCGGGCAGCTGGGACGACGGCACTGCGGTCTTCGACACCGGTGACGCCGTCTTCGATGAGGCGCTGCAGCGGTACAACCGCACCGCGAAGACGATCCGCGAGCGCAGGAAAGCCCTCGACTGGTCGTTCGAGACCGTCGGGCGACGGGCCGGGAAGATGCGCCGCCAGACCGTCAGTGAGCTGGAGAGCGGGCAGAGCTGGCCGGACGCGGTGACAGTGCATCGCATCGCGATCGCCCTGGGGTTCGACAGTGAGGTACGAGACGACCCGCAGGCGCGCCCGTACCCGCGCCCGGCCGCAGAAGGCTGATCCGACTCTCGGGCGGTGTGCCCGCCTGGCCTCCGTTCAGCCGCACTACGTGCCCCAGTACTGGGACGGCCGCGACTGGGCTGGCCCGCCCACCCAGCCCTAGGACACTGCCGGTCCGTCTCGGCTGGAGGGTCAGTCCCACCACAGGCCGACCACCGCTGCGCGGGCCGGCAGCGGCCGGGCGAGCAGGTCGGTCCCAGGCCCGCGCCACGTCGGCCACCCGGCGGTCCACGAGGTCCAGATCTCGGCCGTGGCTGCGGCGAGCGCGCCGTGCAGGTCTCCGGCCGCAGGCCAGTCGGCGGCGACCCGCGCAGCCAGCTCAGGTGCGACGGCCGCGTCGACCTGGATGCCGTCGAAGGTCACCAGCCCGCGGCCGGCGGTCAGGGCTCCGACCAGCCGCCCGCCCAGCAGCGTGGCGTACTCGACCAGCCAGGTCATCGGCGGCCGGACGCCGTTGAGCCGGGCGGCAGGCAGGTCGCCCGGCAGGAGCTCGAGGGCTCGGGCGGCGGTGGGTGGCGGCACGTCCAGCAGCCGGCCCGCATCCGGGAGGTCGGGGTCGAGGTGGGCGCTCAGCAGCTCGGCCAGCGCGTCGGCGGCCGGCGCGCTCACCGGCGACCTACCCGGTACACGGTGTGCACCGGGTCAGTGTGCCGCGCGCCGCCGTAGATCGTCGATCCCCGCCGCGGCGCACCCACAGGCCGACGTCCCTGCGGAACACAAGACGATGTCGACGGCGTCGGTACCGTCCGCCGGGCAGCAGACAACCGAGGAAGGGAAGCGCAAGTGGCAGCGGCTGACGGGGACCGATCGCGGACGAGTACGCCCATCGAGCCCGGAGAACTCGGCCGGCTCCGCGACGACGGCCTGGCCGCCGCCGGCGAGTACACCGCGCTCGCCGCTGTCGCTGCCCGCCAGGGCGGCGACCGTGCACTGCAGCTGCTCGCAGAGCATGGCGACGACGCGGCGGCCTTCACCTGGTGGTGGACGCTGGCGGCCCAGAGCCCTGAGCGGTTCGCCAGCGCGAAGCAGCTGGCATCCCAGCTGGCAGTGCCGGAGAGCCTCACTGACGCGGTCACCGACCATGTCCTCGAGGAGATGACGCAGCGCGACCGCCAGCTCATCTCGGCTGCCACTGCGAGCCGCGCGGAGATCCTCCGGCGCCTCGACGACACCGCGCCCTGGGTGGTGTCCCTGGCGCACGACGTGGTGCGGGATCCGGCGGACCGGTTCCCGGAGGTGCTCAATGCTGCTCTCGACATCCTGGGCGCGTCAGAGCGCCCGGAGGATCGCGCGGCGGTCTTCGACCTCGCGAACCAGCAGCCCTACTCGAAGCGCGGCGCGGTCCTCGCCCGGCTCCGCGACCCGATCGAGGCCGAGGAGGCGCGCCGGATCGTCGCATCCCTCGCAGAGATGCAGCGGCGCGGCGGCGGCGACCGCACCGACTGGGAGCCCGTCGCGCGGCTGCTCGGCCGACTCCCGGTGAAGACCACGACGGAGTTCCTCACCGGGCCGTTCGGCGGGACAGGACGTCGGACGCTGCTCGAGGCGGGGCTGATCTCCAAGCTCGGCGCCGCGGGGCTGCGGGAAGTGCTGACGGCACTCGATCAGCCGGCCGTTGCCGAAGAGCTGCTGCACCGCGCGGCAGCCGACCTCCGGCTGGAGGACGTGGCCGCCTTCTCGGTATGGGCCCACGCGCGCTACACCGCGGCAGCGTGCGCCGGCTTCCGGCGGCGGCTCGCCGAAGGCCTGCAGGGTCACTTCTCGCGCCGTGAGGAGCGCCGCCGCGAAGCCCTCGACGGGCTGTGGGCCAGCGCGCTCGCTGGTCACGACGCCGACGCCGTCGCCGACGAGCTCATCGACGCCGTCGACCCAGCCGAGCTGGCTGCCCGCGCTGCTGACGTGAGGACGAAGGGTGCCGCACGCCAGCTCGGCGCCGCCGCAGCCAAGATGCTCGCCATCGACCCCCGCACCGCCGATGCTGCGCGCACCGCCCAACTCGTCGATGCCGCCGCGGGCGCGGCCCGCGCGCTGAGGTCCAACTTGGTCGCTGACTTCTTCGCAGGGCTGATGCGGACCGCCGTCGGCACGACGGCGAGCCAGCAGCTGCGCGCCGCACTTCTGGACGCGGTGCTCGAGCACCCAGCCGCCATCACCGCGTTCGCCGCTGAAGGTGGGTTGGCCGCCCTCACCGCTCACGCAGCGCGCACCCCCAATGAGGCCGCAGCGGTGCTGCTCGCGGCGCGGGAGGATCTCTCCGCTCAGGCGGCCAACACCCTGCTCGGGGCTCAGCCCGCCCGGCAGGAGCGGCGGCGCCCGCTGGACCCGCCCGCGGAGGAGTCGCCGGCGGGCGTGGACTGGACGACGGCCGACACGGAGACGTACCTGCGGATCCTCGAGGTGGTAAGCGCGTGGCCCGAGGTCGTGTTCGGCGTCCTCTCGCGGGCGCTGGCCGCACTCGACGAACCCGAGGCACGGCACCCCAACGCCGTGGTCCTGCGAGCGGTCCTCGAGCACGCGGCGGCTCACGACCTCGCCGACCAGCTGGGCGAGGACACCACCGACCACATCCGCCGACTTCTCACCAAGCAGCGTGACATCGACGTGCTCCGCGCCGCCTGCCAGTGGATCCGCCGGCTGGACCTGGACGCCGACGGCGCCGACCTCGACCGGGCGCAGCTGGTCCTCACCGCCGACAGCAGCCGCGGTGGCCGTCAGCCCGACCTCCGCGCTCTGCGCGGCGAGCTCGCAACGCGGCACGCGCAGCTGGCACAGAACCTGGCGCTCGACAGCGAGCGGCGGATCGCGCACCTGCGCACGGCAGTCGACCTCGACGCTGCCAAGGCCCGCGAAGCCGCTGTGCCCCTGGCGGGGTCTTCGGCGACCGGGATCCGCCTGGCGGCCGCCCGCGTCCTCGCCGAGACCCAGGGCTCCCCGGACGAGCATCAGACCCTGGTCAACCTCGCCGCGATGGAGGACCACGCCGAGGTCGCCGAGCTGTTGGACGCGGCGCTGCACCGGCTCACCTCCGGCGACACCGGCGAGGCACTCCGCAATCTGGCCGAGCTGCTCGACCTGTCGACCACCGGCCTCGACCCGAACGTACTCATCCCGGACGAACAGCACCGCGACCGGTTCTCGGAATGGGTGGACAAGGCGCGGGCCCGCTCAGCCAACCGCCACGACCCGGGGGCCTTCATCGAGGCAGCCATCAACGTCGCCGACCAGATGGTCGACCTCGCCCTCATCGCTCGTCACGATGCCGGGCAGCGCGTCGTGCTCAAGGCGGACCAGGTGGACGCGCTGCGCGCCAACGCGGCGAACCGCCTGGATGTCGGCGCACTGGTGACCCAGCAGCAGAGCGTTCAGCAGTTCACCTGGTTCACGGCTGTGGCAGCGCTGCGCAGGAAGCGTGCCGCCCACCCGTCCCCCATCGGCACCACCACCCCGCCTCGCTTCATGCCCGACGACCTGGTCGCCGCCAAGGTGCTGCTCCGCGACATCACGGCGGGCTGGATCAAGGACATGCACGACAGCGCACAGCGAGGCGCGGCTGAACCTGCCTAGCCAGCGGCCGTCCGGTGTGCGCCGCCATGGCACGCTGCGCACCGTGAGCGACAACGTCTTCGAGCCCGACACCCTGCAGGCGATCGGAGAGCTGCTGGCCGCCGGCGAGCAGCACGGCATCGGCGTGACCTTCGAGCCGGACGCCGAGGGTTGGCACGTCGGGTACCTCGTCAGCAGGGGTGGGGGCGGCCTCGTCGCCGGGTACGACCTCGGGGACACGGCGCGCGCAGCCTTGCGCCCCTGGAGGAGTTGGCCGCTCAGCGTACGCAGGCACGCCGGGATCGCGGCTGACGGTTCCAATCGGTGCGATCGGGTGCGGCTCATGACAGATCGGCGGTCGAGTCAGGCGTCCCGGAGTCCGCCCCGGCTGAGTGTCGAGCTGGACCACCGCTCACGCCACCGGGGTGGTTGGTCCGCAACCTCATTGCACCGGGGCCGCCCCTCCGGCACAATGAATAGCTCAGGAGGTGCTATTCATCATGACTTCCCCGGTGCTCATCAACCAGGAAGCGCTCGGCAACCGGCTGCGGGAGGTCCGCGAAGCGGCGGGCGTCTCGCAGGAGGAGGCGTGCGAGGTGATCGACGTGTCGCAGCCGACGTACTCGCGCATCGAGACCGGTAGTCGGCCCCTCAAGGGCCACGAGCTGATCTTGCTGGCCGACCGCTTCGGGGTGCGCGCGGGAGCCATCACGGGTGTGGCCGCGCTGCGCGACCGGGTGCGCTACGCCGCCCGAACGGACGGGTCCCAGCCGCAGATGGTGGCGATGCGGGAGAAGCTGCACGCCTACCTGGAGCTTGACGCCTACCTCACCGACCAGGGCATCGAGCAGACGTGAGCAACGAACAGATCGCCCGGGAGCGGGCGGAGGCGTTCCGGCTCAAGCACGACCTCGGGACGCGCCCCCTCGGCGACCTGTTCGAGCTCGCCCACACCGCTCTGGACTCTGACGCGCTGGCGATGGACGCCGGGGACGCCGAGCACGGACTGTCGATGCTGGACCCGGTCACCGATCGCGTCGTCATCGTCGTGGCCACCACCCGGCACCCGATGCGGCAGCGGTCGTCGCTGGCTCACGAGATGGGCCACGTGGTCGGCGGCGACCTGAATGCCGCCGACGCACCCGTGCCTGGTGCCCGCACGCCCGCGGAGATCCAGGCCGACGCGTTCGCCCGGCACCTGCTGCTGCCAGTCGCCGCGCTGCGCGACCGGTTCGGCACCGCGGCACGCAAGGCAGGTATCGGCGATGGCGATCTGGCCGCCGTCGTCCAGGAGTTCGAGGCCTCCCCGGCGATGGCGGCCATCCAGTTCAAGCAGGCGCGCCTGATCGACCCGGACACCTGCGCGGCATGGATGGCGCTGTCCGCTCCGTCTCTGGCCGCCCGCTACGGCTGGCTCAGCCAGTACCAGGCTCTGGCGCTGGGGTCGATGCGGCCGCGTGCGCCGCAGCAGCTGATGCGCCGCGCGGTCGAGGGCTACCACCAGGGCGCCGTCGGGATCGCTGAGGTCGCCGCCTGGTACGAGCAGGCGCCGGAGGAGTTGGCCGAGCAGCTCGGAGCGGCACGGCACACCCTGGACGACGTGGCCGGACCCGACGACGTCGACGACGACGACGCTCCGCTGTTCCCGCCTGGTTTCGCCAGTCGGGCGTCGTCGACCTCGTGAGCGTCCTGCTCGACGCCGGCCCGACCCTGAACTTCCTCGCGGTCGGTCAGCAGAACGTGCTGCTGCAGACCGCCGAGCACGGCGGCCTGCAGCTGACCGTGCCCGAGCGCGTGGACGCCGAGGTGGCCGGCAAGGGCAGCAGCGCCCGGTTCCGCCGCACGGGGGTCGTGCGCACCTGGGCTGCGCTTCGAAGTTCCGAGCGGGTGGTGGTCCTCTCCGACGACCTGACCACCGAGCCCTTCTCTACCGCCATCTCCCGCGTCAGCGGAATGCCCGCGGAGAAGCGCATCACCGACACCAGCAGCCTGGGCGAGATCTTGGTTCTGGCGCACGCCTCGGTGCTGGCACAGGCGGGCACCGACGTCTTCGTGCTGATCGACGAGCGCGACGGCCGCCGGCGAGCCGACCGCGAGCGGCGGTGGCTGTCGGCCAAAGGCGCGCCCGGTCAGCTGCACCTCTGGAGCACGAAGCAGGTGCTGAAGAACGCAGACCCGAGCTGGTTCGTCGGGGGTCACTCCTGGGCGAAGGTCTACAGCCAGATGCGTCCGTTCGACGACGGCCTGCTCCCACTCTGACGTCCAAGGTGGGCCGGCGGAGCGGGGAGCATCCGGAGGCGCGCCCTGCAATGCCGACCCTCTGGTCGACGACCACCGTGTCGCCCACGTGCTGCCGCCTGGACCCGTGTTCTCGCCGTCGGGTGAGCGCCACCTCTGCATAGGGCGCCCGCCGAAACCGGCGCGGACCAGCACGGCCGCACCAGGAATCACCGGAGCCCCCCCCCGAATCATCCCGCCCCGTCAGGACGCGGACCTACGGTGCGCCGGTGAGCGGGGACGCAGACTCGTAGCGCTGGTGCGTGCGCCCGTCCAGACGCCCCGGCTAACGTCACGCCGTGCCCGGTCCTGCAGCGCATGGTCGTGGGCAGTGGCCGCACATGACCTTCATCGACGTCAAGGACACCGGGCTGCGTGCGGCGTGCGTGCTGGTGCAGGACGTACTTGTCGCCCTCGCCTAACAGCTCGCCGTCGGCGACCCGGTCGGCGACGGCCTGCAGGCGGTGGAGCTCAGTCCCGGTCCGGGTCGGTGGCTTCGTCCGCACTCCACCGGCGCAGCAGCTGCTCCAGGTCGCCGGGGTCAAGGGGCTTGGTGAGGTGGGCGTCGAATCCGGACTCCAGGGCCCGGGACTTGTCCCTGTCGCGGCCGAATCCGGAGATGGCGACGAACCGCGTCCGGCGGTGTTGTGTGGTACCGCGCAGCCGGCGAGCGACCTCGTAGCCGTCGACGTCCTCGCCGAGGGCGATGTCGCAGAGGACGACGTCGAAGGCATTCTGGGCCTGGGCGAGCCCGTCGCGGGCGGTGAAGGCGGCGGTGACTTCGTGGCCGCGGAGGGTCAACGCCGTTTGGTAGGCGCGGGCGAGGTCCTCGTTGTCGTCGATGATCAGGATGCGCAGCGGCGTCGGCGGCGCGGACGGTGTCGATTCCGCGGGAGGCCCCTGGCTGCCGGTTGAGGCCGGTTCCCTTGCCGGTTCCGTAGCCGGCGCGGCGTCGGGCAGCTCGACGCGGAGCGGCAGCCGCATGGTGAACGTGGCGCCGGTGCCGGGGCCGTTGCTGTGCGCGGTGACCGTGCCGTCGTGCAGCTGGGTGATGCCGCGGACGACGGCCAGCCCCAGACCCAGGCCGCTGGGTGCCTGCCTCCGGGGATCCGGCTCGCGGTGGAAGGGTTCGAACAACCGCTCGGCGACGGCGGGGTCGAACCCGGGCCCGTCGTCGTGCACCTGTAGCTCGGCGTTGCCGTCGTCGGCAGTGAGCCGGACGCCGACCGCGGCGTCGGCCGGGGTGTACTTGCAGGCGTTGTCGATCAGGTTGGTCACGGCCTGGCCCAGGCGGACCGCGTCGCCGTCGACTGGCACGGGCGTCTCTGGTAGCACCAGGTCGATGGTGCGGGCCCGCCCTCCGTGTGCGGATCCGACGTCGGCCACGACCTGCTCCACCAGCGTCCGCAGGTCCAGGGGGTGACGCTGCACGGTGAGCCGTCCGGCGATTCCGCGGGCGGCGTCGAGCAGGTCGTCGGTCATGCGGGTCAGGGCCGCGGTCTGGCGGTCGAGCACCGCCAGGACCGGGTTCCCGGCGATGTCGAGGGCGAGGACGTCGAGGGCGGCTCGGACGGCGGCGAGCGGGTTGCGCAGCTCGTGCGAGAGCGTGGCGATGAACCGGTCTTTCTCCTGGTGCTGGGCCTGCAGCTGCGCGGTGGTGGTCTCCAGCCGGGCGATGACCTCCCGCAGGTTGCGGTCGGCCTCCTGGATCTCGCCGGCGCGGTTGAACAGGTCGACCTCCAGATCCTCCAGACGAGTCTGCAGCGCTTCCTCGCCCCGCTCCTGCTCGACCTGCCGCAGCTGCCGTTCCCGGATGAAGTCCGTGACGTCCTCCACCCGGTGCAGCAGCAGCACTACGCGGCCGTGCTCATCGAGCACCGGGACGTTGACCGGGCTCCAGTACCGCTCCACGAACTCGCCCGTCGACTGGTCGAGGATGTCGTAGGGCTGCACCGCCATCGTGTGCGGTTCCCCCGTGGACAGCACCCGCTCCAGCGAGGCCCGCAGGTGGCGCACCCCACTGGCTCGCGGGTTCTCCGGGTTGTCGGGGAATGCCTCGAACAGATGGCGCCCGACCAGGTCGGCTCGACGCGTCCCGGTGACCCGCTCCCGCGCTCGGTTCATCCCGACGATCACCAGCTCCGGCGTGAGAACCAGGAATGGGGCCGGCAGCGCGTCGAACACCGCCGTGTAGTCGACCTCGTCGGGAGTCATGGTGCGCCTCATGGGTCCAGTCGGTACCCCACGCCGCGCACGGTCACGATCCGCGGGCTGGCGGCGCCGGCGTGGGTCAGCTTCTGCCGGATCCGGTAGACGTGCTCGGACACGGTGGCGTCGGCCCGCCCGGCGGCGGAGCCCCACACCTGCTCGAGCAGTTGGGCGGTGGAGTGGACCTGCCGCGGGGACAGGGCGAGCAGGGTGAGCAGGTCGTACTCCAGGGGCCTGAGCGCCAAGGGGGTGCCGTGCACGCTCACCTCGTGCGCGGACGTGTCGATGACGAGCTCGCCCACCGGTACGAGCGGGCCGGCGGACGGGGGGGCGGAGCGGCGCAGCACCGCTCGGATGCGCGCGGCCAGTTCGGGCAGGGAGAACGGCTTGACGATGTAGTCGTCGGCGCCGAGCTCGAGGCCGAGCAGCCGGTCGCCCTCCAGCCCGCGGCCGCTCAGGACGACGACGGGCACCGGGTGGTCGTCCTGGCGCAGGGTGCGGAGCAGTTCCAGGCCGTTGCCGTCGGGCAGCCCGAGGTCGAGGACCACCAGGTCGACCGGGCGCTCCCGCAGCTGCGCCGCCCCGGTCCGCGTGTCGCCGGCGGTGAGCACCTCGAAGCCGCTCCGGGTGAGGTAGTTGCCGGCCATCGCGACCAAGTCCACCTCGTCGTCGATCAGCAGGACGACCGGGCGCGGGAGCGGCCGGTGCGACGTCCCTTCGACGGCCGGATCCTTGACCCCCCGTTGATCCGGAAGTCGGGTCTCAACCATGTCTCGAACCTACCAAGGGAACTACTGTCGGCGAATGTGGCGCAGGGCACACCGTCGCGTGGCGGCGGGACGTCACCACCTGGACCTAGCCTCAACATTGTCTCAACGCGCGGTCAAAGAGTGGCCCGCAGCCGTGACTGAAAACAACCGGTCAGGACGACAGGAAATCCCCGTGCCAGACGATCGTGTCCCCCCACCCCGAGCTGACCTCGGCCTCCCCGCGCCTGCCGATGAGGCCCCGCCGGGTTTGACGGGCTCGGCCCCGCGGGTCGCCGAGAACGCGGCGGCGGGGATGACCGGCAGCGGTGATCCTGTGCTCGCCACGGTGACGGCTCCCGCCCCTGTGGCGGGGACGCCCTGGGTGCTCAGCCCGCGCCCGGCGCCTCGGTCCGACGGCCGCATCCTGGGGCGCTGGCGCCCGATGCGGCCGTCGGACGTCACGGCCGCCCGCAGGCAGCTCGGTGCCGCTCTGCACGACGGCGTGCGCCCCCGGGGGGCGACCGAGGGAGGCGTCGAGCGGCTCCTCCTGGCGTTCGAGGAACTGGTCAGCAACGCCGTGCGGCATGGCCGGTCGCCGGTCGAGGTGATGGTGACCGACCACGGCCAGTGCTGGCTGCTCGAGGTTGTCGACGCCGCCGGCGACGTGCCGCCGACTCCCGACCCGGGCCGGGACGCCGCGCTCGGAGGACTGGGTCTGGCCCTGGTCGCCGAGATCAGCGGTGCCCACGGTTGGGAGCCACTCGGGAGCGGGAGCAAGACGGTGTGGGCGCGTGTGGACTACACGCGCGAGGAGGCGCCCCCTTCGCTGTCCTGAACCCCGGAGTTCAGCTCGTCCGTGAACGCGCTCCCCGGCGATCCGTGGCTGCCTGCCGACGTCCCGGTGACCGGGGGTGCTCGCGTTCTTCGACGCCGACTGGCCGCTGTTCCCGCCCGACCAGATCGAGGACGTCCGGCTGGAGGGACCGAAGTCGACGGGGAAGCTGGTCCTGCGGGGCGGCCCCCGTACCCCGTGGGCATCGCGATGATTGCCGAGCGGCTGCGGGAGCAGTTCGGGGGCGTAGTCCGCGGTGTCCAGGGAGCTCCTTGTGCGAACGCCGCTGCCCGAGTTGTCCAACAGCCTGTTGGCGACTGCCCCCACAGGTTTGCGGGAGATCCCCAGCAGCGTGCTGGGGAACTCGTCGGCAGCCTGAGCGCCGCCGCGCGGCGGGGAGGCCTGTGCTTCCGCCACCAGCTGCGCCAACGGGACCCCGGTCGCGCCTCGTCGAGCACCTGATTCGCACCTGCGAGGCGGCATCGGCTCCGGCCGGCGGGCGGCCGGCGGGCAGCCGCTGCCCGAACTGCCGGGGCACTCTCTTGCATGTGCTGACTGCCGCGGCGGCAACCACGACGTGGCCGACCGCACCGCCGGACCGCCCGGACTGGAGGTTCCATGGCGCGCCAGGCCGCTGGCCGTTCCCGACTCGGTGCGGGTCACGTGCTCACATGGCGGTGATCGTCGCCCCGGCCCCGGGCCGGGCCGCGTGAGCTGCGGCGTTGGCCGCACACGCCACCGCGGCCCTGGCCCCCCATGTGCTGCTTGAACGTCAGTCGGCGGGGACGGTAGGTGGCACCCGGTTCGGGCCGGCCTCCGGCGGCCGCGGCCGGTCCTGGGGGTGTAGCCGCACCGCGACGAGCGCGACGTCGTCATCGGGCTGGTCGGGCAGCATCCGGGCCAGCAGCTCGTCGCACAGCTCGTCGAGGTCGTGGCCGGCGAGGTCGGCCAGCGCGGCCTGTAGCCGGGCGGCGCCGTGGTCGAGGTCGGAGCCGCGCCGTTCGATCAGCCCGTCGCTGTAGAGGATGACGACGGCGCCGCGGTCCAGGGTCACCTGCGCGTCGCGGCGCCGGGTCCCGGGGTCGACGCCGAGCATCAGGTCGGTGTGGCCGGCAGTCAGCAGCGTCACCGTGCCGTCGGGAGCGATGACGGCCGGCGCCGGATGGCCGGCGTTGGACCAGCGCAGCCGGGTCACGCCGAGGTCGCGGTCGGCGGCGCTCTGCTCGAGGCGGGCGACGACCACGGTCGCGAGGATTCCCGACTGCAGGGTCTGCATGACCTCATCGGCCTGTCGCAGGATCGCGGCCGGCCCGTCCCCGTCGATCGCGCCGAGCGTGCGCACGATGCTGCGGAGCTGCCCCATCGCGGCGGCGGCCTCGACGTCGTGGCCGACGACGTCACCGATGACCAGCACCGTGGCCCCGGCGGGCTGCATCAGCGCGTCGTACCAGTCTCCGCCGACCTGCGCGGACTGCCCGGCGGGCACGTAGCGGACAGCGATCTGCAGGTGGTCGGGCTCCGGCGGCGGGGTCAGCAGGGACCGCTGGAACCCCTCGGCGAGATTCCGCTGCTGTCGGTAGAGCCGCGAGTTGTCCAGCACCAGCCCGGCCCGGGAGGCGACGATCCGCATGGTGACCAGATCCTCGGGACTGAACGTGCCGCGTTCGAGGCCGTTGGCCAGCGTGAGCATGCCCACCGGGCCGGTCCGGCCGGGCAGCGGCAGCACCGCCACCGCCTCGGGCGCCAGGGTGGTGAGCAGCTCGCGGGTCGGGCCGGGCTGCACCATCGACAGCGCCTGAGCGGTCGCGTTGCCGTTGAGCAGCTGCGGCTGCCCGGTCCGCAGGGCGCCGACGATGAGGGCGTCGTCGCGGAGCGCGGCCAGCCGCGCCTGCGCGTAGGCCTCGGTCGCCGGCCGCAGTTCCGGATTGGCGTGCCAGGACTCCGAGGTGCGCAGACCGCGCCGGGACCCGGCGGCGCGGTCGTCGCCGATCAGGGTGACTATGGCCAGATCCGCGACCGCGGGAATCACCAGCCGCGCGAGGCGGCCGACGGCCGTCTCCGCGTCCAGGTCGGCGGCGAGGTCCTCGGTGATGCGGCTGAGCAGCCGTTCCCGCGCCGCTGCCTGCTCACCCTGCTCCTGCACGGCGCGGCGACCGGTGATGTCCCACGCGGAACCCAGCAGGCGGACCGCGGCGTTGCCCTCGTCGCACAGCGCCCGCCCGCGCGCGGCGACCCAGCGCAGCCCGCCGTCGGGCAGCAGCACCCGGAACTCCGCGGCGTAGTCGCCACACCCGTCGATCGCCTTCTGCATCTGCACGCCGACGGGGCCGACGTCCTCGGGATGCAGCCGGTCGTTGAACGCCTCGATCGTCTGGTCGAACTCGGTCGGCCCGTACCCGAACAGCTCGAGCAGCCGGTCGTCCCAGGTGAGAATCCCGGTGGTCAGGTCCCAGTCGAAGGTGCCGATGCCGGCCGCCGCCACGGCCATGTCCAGCAGCGAGCGGCGTGCCTCGTCGCCGCTGATCAGGCGTGACAGTTCAGGCTCGGTGCCATCGCCGTCGTGCGTGCTCATCTGGTCCCGTCTCCCGCCCACCACGGGGTCGCGGCGAAGCTCCGGCCCGATTGTCCCAGCCCACCCGGTGAAGGAATGCGCCCGGGGAATCGCACTCCCCGGCACCCCTCCGTCGCCGGGGACTCGTGCAGCGGCTTCCTCATCCTCCTGCTGGTCGTCGCGGCCGTCGTGTACGGCTGCACCCGGATCGGAGGCGGGGACTCCAGCGGCTCGTCGGCCGGCGAGGTCGGCGAGGTGTCCCGCGCCGAGTTCGAGGGCGAGGGCCGGACCTGGCCGCTGACCGTCGACCGCGGCACGCTCGACTGCGAACCCGGCAGCCGGGTCACGTTCACCGCCGACGGCACGACGTACGCCGTCAACGGCACCGCGAAGGGCTCCGGCGAGTGGGCCGACATCGACCCGATCTGGGCCGACGATGGCAGCGGTCTGGACCTCAAGGTGAGCATCGGTGACCTCATCGAGGCTGGCTTGGCGCTGTGCGACTGAGCCGGGACCGGGCATGACCGAGGTGACGGTCGGGCAGGCGGCCAAGCTCGCCGGCGTGCCGACCGACGTGCTGCGCGAGCTGTGCGAGGCGGGGAAGGTCTGGCACGCAGGGGTGAACGCGGCCACTGGTACCTCCACCCCGACGACATCCCGGCTCGGGACTGGGTGCTCGAGGCGGTGCGGCAGCGGTACCGCCAGGACGTCGCCGGTACGCAGCAGGCGATGGCCCGGTTCGTGAAGGAGGTCGAGGCGGTGCAGCTGGATCTGGCGGAGGCTGCCGAGGACACCACCGGCCTGGGACGGCTCGGCAACGACCTGCGGGCGGTCTACAGCAGGGACAGCCCGTTCAACCTGGCCGAGCACAGCCTGATGCGGCGGCTGATGGACGTGGAGCTGACCCACCGGCGCTTGCGGGCCACCGCCGAGACACCGGCCCCGCAGGACGACGGGCTACGGCCGGCCGCCTGGTCTGCGGCGGCGTCCGGCCCTCGTTCTGCCGCAGCGGTTCGCGCTGGGACACTGCCCACATGCTCGAGCCTCGCCGGTCGGTCGACGAGCAGCTGCGCAGGGCGCTGTCTGACCTTGAGACTGCGCGCGCGCAGGCTGCAAGCCTAGAAGCGGGCCTCGAGTCCAACCGCCGCATCGGGATGGCGGTCGGCATCCTCATGGAGCGCCACCGGCTGACTTCCGACCAGGCGTTCGCGCTCCTGGTCGACGCAAGCCAGCGCCAGAACCTGAAGCTGCGCGAACTGGCTGACCGGATGACCGTGAGCGGCTCACTCGACGACTAGCAACGGCCCCCGCACGGGATCGAAGGAACGGTGGGCGTAGCGCGGACCGGTACCATCGGTGGGCCGACTCCGTGGGACCTCACGTCCGCGTCCCTGTCCAAGGGGGTCTCTGTGACTGGCTCGCTACCTGCGGGCACCGCGCTGCCGGCGCAGTCGGATGCGGCGTTCGAGCGCTTCGCCCGCCTGGTGCGCCGCCAGCTGAACGTCCCGGTGGCGCTGGTGACGATGGTGTCGGACGACGAGCAGGTGTTCCCCGGCGCGCTGGGGCTGCCCGAGCCGTGGCAGTCCACGCGCAAGACACCGCTGAGCCACTCGTTCTGCCAGCACGTGGTGCGCTCGGCCGCGCCGCTGGTCATCACCGACGCGCGCACCGATCCGCTGGTCGCCGACAACCTGGCCATCCCCGACCTGCATGTCATCGCCTACGCCGGCGTTCCGATCACCGACGCCGACGGCAAGGTCGTGGGGTCGGTGTGTGCCATCGACAGCCGGCCACGGGAGTGGTCGGACGAAGACGTGGCGGTGCTGACCGACCTGGCCGGTGCGTGCGGCTCGGAGCTGCGGATGCGGGCGGCCCAGCTGCGCGCCGACGCCGCCGTGGCCTGGGCGGAGGAGTCCGCGGCGCACGCCCGGCAGCTGCTCGTCGAACGCGAGTTCGACCGGTCCCGGTGGTCGCTGGCGCTGGCTGCCGGGCAGGTGGGCACCTTCGACCTGGATCTGGACACCGGCGCGCTGACCGTAGATGACCGCCTGCTGGGGCTGTCGGGCATGGATCGGGCAGGCTTCTCCGGCAGCCCCGACGACGTGTACGCCCACGTGCACCCCGACGACCTCGCCGATGTCGTCGCGGCGGTGCAGTACGCCGTCGACACCGGCGCGACCTACGACGCCGAGTACCGAATCGTGCATGCCGACGGCGCGCACCGCTGGCTTGCCGCCCGGGGGCAGGTGATCGGCGGTGGCGACGGCGCCGGTTCGCGTCTCGTGGGCGTGGTGCACGACACCACCGCCCAACGGGAGCCGCTGGCCCTGGCAGCTCAGGCGGTCGAGTCGATGGCGGTCGGCTTCCTCGCGGTGGACACCGACTGGGTGATCACGCACGTCAACGCCGAGGTCGAGCGGATCACCGGCTTCCCCCGGGAGAAGGTGCTGGGCCGCCCGCTGTGGGAGGCGTTCCCGGCCGCCGTCGGCACCGAGTTCGAGGACCACTACCGCCGCGCCGCCGACACCGGGCAGCCGGTGTCCTTCGACGCGTACTACCCCCAGCCGCTGGACGTCTGGGTCGAGGTGCGCGCCGTGCCGAACCCGACCGGGGTGGCGCTGCACTTCGTCGACGTCACCGCCCGCGCCGTGGCGCAGCAGCAGGCGGAGCGGGCGGCCGGCCGGGAGCGGCTGCTGGGCCGGATCACCGAGGAGCTGGTCGGCACCCTGGACCCCGACGAGGCCGCCGACCGGCTGGTCCGGCTGCTCGTCCCCGCGCTGACCGACTGGTGCATCGTCACCTTGAGCGTGGACGACCAGGCCGCGGGCGTCCGGCGCGGCCTGCGCCACGCCGCCGCCCAGCACGTCGACCCCGCGATGCAGGAGGTCCTGGATGACTACGCCCGGGTCCGGTTGGCTGCCCTCTCCAACGACGCCGTGCTGAAGCGGGCCATGCGGACAGGTCAACTGCAGCTCCTCGACGCCGACGCGACCGCGCGAGCCCTCACGAGGCTCCCCCCCGGGCCGATGCACGATGCGCTCCGGGCGCTGGCACCCGAAGCGGTGGTGGTGCTCCCACTACCTGGGCGGGACGGCTCGGTCGGGATGCTCACCCTGGCCAACGGCACCGACCGGGGCGCGTTCAGCGCCGAGGATCTGGTCACCGCCCGGCACGTCGCCGCCCGCGCCGGGCTGGTGCTGGACAACGCCCGGCTGTTCCGGCAGCAGCGTGGGCTGGCCGAGGGCTTCCAGCGGTCGCTGCTCACCGCTCCGCCCGAACCCGACCACCTGCAGATCGCCGTCCGGTACGTGCCCGCAGCTCAGTCGGCGGAGGTCGGCGGCGACTGGTACGACGCGTTCATGCAGCCCGGCGGCGCGACCCAGCTGGTCATCGGCGACGTCGTCGGGCACGACGTGGCTGCCGCAGCGGCGATGGGGCAGATCCGCAGCATCGTGCGCACCATCGGCGCCCTGGACCAGAATGGGCCGGCTGCGGTGCTGCGCCAGGTGGGCCAGGTGATGGAGACCCTGCAGTCGCGAATCCTGGCCACGACGCTGATCGCGCGGCTGGAGCAGACCGACGACGAGCGGGAGGCCGGGCTGACCCGGTTGCGCTGGTCGAACGCCGGCCATCCGCCGCCGATGACGATCGCCGCTGACGGCACGGTGACCGCGCTGACCACCGAGCGCACCGACCTGCTGCTCGGTGTGGATGCCCACGCGCTCCGGCGAGAGTCTCAGGTGACGCTGGAGCGGGACGTGGTCGTCCTCCTGTACACCGACGGGCTCGTCGAGCGCCGGAACTCCGACCTCGACGCGGGAACGGCTCGGCTGAAGGCTGTGCTGGCCGAGCTCGCCGGCCGGGAGCTGAACGAGCTGTGCGATGAGCTGCTGGCGAGGATGCTGCCCGACGCGCCCGACGACGACGTCGCCCTGGTCGCCGTCCGGCTGCACCCGCAGGACCGGCCGCGCCCGCCGGAGGCCGGCCCGCACCGGGTGCCGCCGGGCTTCCCGAGGGACTGACCCCAGGACAGCGCGGGGGTCGGCTCAGACCCAGCGGGTAGTGAGCCGGACGCTGCTGCCGTGCGCGTCGCGGCGCAGGGCCACGTGGTCGCACAGCTGGCGGGCCAGCCACAGCCCCATCCCGCCGGCCGACAGGTCCTCGCCGTGCGCCGGCCCGTACCCGGCGAAGGGGTCGGCCGGGCCGGTTCCGGCGTCGCCGATGGTGCACACCAGCTGACCCGGCGCGGTCCACAGCCGCAGGCTGACCGGCCGGTGGCCGTGCCGGACAGCGTTGGAGGTCATCTCGTCCACAGCCAGCTGGAAGTCCTCCAGCAGGTCGGCCGGTCCGGCGAGGTTGCTCAGATGGCGGCGGATGGTCCGCCGGAGCCCGATGAAGTCGGTGACGTCGTCGGCGACCAGCGCGGGCGGCGTGCGCTCCAGCGGCTCGTCGGGGACCGAGAGACCGGCCAGGTAGGTCGCCGGGTCGACGTAGTCAGCGTTCGTCGCCCGGCCGTCACGGCTTACCAGCTGGGGGTGGGTGCGCCGGGCAGCAGTCAGCAGCGGCTCGGGCAGGGCGGTACTGAACACGCACAGCCCCCACAGCGGTGACGACGCGAACGCGGCGTTGATCACCGCCTCGTAGCGCTGCCACTCGGTCCAGTCCGCGGCGGTGGTGCCGAAGTCGACCTCGCCGACGACCCGGACCCGCCGGCCTGGGCCTGCCTGCTCACCCAGTCCGCGGAAGGTGGTGATCGCCGTCGGCGTGCGGGACCGGTAGAGCGCGTGCCGCTCGAGCACCAGCACCAGCGAGTGGTTCTCAACCGCGTCGTGCAGGGCGGCGGTGACTGCCGGGCCGGCGGCGATCACCGCGCCGTCTCCAGCTGCCAGGCCCTCGAGCAGGAACGGAGCGGCGAGGTCGGCCAACTCCTCGACCGAGTCGTAGAACAGGGCGTCATGCCGGAAACCCGGCCCCGCGCAGCCGCCCGACACGGTGCCAGCCGGGCCGCCGTGGCCGTCCGTGCACCTCGGGATCTGCTGGCCCAACGCGTCCAACCCCCATGTCGTGCCGCTCACGTTCGGGTAGGGGCGGTCCGTCCCACGGTAGCCGCGGTCCCGAATCTGGCCACCCGGCGCCGGCCTCGGCGCGCACTTCACCCGCGCCGGCCAGCCCACAGGCCGCCGCGCGAGCTCCTCGGTGGCGATCGCCGCGTCAAGCTCGGCCGCCACGGCCGCCACCACGTCGGTCACGGGCAGCGCCTGCGGTGGCGGCGGGGCAGGCATGCGAACCGCGCGTGCGGTGAACACCATGTCCGCGTAGCCCTCGGCGTACGCGGAGTCAAGCCGGCCCAGCTCCGGATGCCACGCCCCGAGAACCACGGTCAGAACTTCATCCGCCCTCGGCTGCAGCATCTGCGTCTCGAACGCGAAGTCATCCGTGCCGCGGAACCCACGCAAGCGCGCGTACTGCCACCTCCCGTGCCGTGTCTGGACCGCCAGCACGACGTCCCACAGGGAGTCGTTGACCGCCAGCAGCTCAGGCACGTGGGGCAGCAGTGGACTGCAGGCCCAAAGCAGCACGTCACTGACCGCCCGCATCGCCGACTCGACGTCGTGCCGCAGGTCGAGGGCGGCCAGGACGTCGTCGAGCAGATCATTGCCCTCCACGGTCGCCAACCCGGTGAGCAGCACAGCGCAGTTGCCGCGCTGACCGACCTTGGCCGCAACGATCGGCGCCCCCGGCCGGAGCTCGGTGCGCAGACTGTCAGCCGCGAGAACCGCACCCCCGACCGTCAGGGTGGCAACGGCGAGGGGCACACCGCCGGACTCTCGCACGACGCGGTGCAGCGCCCTGCCACGCAACACGCCGAAGGTCATGGCGACAGCGTCGGCCCAGACGCCGGGGCTCGCCGCCGAGCGGATGGCCGACACCAAGGACTGCCGCAGGGAACCACGGTCAGTGGTGGTGCTGAACTCCGAAATCGTTCGCGTTCGTCGACGGGTCGGGAAGTCGCGCCTGATCGAGGAGTTCATCGAGCGTGCCGGCGTGCCGCACGTGTTCTTCACCGCGTCGATGCAGCAGCCGGCGGAGGAGCTGCGGCTGTTCGCCGAGGAGGTCGCCGCCTCCGACCTGTCCGACGCGACCACATCCGCCGGCATCACCCCGGCGACGTGGGAGGCCGCACTGCGGCTGCTGGCCACCGCCCTGCCCACCGACGGCCCCAGCATCGTGGTGATCGACGAGCTGCCGTACCTGACCGGCCCCGACAACGCCTTCGAGGGCGCTCTGCAGAAGGTGTTCGACCGGGTCATCGCTCGCCACCCGGTGCTGCTCATCGGCGTCGGGTCAGACCTGGCGATGATGGAAGCGCTCAACGCCTACGGGCGCCCCTTTCACCAGCGCGCCGTGGAGATGATCGTGCCACCGCTGAGCCCGCTCGAGCTCGGCGCCATGCTCGACCTCGACCCGGCCGACACCTTCGACGCCTACCTGGTCACCGGCGGCCTGCCGCTGGTCTGCGAGGAGTGACCCCGCGGCCTGCCGATGTGGGATTACCTGGAGGAGGCGCTGTCGCACTCCACCTCGGCGCTGGTGGTCAGCGGCCAGCGCGCATCAAATGGCTGGAGAACCAGCCCTTCGACGACCGCGACTTCGCCGCTCTCGTGACCCACCGCGGGCAGCTGCCCGGCGCATCGTCCGACACCCCGCTGCTCGTCGTGTCCCGCTCCGGAAGCTCCATCGAGGGTGCGCACGTCCTGAGCCCGGCGCAGCTGTTGGAAGGCTGGCGCTGACCGAGGACGGGGCTGTGTAAGAACTCCGCCGGAAACGTGTAAGAACTCCACCGATGCCGGTGCTCCGCTGCTGGTCAGAGCAACGGTTAGCACCCCACCCATAGATCTGCAGGTGGACGGCTCATCGGCCTCTGCAGCGAGCCGCCTGACGGGCATCTGGGCCGAGGGGCGCATTACTCGCATCCCCCTGTCGGGGGCAGGGGGAGCCCCGACGCGGTCGGGTGGGAGATCTTCCCGGCGGTCGCGGGAAGGCGCCTGATGGCAACTCCGTGTCGACGCAGGACCGTTGGGTCCGGGGATCGGAGAGCCCGGTCTCGAACGAACGGAGGACGCTATGTCCCGGACGGCATGGCGGGTGGCGGGAAGCCTCGCGCTCGCGCATGTGGTGCTCATCCTCGTCGGCATCAGCCAGCAGCGGTCCCCGCGGCTCGGGGACGGCGCCGAAGCGGTCGCCGCCGAGTACGTCGACGGCGACCTGGCCCGGATCATGGCCGGCGGCTACGTCGAGTCCGTCGGTTTCCTGCTGCTGCTCCCGGTGCTCGCCTTCCTGGCCCGGGCGCTGAGCCGCTCCGAGACCGGCGGCTGGGCGTCGCAGACCGCCTTCGCGGCAGGCATCGCCTACGTGGCGCTCAGCCTGGCTCCGGGGCTCGCCGCGGGCGCGGCCGCCCTGTACGGCGCTCAGCACGGTGCCGACATGGTCACGGTGTCGCTCGTCAACGACGTCCGGAACTTCACCTTCTTCCTGAGCGTCCTGCTGCTGGGGGTGCACGCCGCCGGCGTCGGGATCGCCGTGCTGGCCGACGGGGAGCTGCCCCCGTGGCTCGGCTGGGCCGGCCTGGGAACGGGGCTCGTCCTGGTGGCCTCGGTGCCCGCCGCGAGGCTGGGCGCCGTCGACTGGGCCACCGTGGCGTGGATGGTCTGGTTCCTCGCCCTTGCGACCGTCATGCTCAGGTACCGACCCGGCGGACCGGATGCGGCAGCGCGACCGGTCTTCTCCGGGGCGTCGGGCGACCCGCTGACCACGACGCCTCGCCCCGGGGCCGGTACCTGACCGTCGCACACCAGGACGATGCAGCATGAGGACGCCTCGGCACAGCGTGGTCTCGGGCGCCGCCGCGGTGGCGGTAGGTGGCGCGGCGACGTCGGCGGTCCTGACGGCCGCGCAGGTCGGCGAGTTCCCTGCCGGCGCATGGGTCGTGGCGCTGGTGATCGTCGTGTACGCCGGGGTGGGCGTGCTGATCTGCCTGGCCCGCCCGGGGCACCGGGTCGGACTCGTGCTGCTGGGCGGAGCAGCGGTGTGGGGGCTCGGCGAGGCCATCCTGGCGGTGGGTGTCCAGGGACTGGTCACGACCCCGATGACCGGGTCGGCCGCGGCCTTGCTGGCCGTGGCCGGCACGGTGTTGCGGGGGCTCGGCTGGCTGGTGCTGGTCCTGCTGGTCCCGCTGGTCTTCCCCGATGGGCGCCTGCCAGGGCGGCCATGGCGATGGGCGATCGCGGCGTCGGCGGCGGCGCTGTTCCTGTTCACGGCGACGTCGGTCCTCGCCCCTGCCCCCATGGACGAGCGGCTGGCCGCGATCGACAGCCCCGTGGGCCTGCCTGCCGGTCTCGGCGGAGTCGTCGACGGTCTGGCCGTGCTCGCCCTGGGCGCGGTGGCAGCGGCGGTGGCGGGGGCGGTGGGCAGCCTCGTCTCGCGGTGGCGCGGGGGTGGACCGCTGCTGCGTCAACAGCTGCTGTGGTTGACCTGGGCGGCCGCCGTGCCGGCGGCGGTCCTGCCGCTGATCCTCGTCGGCGCAGCGGAGACCTTGGTCTTCGGAGTCGCCGTGCTCCCACTGCCGGTCGCCATCGGTGTGGCGGTGCTGCAGCACCGGCTGTACGACGTGCAGCCGGCGGTGAGCCGCACGATCGCCTCCGTGGGGTTGTCCGCCGCCCTCGCCGCCGTGTACGTGCTGGCCGTCGCGGGGGTCGGGGCATTGCTGGACGCACGACGGGAGCGGTGGCTGCCGTGGCTGGCCACCGGCCTGGTGGCACTGTCCTTCTCACCCCTGCGTCAGGCGCTGCAGCGAGCGGCGAACCGGCTGACCTACGGGCAGTGGGCGCAGCCGGAGGAGGTGCTGGCCGCCGTGCGACGCCGGGTCGCCGATGCGACGGACGTCGACGGGCTGCTCCAGGACCTGATCCGGGAACTGGCCGAGGTGCTCGAGTTGCCGGCGATCGTCGTGCTCGACGGAGCAGGCCGGCCACTCGCCGTGCACGGCGCCGCTGACCTTGCCGACCGGGAGACCACGCTGACCGGCTACGGCCGCGCCGTGGGAGTGCTGCGCTGGACGATGCCCCCGCGGCCGCTGCGGGACCGCGACCTCCGACTCCTCGACGACATCAGCGGCCAGCTCGGAGCACTGGTGCACGCCTCGTCCCTCCTCACCGGGCTGCGTGCTGCCCACGAGCGCCTGATCCTCGCCCGCGAGGACGAGCGCCGACGGCTCCGCCGCGACCTGCACGACGGGCTCGGCTCCGCGCTCGCCGGGCTGACGCTGAAGGCCGACGCCGCCCGCAACCTCCTCGACGACCCCACGGCGGCCGACGCAGCGCTGCTCGACCTGCGGGCCGGCATCCAGAACACGGTGCAGGACGTGCGCCGCGTGGTGGAGGGACTCCGTCCACCGTCCCTCGACGAGCTCGGCCTGGTGGGCGCGGTGCGCGAGCTGGCCGAACGGCTGCAAGCAGAGCTGCCCGACGGCACGGACGTCGACGCGGACGACGAACTGCCTGCGCTGCCCGCGGCGGCCGAGGTGGCCTGCTACCGCGTGATCCAGGAGGCCCTCACCAACGCCGTGCGCCACTCCGGGGCGTCCACCTGCCGGGTGACCCTCCGAACCGACGGCGAGGAGCTCTGCGCCGAGATCGCCGACGACGGCTCCGGCATGGTCCGACCTCGCGCCGGGGGCTCCGGGCTGCCGGGCATGCGGGAGCGCGCATCCGACCTCGGCGGAAGCCTGGCCATCGACGCCCGTCCCGGAAGGGGTACCACGGTGCGCCTACGGCTGCCGATTCCCCGCGCCCAAGCCGCGGCACCACGCTCGGACGGAGCCCTGCTGTGATCGGCGTCCTCGTCGTCGACGACCACCCGCTGTTCCGGGACGGGCTCGCCGCCCTGCTGGCGACCGTCCCCGACGTGCGCCTGCTGGCCACGGCAGGAGACGGCGCGAGCGCGGTCCTGCTGGCCAGCGAGCACCGGCCGGACGTCGTCCTGATGGACCTGAACCTGCCTGGCGTCCCGGGACTGGAGGCGACCCGCCGGATCGTCCGCGAGCTGCCCGGGACCGCCGTCCTGGTGCTGACGATGGTGGACGACGACGACGCGGTGACCGCCGCGATGCGCATGGGGGCCCGCGGCTACGTGCTCAAGGGAGCCGGGCAGGACGATGTGCTCGGCGCGATCCGCACCGTGGCTGCAGGGGGCGCGGTATTCGGCGCCGGAGTGGCCGCCCGCCTGCTCTCCCGCGGTCCGGCCGCGCTCGGTGGTCGAGAACAGCTCACCGACCGCGAGGCCGAGGTGCTCGCCCTCATCGCCGACGGCGAGAGCAACGCCGAGATCGCCCGCGAACTGCAGGTCAGTCTCAAGACCGTGCAGAACCACGTCTCGCGGGTGCTGACCAAGTTGCAGGTCCGCGACCGCACCCAGGCCGCTCTGCGCATGCGGGGCCTGTGAGAACGTTCGCGCAGGTGCGACGACGACGGCTACCGCCCGAGGCGTCCGAGGCCATTGCGCCCGAGCGGGGCCGTCGGCGGGCACTGGGCCCGGTGCTCCGGACGTGGCAGGCGTCTGCCGGTGAGTGGCCGGGCTGGATGCCCCCCCTCCCCGGATCGCTCCGCCGCCGATTGCGGAGCGCTGGGACACGACCTCGAACGGGCTGCTCAAGCACTCGGTTCACCCGACCGATGGAATGCAGGTCAGGTCGTCACCGAACGTGAGCGGAGCAACCAGCGTGTCCATCTCCACTGCCGGCGTCACCCGGGTCCTCGTCCTCGCCGACGCCCCGGTCCTGCGTCGCGGCCTCGTCGGCATGGTCGACGAGACCGCCGGCCTGCAGGCCGTGGGCGCACCCGGTGAGCCGCGTCGTGCCCTGGTGCTGGCCGAGTCCGCCCGACCCGACGCGGTGATCGTGGAGCTCGGCTCCGGCCGCAGCGCGACCCTCACCGCCATCCGGGACCTGCGCCGCCGCTTCCCGCGCACCGCCATCGTCGCCGTGGCGACCTCCGAGGACCCGGCCGTGGTCAACGAGGCGCTCGCCGCCGGCATCCGCGGCTACCTGCTCATGAACGCCTCCGCCACGCTGCTGGGCTGGGCCGTGCTGGCCGCCCGCGCCGGGCGCACCGTCGTCGACCCCCAGATCCGCCGGGTCCAGCCCGGGTCCGCCGCGCCGGTCGCCCGCGAGCTGACCCCCGAGGTGCCGCTGACCCGCCGGGAGTCCGACGTGCTGGACGAGCTGGTCCAGGGCCAGTCCAACCGGCGCATCGGCGAGAACCTGTTCATCTCCGAGGACACGGTGAAGTCGCACGTCAAGGCGATCCTGCGCAAGCTCGGCGCCCGCGACCGCGCGCACGCCGTCTCGATGGTGCTCTCGGCCCGCAACGGCTGCACCTGCGGCGCGCACGACCTGACCTCCGCCCCCGCCGAGGTCTGACCCGGCCGGCGGGCCCGGCCCGGTGGCCCCACGCGGGGTTACCGTGCTGGGCATGGTCGGCGTCCTGACGGCTGTGCTGCTGGTCGTGCTGCTGGCCGGGATCGTCGTCTGGTGGGTCTCGGTGCCGCAGCCGGCCGGCCGGGCGCTGCCCGCCCGGGAGCGGGTGCTGCGGGAGCGGGCGGTCGCCGCGGCCCGCTGGGGCGCCGCGCACGACGAGGTCGACGGGACGACGCGGGTCCTGCTGCGGCGCAGCTGCCCCGGGCTCGACGGGCACCCGGAAGTGCTCGAGGAGCGGGTGTTCGAGACCTTCCCGGCCGACGACCCGATGTGGGAGGCCCGCTTCACCGAGGCGATGGCCGGTGCCCGCTTCCGCTGCTCCTACCTCAACAACGAGGAGGGGCAGGCGTAGCCGATCCGCCGGAGGGCAGGATGGGCGGCATGGGTCAGGTCGTCGCCACCACCGAACGAGTCCTGCGCGCACCGGCGGACGTCGTCCGCGCCGCGCTCGCCGACTACGCCGTCACGCGGCCACGGGTGCTCCCCGAGCAGTACAGCGACTACCGCGTCGACGCCGGCGGGCAGGGCGCCGGCACGAAGGTGCACTGGCGGCTGCAGGCCACCTCCAAGCGGGTGCGCGAGCAGGACGTGGTCGTCACCGAGACCCCGGACGGGGCGCTCGTGGAGACCGACACCAACTCCAGCATGGTGACCACCTGGACCGTCACGCCCGCGGACGCCGGGGTCTGCACGGTGCGGGCGCGCACCACCTGGACGGGTGCCACCGGCATCGGCGGGTTCTTCGAGCGCACCTTCGCACCCAAGGGTCTGAGCCGCATCCAGGACGCGATGCTGGCCCGGCTCGAGGAGACCCTCACCCCGGCCTGACCGGCTGTCAGGACGCGCGCTCGTCGCCCGGCCAGCGGTAGCCGGCCGCCCGGATCCGCCGGGACAGCTCGTCCCGCAGGTCCGCGCACTCCGCGGTCCGCTCGGCGAGCTGCGCCGGGTCCACGGGGAGCCCCGTGCGCTCGATGTCGGCGGGCACCAGCGCGGGCGCTCCTCCAGCGTGCGCACCACCGGTCGCGGGGGCGTGCGCGACGTACTGCTGGACGGCGGAGACGACCGATCGGCGCACCCCGGCAGGGAGCCGGGAGGCAGGGTCGGCCGACGACGACAGCAGCAGCGTCGCGTCCAGCAGGACCGCCACCGCTGGGGCGGTGCCGAGCTCCGGCGCCCGGGGCCGGTAGGCGTGCAGCAGCGGATACGCGCGGTGCTGCTGGGCGAGCGTCGACAAGGTGGACGACAGCGACGACAGGGGCACCACCGCCGGGACCACCGAGCCGGGCGTGGCCAGGCCGGCCGCCGCCTCTGCGCCGGTGCTGCCGAACCCGGTGACCTGGGACGCGAAGCTCCGCTTGACGACCACCGCGGAGATCACCGAGGTGAGGTACGAGACCCCGAGGGTGATGAGGAGCATCCCGCTCAGCGAGGCCGCCATGGTGGCCAGCTGGAAGCCGGGGCCGGCCGGCTGGAAGCCGCCGTTGCCCAGGGTGGCGATGCTGTACCCGGCGAAGTAGAAGCGCTCCCAGACCGACGCCGCTGCCCCGCTCGACGAGCCGACGACCGCCTCCTCGTCGCCGAGGAAGACGAGGGACCACCCCAGCCAGAGCAGGGTGAACCAGGCGCCGACGGTCAGCCCGATGACGATGACCCCCGGGCCTCCCACCGCGCGCACCGGTGCGGCGTCGGCGATGGCGGGCCGCCGGGCCAGCCGCCACACGGCGTCGGTGACCAGCCGGGTCAGCGGGCCGGGACCGCTGGCGACGGCGAGCGTCGTCCGCACCTCGTCCACCACGGCGAAGGACACGATCGCCAGGCCGATGACGTCCCACCACCACCCCCCGGTCACGGGGTGATCCGGCATCGTGCGTGCGCGCGGCGGTCGACGGTCGGCCTCCTCGATCGGGCCCGGGGACGGGCGGTCCCGCAGAGGGTGACCGGGAAGGCTGTGCAGTACACACCGCCGCCGACGGCGCGCGCGCCGTCGGGCAGGGACCATGGGCCGGTGACCGCAGCGCCACCCGCCGTCCAGGGACTGACCGAGCTGACCGGACTGCTCGCCGCCGGCGGGACGCTGGTCCTCTCCGGGGCGGGGCTGTCCACCGACTCAGGCATCCCCGACTACCGGGGTGCCACCGGCTCGCTGCGCCGGCACACCCCGATGACGTACCAGACGTTCACCCGCGACCCACGGGGCCGGCACCGGTACTGGGCGCGCAGCTTCGTCGGCTGGCGCCAGATCGCCGAGGCCCGGCCCAACGACGGGCACCGGGCCGTCGCCGCGCTGCAGCAGGCCGGCGCGGTGACCCACGTGATCACCCAGAACGTCGACGGGCTCCACCAGGCGGGCGGGGCGCGCGACGTCCTGGAGCTGCACGGCGGGCTGGACCGGACCGTCTGCCTGGCCTGCGGTGACGTCGCCTCGCGCGCGGACCTGGACGTGCGGCTGCGGGCGGCCAACCCGGGTTTCCGGCCGGAGCCGACCGACGAGGTCAACCCAGACGGCGACGTCGAGCTGCCCGACGAGGAGCTCGACGGGTTCGTCATGGTCGACTGCCTGGCCTGCGGCCGCGGTCCCCTCAAGCCCGACGTGGTCTTCTTCGGCGAGACGGTGCCGCGGGATCGGGTCGACGCCTCCTTCGCGCTCGTCGACGACGCCCGGGCCCTGCTGGTGCTCGGCTCGTCGTTGACCGTGATGAGCGGCTACCGGTTCGTCATCCACGCCGCCAAGCGGGGCATCCCGGTCGCGATCGTCAACTCCGGTGCGACCCGCGGGGACGCCAAGGCGTCGCTCAAGGTCGACGCCCCGCTGGGGGTCGTCCTGCCCGAGCTGGCCCGCCGGCTGTCGTGACGGAGGGGGTCGGGGGCACCGACCGGCCTGGGCGAGCGCGGGGCGCCCTGGTGGGAGCAGGACGACGACGCGCGGCGCGAGCGCTGGGAGGCGGCGCTGCGGGCGCTGGGTGGTTGAGAAGGACCTCCCGGCCCCCGCTGCGCGCAGGCTCTCAGCGGGACCGTGCCGGGAGGCCGACCAGATCGGAAGATTCACCGTATGCCCGCAGGGGCAGGTAGCCCCGCGATGCAGACCTTCGTGCCGGTGGCGGACTTCGAGGAGAGCGCCCGGCTGCTCGACTCCCCGCGGCTGGGCAAGCAGCGCGTGGAGACCCTGCAGATCCTGCGCGCGCTGGAGCTGCCCGACTACGGCTGGGCCAGCCACCCGGCGGTCGCGATGTGGCGCGGGCGCACCCCGGCGCTGGTGAGCTACGGGCTGGCCATGGTGCGGGTCTGGCGGGAGCGCGGCTTCGCGGACACGACCGAGGCACTGATCGGGGAGTTCGCCCCCGACGTCGTCGGCCGGTCGCAGGCCGAGCTCGCCGCGGCCGGCCTGCTGCCCTCCTGGCTCGGCGACGAGGCGCTGCACCGCTCACACCGGTCGAACCTGATCGCCAAGGACCCGGAGTTCTACCGCGGCCGCTTCACCGAACGCTTCGGCCCCGAGCCCGACGACCTGCCCTACCTCTGGCCGGGGCCGGACGACCTCCCGCCGGCGCCGGAGCCCGACGGCGTGCGGGTGTGGGTGGTGCGGCCGCGGGCGCACAACGAGCTCGGCGCCTGCCTGGCGGCCGGGGTCGTGGGCCTGGGCACCCAGTCGGGCATCGACGTCGACGCGACCGGGATGGAGCCCGCCGAGCTGCGGGCGCTGTCCAAGGAGATCTCCGGCCGGCGCCCGGCCAAGGACCTGCGCCAGCTGTCGGCCTTCCTCGACCAGGTGCGGCCGGGCGACCCGGTCGCCCTGCCGGTCGAGCACGGGGCCGGGCTGCTGCTCGGCGAGGTGGTGGGGGACTACCTGTTCCAGGGGCGGGAGCTGCTGCCGCACCGCCGGCCGGCGCGCTGGGACCGGGTGGTGCCGCGGGCGGCCGCCCGGCCGCCCGCGACCCTGCAGGACCCGCGCGCGCTGTTCCAGGTGACGTTGGACCCCGCCGTCCTGCGTTAGCCGGGCAGCGGCACGTTCTGCAGCCGCACCTGCCCGCGGGCGACCAGCTTGCCGTCCTCCCGCGTGAGCGCGACCTGCCACAGCTGCTGGGTCCGCCCCTGCTGCACCGGCTCGGCGACGACGTCGACCCGCCCGGCGGTGACGCTGCGGAGGAAGTCGGTGCTGTTGTTGACGCCGACGGCGAACTGGCCGAGCTCGCGCACCGCGAGGCTGGCCCCGATGCTGGCCGCGGACTCGACGACGGTGCAGTACAGCCCGCCGTGCACCACGCCCCAGGGGGTGTGCTGGTCGGGGCCGAGCTCCACGTGGCCGGCCACCCGGGTGCCGGTGGCCTCGGTGACCTGGAAGCCCGCCGCCGCCACGAAGCGGCTGGCCGTCGCCGGGTCCACCGGCCCGTCGCTCACGCGTCCCACACCAGGCAGAACGGGTGGCCCACCGGGTCGGCGTAGACGCGGAAGTCGCCCCCGCCGCCGGGGAGCTTCCGGGCGCCCAGCGCCAGCACCTTCGGCTCCGCCTCCTCGATGTCGGCGACCCGGACGTCCAGGTGGAACTGCTGCGGGCGCTCGGGATCGGGCCAGTCCGGCGGCCGCAGGTCCGGGGCCTGCTGGAAGGCCAGCCGGTAGCCGGCGCCGGTGACGACGACCCAGTCGTCCCCGGGCTCGCCCCGGCTGATCTCCATGCCGAGGAGGTCGGCGTAGAACCCGGCGAGGGCGTGCGCGTCCGGTGCGTCGAGCACGACGGAGTGGAGTTGACCGATCATGGGGCCATCCTGGCGCGCGGCCGGGCGGGCCGACAGCCGGATCCCGGTCGGCTCCCGCCAGGATCCCGCCACGGCGCCGCCGGGACCCGTGCCGCAGGATCGGGGGCATGCCCGACCCCGCTGCACCCGTCCTCGGTTCGCTGACCTGGTCGCCCGCCGCCGACCGGCCCGAGCTGCTGGCCCCGCCGGTCGCCGCTGCGCTGCCGGTGCTGGCCGGGCCGGCGTGGGTCGCGGAGATCGCCGACGACCTCGCCGACACCGCCGCCTTCACCGACGCCTACGGGGTGCCGCTCGCCGCCTCGGCCAACTGCGTCGTCGTCGCCGCCCGCCGGGCGGGGGAGACGACGCTCGCCGCGTGCCTCGTGCTCGCCACCACCCGCGCCGACGTCAACGGCCTGGTGCGGCGGCACCTGGGCGCCCGCAAGGCGTCGTTCGCGCCGCAGGACGTCGCCGTCGCCGAGAGCGGCATGGCCTTCGGGGGCATCACCCCGGTCGGCCTGCCCGCCGCCTGGCCGGTGCTCGTCGACGCCGCCGTCGCCGCGGCGGACCTGGTGGTCATCGGCTCGGGCACCCGCGGGAGCAAGCTCGCCGTCCCCGGCGCGGTGCTCGCCGCGCTCCCCGCCGCGCAGGTGCTCGAGGGGCTGGGGCAGCCGCTGCCCGCGGAGCCACCCGCACCGCCGCCGCTGCGGCTGGGCCGGGCGCCGGACGACACCGACGTCGGCTGGGGGGAGCGGCCCGCCGACGGCGCCGACGACGACCGGCGCTACTACGAGGACCGGCCGCCGCACTGGGGCAGCGACTAACGGCCCTCGTGCAGGGTCCCGCCGCGAGCTTGCGGGTGGTGGGGGGCACGAGGGTCCGTCTGCTGCTGGGCGCGGAGCAGGTCGCGGATCTCGACGAGGAGCTCGACCTGGGTCGGTGCCACCGGGCCGGGCTCCTCACCGGCAGCCCGCCGGTCGAACAGCCGCCGCATGGGGAGCACCACCACGAAGTACAGGATTGCCGCCGTCAGCACGAAGGTGATCACCTGGCTGAGGAAGGCACCCCAGGTGAAGATCTGGCCGTCCACCTCGAAGGTCCCGCCCAGCTCGCCACCGCCGCCGACCAGGCCGATCAGCGGGGTGAGGAACGACTCGGCGAACGTGTTGACCACGGCGGTGAAGGCCGCGCCGATGACCACCGCGATGGCGAGGTCGACGACGTTGCCGCGGAAGAGGAAGTCCTTGAAGCCCCTGAGCACGGGGACCATCCAGCCACACCGCGGTCCGCGCGTCAGGCCGGGGGTGGGGGCAGGCTGACGGTGAGCGTGGCGGCGGCCGCGGCGGCCGCGAGCCGCGCCGCGGTCTCCGCGTCGACGGCGAGGACGAGCAGCCCGGCGCCCGCGTCGCCGTCGTCCCCGGTGGGGGCCGCGAGCACCAGGGCCCCCGCTGCCACCCGCTCGGCGGGGCCGCCGCCCGGCTCGGCGGCCAGCACGTCCACCCGGTCGCCGGCGCGCAGCAGCGCCGCGACCGCCAGATCGGCCAGCCGCACGGGGGCCGCCACCTGGCCCGCCGGCAGCAGGGCGGTCAGCCCGGCGCCGACCAGCCGGGCGTCGGTGAGCGGCTCGCCGCGGCGGACGGGCCCGGCGAGCACGCGGCGCTCCAGTTCCTCCCGGGCGGCCACCACGCCGCCGGGCACCGCACCGGCCGGGAGCCGGACGAGCGCCAGGTCGCCGCGCGCCAGGACGGTGCCGGCGGGCAGGTCGGCGGCGGCGACGACCACGGCGACGTCGCGCGGTGACGTGCGCTCGGCGGGAGCGGGGCCGGGGCGCAGCGCGAGCCCCACGGCGAGCGCGGTCAGCAGCGCGGCGGCCAGCCGGCGGGCGGTCAGCAGCGGGAAGGGGGGTCGGCGCAGTCGGAGCACGGCGCCGACCCTTCCCTGGTCGGGCCGGGCCGGAAAGCGGTCGGGCGGAGCTGTGGAGGGGCGGCGAGCCTGTGGACGAGGCCCGGCCGCCTCTCCTCAGTTGGCGGCCTTGGCCCCGCTGCCGGAGGTCGCCGCCGGCGTCGAGGCGGGGGCGGAGGTGGAGCTCTCCTTGGCCGGCGTGGAGGAGGTGCCCGACGAGGAGCCGTTGCTGCTGCCCGCGGTCTCGGACGTCTTGCCGCCCGAGCGGCTGTCGGTGCGGTAGAAGCCCGAGCCCTTGAAGACCACGCCGACCGAGCCGTAGACCTTGCGCACCGCGGCGCCGCACTCGGGGCACTCGGTCACCGGGGCGTCGGTGAAGGACTGCACGACCTCGAACTCGTGCTTGCCCTCGGCGTTGGTGCAGGCGTACTGGTACGTGGGCACGGCGTGGCTCTCCCTGGTCGAGCGGAGGTAGGGGCCCGGGTTGGCACTCGCACCCGGAGACTGCCAATGATGCGCCATGCGAGGACCGGTCGTCCACGTCTGCCGCTCAACGTCACTCCCGGAGCGCGAGGCCGAGGAGTCGGTGCGGCCACCCGGGCGCGGGAGGAGGCCTCCGTCGTCGCGCACGGCCGGCCGCCCGGGGCGCGGGCGCCGGTCGCGCCACGACCCGCCCGGCGGGAACGCGGCCCCGGTACCAGGCGACGAAGAGGGCGATCGCCAGGAGCAGTTCGGCGAGGTCTCCCCCGTAGTACATCCACCGGGCCGCCAGCTCCTTGCCCGCCACTCCCTGCTCCGCTCCGGGCGGGAGGAGGGCGGCGTGGGCGTAGAGGAGCTTGGCGAGGTAGCCGTGCGCCGCGGTGGACGCGAAGAGGGCCGCCAGCCGCGTTCCCATGCCCGGCCGCCCCGGCGCCGGGTCGGGGCCCGCGATGGCCCAGACGAACAGGCAGCCGGCGAGCAGGAAGTGGACGTTCAGCAGGGTGTGCAGCAGGGCGTCCCCAATCGCCGCTGCGTACAGGGGCGTGAGGTACAGCAGGTAGAGGGTGCCGGTGGCCAGCAGGGCCGCGGTGAACGGGTGGCCGAGCACGTGCAGGTACCGGCTGCCGAGCACCGTGCCGATGCGCCGGCGCACCGGCGTCGAGGACGCACCCAGGAGGAGCGTGACCGGCGCGGCCAGGACCAGCCCGAGCGGCGCGAACATGCCCAGGAGCAGGTGCTGCACCACGTGCCCGGCCGGCTCCTGGTGCGCGAACGCCGCCAGGGGCGGGGAGACGGCGGCGGCGAGGAGGACGACGCCCACCGTCCAGCCGGCCGTCCGCGCGACGGGCCACGGCCGCTGCAGCCGGTGCCGGGCACGGCCGGTCGCGACCAGGTAGACCGCGATCGCCGCACCGGCGAGGAGCACGGTGGCGATCCAGTGCCCGGTGGCGTCGGTGGCCGCCGGGGCGTGCTGGTGCGGCACTCAGCCGACCGGGCCGGCGGCTCGCGCCGCACGGCCCTCGTCCCGGCTGCGCACGGCCAGCACGACGCCGATGACGACCAGCACGCCGCCGCCGACGTTCCAGGCGAGGTCGTAGGGCAGCAGGTCGACGCCGTAGCGGATCTGGTGCACACGCAGGACCTTGTGGTCGACCAGGCCGTCGAACAGCTGGAACCCGCCGAGACCCAGGAACAGCCCGGCCCAGGCGGAGCGGGGTGCGAGCGCCTGACGTCGTCGCAGGTCGGCGAAGAGGAAGAAACCGGCGACCAGCAGGATCAGCTCGGCGGCGTGCAGCAGCCCGTCGGACATCAGGGCCACGCTGCCGCTGGAGCGGTCGTAGAAGTGGTGCCAGGCGAGCAGCTGGTGGAAGACGATCTCGTCGATCGCCGCCATCAGCCCGACGCCGATGACCGCTGCCACCAGCATCGACCGTCGGCGGTCCGGACCGGCCACGTCCGTGCGCGTCCGGCCCGGGTTCACCGCCATGCTGCCTGCCTCCTCGGCCGCCGGACCCGCTCCGCCCTGCTGCCCGGTCCATCCTGTACCGCGCACGGACCGGCCGCAGGGCGCACCCGCCGGCCCCGTCCGTCCCGCCTACCTCCGGGTGGGCCGGAGGCGGATGGCCCGGTAGGTGATGCCGACGGCGAAGACGACCACTCCGCCGACCACCGCCTCGACCGGTAGCGCGACGACCAGCACCAGGCAGCCGACCGCGCCGAGCACCTGCAGGGGGCGGGGGAAGCGGCGGTGCGCGCGGTCCTGCGTGAAGGCCGCGGTGTTGGCCACGAAGTAGTAGAGCAGCACGCCGAAGGAGGAGAAGCCGACCGCCCCGCGCAGGTCGACGGTGAGCACCAGCAGGCAGACCACGGCGGCGAGGGCGAGCTCGGCGTGGTGCGGCACGGAGAACCGCGGGTGCACCGCGGCCAGGAACCCGGGCAGGTCACCGTGCCGGGCCATCGCCAGCCCGGTGCGGCCGATGCCGGCGACGAGCGCCAGCAGCGCGCCCAGGGAGGCCGCGGCGGCGCCGACGCGCACCACCGGCTCCGCCCACGCCCACCCGCCGGCGTCCACCGCCGCGGCCAGCGGCGCCGAGGTGGCGGCGACGCCGTCCGGCCCGAGGGCCACCAGCACGGCGACGGCGACCACCGCGTAGACGGCGACGGCGATACCGAGGGCCAGGGGGATGGCCCGCGGGATGGTCCGGGCCGGGTCGCGGACCTCCTCGCCCATCGTCGCGATGCGCGCGAACCCGGCGAAGGCGAAGAACAGCAGGCCGGCCGACTGCAGGACCCCGTGCACGCCGCCGTCGGTGAACGTCCAGGTCGCCAGCCCGTCCCGGCTCGCCCCGCTCCCGAGCAGGCTCGCGGTCACCGCCACGGCGAGCGCGGCGAGCACGACGGTGACGACGACGCGGGTCAGCCCGGCGGTGCGGGTCACGCCGCGGTAGTTCACCGCCGTCAGGGCCAGCACCGCGGCGACGGCCACCGGTCGCTGCCACCCGGCCGGTGCCGCGTAGGCGGCGAAGGTCAGCGCCATCGCCGCGCAGCTCGCCGTCTTCCCGACGACGAAGCCCCACCCCGCGAGGAACCCCCACCACGGGCCCAGCCGCTCGCGGCCGTAGACGTAGGTGCCCCCGGAGGTGGGGTACTCCGCGGCCAGCTGTGCCGAGGCCGTCGCGTTGCAGTAGGCGACCGCCGCCGCGATCGCCAGCCCGATGAGCAGCCCTGCGCCGGCGGCCTGTGCGGCGGGGGAGAAGGCGGCGAAGACCCCGGCCCCGACCATCGAGCCGAGCCCGAGGACCACGGCGTCGGTGGTGCCCAGCCGGCGGGCCAGTGCAGGGCCTGTGCTCACGGTGCTCCTCGCGGCGGCGTCGGCCGACGATAGCGGGGCTGCTCAGCGGTGCGCGGCGGGCTCGTGGTGGGCGTGCGCGGCGGTCTCGAGCTGGAAGGTGGAGTGCTCGATGCCGACCGGGAAGTGCTCGGCGAGGCAGGCCTGGAGCTGGTCCAGCACCTGCGGGGCGTGCCCGTCGTGGAAGCAGCCGTCCTCGACGACGACGTGCGCCGAGAGCACGGGCAGCCCGCTGGTGATCTGCGAGGCGTGCAGGTCGTGCACCCCGATGACGTGCGGCAGCGCCAGCAGGTGCGCCCGGACGGCGTCGAGGTCGACCCCCGGCGGCGTGCTCTCCAGGAGCACCGACACCGTCTCCCGCAGCAGCCGGACGGTGCGGGGCACGATCAGCGCCACGATCACCAGCGAGGCGATCGCGTCCGCCTGCAGCCAACCGGTCAGGGCCACGACGGCGGCGGCCACCAGGACGGCGACCGAGCCGAGGGCGTCGTTGACCACCTCGAGCGTCGCGGCGCGCATGTTCACGTTCCCGCCGTGCCCGCCCCGGGTGAGCACCACGATGCCGGCGAGGTTGGCGGCCAGCCCGATCGCGCCGAAGACCAGCACGGCGGTGGTGGCGATCTCCGGCGGATCGGCCAGCCGGCCGATCGCCTCGACCGCGATCCAACCGCCGACGGCCAGCAGCACGGCGGCCTGCAGCGTGGCCCCGAGCACCTCGGCGCGCCGGTAGCCCCACGTGCGCTGCGCCGTCGCGGGCCGCGCCGCCAGGGTGGCCGCGACCAGCGCGATCGCCAGGCCCGCGGCGTCGGTGGCGGCATGTGCGGCGTCGGCGAGCAGGGCCAGCGATCCCGAGACGAGCGCGCCGACGAGCTGGACGACCAGCACGCCCGCAGTCAGGGCCAGCACCACGGCCAGGCGGCGCCGGTTCCCGGACGCCGCGGCGTGGCCGTGGTCGTGCCCGCCGCTCACCGGTCGTCCTGCGGCCCGGGAGCGGCTCCGCAGCACGTGTCCACCGCGGCGTCCGGGCCCGGGCGGCCGGGCGCGCAGCAGCCCTCGCCGCGCCACGCCTCGACCCCCTCGCGGAGGGCGACGGCGGCGATCACCAGGCCCGCGACCGGGTCGGCCCAGCTCCAGCCGAGCCAGGCGTTGAGCACCAGCCCGACGAGGACGGCGGCGCTCAGGTAGGTGCACAGCAGCGTCTGGGTGGAGTCGGCGACGACGGCACCGGAGCCCAGCGCCCGGCCGGTGCGGCGCTGCGCCCAGGAGAGGAAGGGCATGACCACCAGGGAGACCGCGGCCAGCGCGATGCCCACGGGCGAGGCGTCCGGGTCGCCGCCGGCGACGAGCGCGCGCACCGACTCGAACGTGACGTAGCCGGCCAGGGCGAAGAAGGAGCAGGCCATCAGCCGCAGCGCCTGCCGCTCCCGGCTCTCCGGCAGGTGGTGCCGGAACTGCCACAGGATGATCAGGCCGCTGGAGACCTCGACCACCGAGTCCAGGCCGAACCCGATCAGCGCGACCGACCCGGCGGCCAGCCCGGCGGCGATGGCGATCACCGCCTCGACGACGTTGTAGGCGACGGCGGTGCCGGCGAGGAGTTGCGCCCGGCGCCCGAGTCGGGCGCGGTCGGCCGCGCTCGGTGGAGTGGTGGTCGTCGCGCTCACCGGGCCGCCACCTCGCCGTAGGCGGGGCAGAGGGTGACCGCATCGCCGGTGCCGGCGAGCAGCCGTTCAGCGGCGGCGAGCAGGCCGAGGACCTCGGTGGTGGCGGCCAGCGACCACAGCGAGGCACGCCCCTGCGGCCGCGAGGTGACCAGGCCGCAGTCCCGCAGGCACGCCAGGTGCGCCGACACGGTCGACTGCGCCAACCCCAGGTGGCGGGTCAGCTCGACCACCTTGTGCTCCCCGAGGGCCAGATGGCGCACGATCGCCAGCCGGTTGGGGTCCCCGAGGCTCCGGAACAGGCACGAGGCGGCGGACAGCGCCGCCGCCTCGTCGACCTCGATCATCGTCACCCGGCGATGATAGCGCTCGAGGTCGGTCGTCAAGCGGGGACGTACTCGGCGAGGTGCTCCCCCGTGAGCGTGGACCGGGCGGCGACCAGGTCGGCCGGGGTCCCCTCGAACACCACCAGGCCGCCCTCGGATCCGGCGCCCGGGCCGAGGTCGACGATCCAGTCGGCATGCGCCATGACCGCCTGGTGGTGCTCGATGACGATCACGGTCGTCCCGGAGTCCACCAGCCGGTCGAGGAGGCCGAGCAGGTTCTCGACGTCGGCCAGGTGCAGGCCGGTCGTCGGCTCGTCCAGGACGTAGACCCCGCCCTTCTCCGCCATGCGGGTGGCCAGCTTCAGCCGCTGGCGCTCACCCCCGGAGAGGGTGGTGAGCGGCTGGCCGAGGGTGAGGTAGCCCAGCCCGACGTCGGCCAGCCGGTCGAGGATCGCGTGCGCGGCGGGCGTGCGGGCGTCCCCGCCGCCGAAGAACTCCTCGGCCTCGGCCACGCTCATCGCGAGCACCTCGGCGATGTTCCGGCCGCCCAGGCGGTACTCGAGCACGGCGGCCTGGAAGCGCTTGCCCTCGCACTCCTCGCAGGTCGACTCGACCGTGGCCATGACGCCGAGGTCGGTGTAGAGGACGCCGGCGCCGTTGCAGGTCGGGCAGGCGCCCTCGGAGTTGGCGCTGAACAGCGCGGGCTTCACGCCGTTGGCCTTGGCGAACGCCTTGCGGATCGGCTCGAGCAGGCCGGTGTAGGTGGCCGGGTTGGACCGGCGCGACCCCCGGATCGCCGACTGGTCGACGACCACCACGCCCTCCCGCCCGGCGAGGTTGCCGTGGATGAGGGAGCTCTTGCCCGACCCGGCCACGCCGGTGACGACGGTCAGCACCCCGGTGGGGATGTCGACGTCGACGCCGCGCAGGTTGTTCTGCCGCGCCCCCCGGATCTCCAGCGCGCCGGTGGAGGTGCGCACCTCCGGCTTGAGCCGCACCCGGTCACCGAGGTGGCGGCCGGTCAGGGTGCCGCTGCGGTGCAGCTCCTCGACGCTGCCCTCGAACACCACCTCGCCGCCCGCGGTGCCGGCGCCCGGGCCGAGGTCGACGACGTGGTCGGCGATCGCGATCGTCTCCGGCTTGTGCTCGACCACCAGCACGGTGTTGCCCTTGTCGCGGAGCCGCAGGAGCAGGTCGTTCATCCGCCGGATGTCGTGCGGGTGCAGGCCGATGGTCGGCTCGTCGAAGACGTAGGTGACGTCGGTGAGCGAGGACCCGAGGTGGCGGATCATCTTGGTGCGCTGGGCCTCGCCGCCGGAGAGGGTGCCCGCCGGGCGGTCCAGGGAGAGGTAGCCCAGCCCGATCTCGACGAAGGAGTCGAGGGTGTGCTGCAGCCCGGCCAGCAGCGGCGCCACCCCCGGGTCGTCCAGCTCGCGCAGCCACGCGGCGAGGTCGCTGATCTGCATGCGGCAGAGGTCGGCGATGTTCTTGCCGCGGATCTTCGACGACAGGGCCTCGGCGCTCAGCCGCGTGCCGTCGCAGTCGGGGCAGGTCTCGAAGGTCACCGCGCGCTCGACGAACCGGCGGACGTGCGGCTGCATCGCGTCGACGTCCTTGCTGAGCATCGACTTCTGGATCTTGGGGATCAGGCCCTCGTAGGTGAGGTTGACCCCCTCGACCTTGACCTTGGTCGGCTCGGCGTGGAGCAGCGTGTGCAGCTCCTTCTTCGTGAACCTCGCGATCGGCTTGTCCATGGGCAGCCCGGCGCCGGCGAAGATGCGGCCGTACCAGCCGTCCATGCTGAACCCGGGCACGGTCAGGGCGCCGTCGGCGAGCGACTTCGAGTCGTCGTACAGCGCGGTCAGGTCGATGTCGTTGACCGACCCCATGCCCTCGCAGCGGGGGCACATGCCGCCGAGGCGGGTGAAGGTCACCTTCTCCGCCTTGCTGCCTGCCCCGCGTTCGACGGTGATCGCCCCGCTGGCCGAGACCGACGGCATGTTGAAGGAGTAGGCGTTCGGCGAGCCCAGGCTGGGCTCCCCGCGCCGGCTGAAGAGGATCCGCAGCATCGCGTTGACGTCGGTGGCCGTGCCCACGGTGGAGCGCGGGTTGGCACCCATCCGTTCCTGGTCGACGATGATCGCCGTCGTCAGCCCCTCGAGGACGTCGACGTCGGGCCGGGCGAGCGAGGGCATGAAGCCCTGCACGAACGCGCTGTAGGTCTCGTTGATCATCCGCTGCGACTCGGCGGCGATGGTGCCGAACACCAGCGAGCTCTTGCCCGACCCGGAGACGCCGGTGAACACCGTGAGCCGCCGCTTGGGGATCTCGACGCTGACGTCCTTGAGGTTGTTCTGCCGCGCCCCGACCACCCGGATCAGGTCGTGGCTGTCGGCGGCGGCGCGCACCGCATCCGGCTCGGTCACCGTGCTCATCGTGCCTCCGTCCGTCCGGGCCCCCGCCGATGTGGCGAGGGCCCGGTGTCTACCAACGATGTCCGACAGGGATGACTGCGGGCACGCCCGCTTCTCAGCGGAGCTGCTGGATGCGGACGGTGTTGCCGGCCGGGTCGCGGAACGCGCAGTCGCGGATGCCGTAGGGCTGCTCGGTCGGCTCCTGCATCACCTCGGCGCCGGTGGCCTGGATCCGGTCGAAGGCGGCGTCGAGGTCCTTGGTGGCCAGGACGACGGAGGCGTAGGTGCCCTTGGCCATCATCTCGGCGATGGTCCGCTGCTCGTCCTCGGTGATCCCGGGGTCGGCGGTCGGCGGGTGGAGCAGGATCGAGGTCGCCGACTCGTCGGCCGGGCCGACGGTGAGCCAGCGCATGCCCTCGTAGCCGACGTCGTTGCGCAGCTCGAAGCCGAGGGCGTCGCGGTAGAAGGCCAGCGAGGCCTCGGGGTCGTCGTGGGGGAGGAAGGCGTGGTGCACGGTGAGATCCATGGCGATCACGCTAGGGACGCGGCGGGTGCCGGCGCTTCTCGATTCCTGACCGGTCTGGTGACCTGCTTCGCCGTGCACGACGGGATGCCGGAGGTCGCCTCCGCCGCCTCCCGCCGGTAGGTGCTCGGCGGTACGCCGACCAGTTCGGTGAACCGGGTGCTGAAGGTGCCCAGCGACGAGCAGCCCACCGCGAAGCAGACCTCGGTGACGGTCAGGTCGCCGCGCCGCAGCAGCGCCATCGCGCGCTCGATGCGCCGCGTCATCAGGTAGGCGTACGGGGACTCGCCGTAGGCGCGCTTGAACTCCCGGCTGAGGTGGCCGGCCGACATGTGGGCCCCACGGGCGAGCGAGGCGACGTCCAGCGGCCGGGCGTACTCGCGGTCGATCCGGTCCTTGACCCGGCGCAGCCGCACGAGGTCGCGCAGGTGCGGGTCGGCGGCCGGTCCGCTGGTCACGGGCCGGATCGTGCCACGCGTTCGCCGCCGCGTCAGCGGTCCTGGCGCTCCCGGTAGCGGGCGGCCCGCCGGGCCGCCGCCGCCCGCTTCCGCTCCGTCTCGCGCTGCTGGGCGACCAGCCCGGCGCGCTCCCGGGCGGCGGTCGCGGTGCCGGCGGGGTAGCCCGCCTTCACCACGCGGTTCTCGGTGGTCTCGGGCATGTAGGCCAGCGAGAAGATCAGGCCCAGGAAGATCCCACCGCCCGCGACCGCCAGCCGCAGCCCCAGCGGCGCGGGCAGGAACGCCACGACGAGCGCGATGGGGACGGCCAGCTGGACCAGGGTCCGGAGGACGTGCCGGGCCCACCACGTCCCGGTCGTGGTGTCGTGCAGGACCCAGCCCCGGTGGCGCTCGGGCAGGCGGCCGCCCAGTGCGTACCAGAACCACCGGTGGGGAGCCGGGCGGACGACGGGGGCGCGGCCGTCGTCCCCGGGCGTCCTCGGACCCGCGTCGCCGTCGCTCACCCCGCCATCGTCCCAGGGTCACCGGCGCCGGTGGTCGCCCCCCGCGCCGTCCTGGCTCAGCTCCCGGGAGGTCAACGGCCCAGGTGGCGGTAGCGGTGCAGCCGGGTGCGGAACCGCTCGGTGTCGTCGCGGCCGAGCAGCCCGGCCAGCTCCTCGCCCAGCACCCGGCCCAGCCGCAGGCAGAACTCGACCGGCTCGTCGGCCGCGTCGGGCCGCTCGGGCACCACCCGGTCGACGATCCCGGCGCGCCACAGATCGGTGGCGCGCACGCCCTGGTGCGCGGCCATCTCGTCGGCGCGGTCCACCGTGCGGTGCACGATGGCGCTCGCGCCCTCCGGGGGCAGCGGGCCCAGCCAGCCGTTCGCCGCGGCGAGGACGCGGTCGGCCGGCACCAGCGCCAGCGCGCCGCCGCCGGTGCCCTGGCCCAGCAGCACCGCGAGGGTGGGTGCCTTGAGCACCACCAGGTCGTGCAGGCAGCGGGCGATCTCCCCGGCGAGCCCGCCCTCCTCGGCCTCGCGGGACAGCGCCGCGCCGGGGGTGTCGATGAGCGTGACGAGCGGCAGCCGCAGCTCCTCGGCCAGGTGCATCCCGCGGCGCGCCTCGCGCAGCGCCGCCGGCCCCAGCGGCGCCGACAGCGACTGGCCGCGCCGGTCCTGCCCCAGAACGACGCAGGGCGCCCCGCCGAAGCGGGCCAGCGCCAGCAGCAGCCCGGGGTCCTTCTCGCCGGCGCCGGTGCCGGAGAGACCGACGACGTCGGTGGCCGCGGTCCGCAGCAGCCGCCGGACGCCAGGGCGGTCCTCCCTCCGTGACGCGGTCACGACCTCCCACGCGCTGCGCCCGTCCTCCGGGTCGTCGGCGTCGGTGCCGTCCTCGGCGGTCGGCCGCTCGGCGTCCCGGACGTCGAGGTGCCAGGTCTGCCGGGCCGAGAGCACCCGCAGCGCGCGGTCGGCGACGTCGGCGATCTGGTCGTGCGGGACCACGGCGTCGATGAGACCGCGGGCGGCCAGGTTCTCCGCGGTCTGCACGCCCTCGGGGAAGGGCTCGCCGTAGAGCGCCTCGTAGACCCGCGGCCCGAGGAACCCGATGGCGGCGCCGGGCTCGGCGATGGTCACGTGACCGAGCGACCCCCAGGAGGCCAGCACGCCCCCGAAGGTCGGGTGGCGGAGGTAGACCAGGTAGGGCAACCCCGCCTCCTTGTGCCGGGCGATCGCGGCGGTGATCCCGATCATCTGCAGGAAGGCGACCGTGCCCTCCTGCATGCGGGTGCCCCCGGAGACCGGCGCCGCCAGCAGCGGCAGCCCCTCGTCGGTGGCCCGCTCCACCGCCGCGATCAGCCGCTCGGCGGCGGCCACCCCGATGGAGCCGGCGAGGAAGCCGAACTCGCCGGCGACGACGGCGACGCGGCGGCCGCGCAGCCTGCCCTCGCCGGTGATGACCGACTCGTCCTGCCGTGACTTCTCCGCGGCGCGGGCCAGCTCGGCGGCGTAGTCGTCCGCCACGTCGCGGGGCGGGACGGGGGAGTCCCACGACTGCCACGACCCCGGGTCGAGGACGAGGTCGCGCAGCGTCCGGGCGTCCGGCCGCGCGGTCACGTGGCGGGGCCGTTCAGCCAGGCGCGGATGGCCTCGCCGTCGGCGCCCAGCACAGGGGGAGCCGAGTGCTCCCGGCGCGTGGTCTCGGTCTCGCCGTCGGCCCCGGCGGCGAAGAAGCGCAGCGGCGGGCCGGGCAGCTGCAGCCGGCCCAGGGTGGCGTGGTCGACGTCGACCAGCAGCCCCTGCGACAGCGCCTGGTCCCAGCCGTAGACCTCGTCGATCGTGCGGACCTTGCCCGACGGGATGCCGACCTTGGCCAACCGGGCCAGCAGGTCCTCGGCGGGGATGTCGGCGAACGCGCCCTCGAGGAGGGCGATCACCTCCTCGCGGTGCTCCACCCGGTCGCCGTTCGTCGCCATCCCGGGAGCCTCGGGGTCGAAGCCGAACTCGGCGCAGAGCTTCCGCCAGAGGGAGTCGTTGGCGCACGCCACCTGGACGCTGCCGCCCTGGCAGTGGAAGAGCCCGTAGGGGGCGATCGAGGGGTGGTGGTTGCCCTGCGCGGCACCGACCTTGCCGGCCACGGTCCACGACGTCCCCTGGAAGGCGTGCACGCCGACGATCGCGGCGAGCAGCGAGGTGCGCACCACCTGCCCGCGGCCGGTGCGGCCCCGCTCGATCAGCGCGGCGAGGACGCCGTAGGCGCCGTACATGCCGGCCAGCAGGTCGCCGATGGGCACGCCGACCCGCTGCGGGTCGTCGGGCCCCGAGCCCGTGAGCGACATCAGCCCACCCTCTCCCTGGGCGATCTGGTCGTACCCCGCGCGACCGCCCTCGGGGCCGTCGTGGCCGAACCCGCTGATCGCCAGCGTCACCAGCCGCGGGTTCAGCTCGGCCAGCACGTCGGTGCCGAAGCCCAGGCGGGCCAGCGTGCCCGGGCGGAAGTTCTCCAGCAGCACGTCGGCGCGCTGGAGCAGCCCGGTGAGCACGGTCTTGTCGCCCTCGTCCTTGAGGTCGAGGGTGATCGACTCCTTGTTGCGGTTGGTCGAGAGGAAGTAGGTGGACTCCCGGTCCCCGCTCTCGGGGGTCACGAACGGCGGCCCCCAGCTGCGGGTGTCGTCACCGGTCCCCGGCGTCTCGACCTTGATCACGCGGGCGCCGAGGTCGCCGAGCATCATCGCGGCGTGCGGCCCGGCGAGGGCGCGGGTGAGGTCGACGACGAGGACGCCGTCCAGCGGTCCGGGCATGGTGTGCTCCCTCGCTCGGGGGGTGCGGCTCCGATGGCTGCGCCCCGGAAGTGTCTCAGCGCTGAGACATCGGTGGCCGGCCGGGTCACAACCAGCCGGGCACCACGAAGACCAGCCACGACAGCAGCGGTCCGACGGCCACCACGATCGCGGCGTAGGCCAGGATCTGCTTGTAGAAGCGGTCGCGGTCGACGTCCTGCGCGTTGGCCAGCACGAGCGCGCCGTTGGTCGAGAACGGGCTCACGTCGACGATCGTGGAGGCCACCGACAGGGCGACCACCACGCCGATCGCGCTGATGGCCCCGGCCTCGAGGAACGGCACCGCGAGGAGGATGGCGACGCCGATGATCGCCGTCGACGACGCGAAGGCCGAGACGACGCCGCCGATGTAGGCCAGCAGCAGCGCGATGAGCAGCGGGACCCCGAGGCCGATGACCGCGTCGCCGACGTAGTCGATGGTGCCGGCCTCCTCGAGGACGAACACGAAGGTCAGGACGCCGGCGATCAGGAGGATCGTCGACCAGCTGATCTGGGTGACCGCGCCCTTGTGCTGCTGGGCGGAGAACAGCGCCAGGACGACGGCGACGGTGATCGCGACGAAGCCGATGTCCAGGTCGAAGGCGAGCGCCAGGACGGCGACGACGACCAGCCCGACCAGCGTGAGCACCTGCTCGAAGCGCACCGGCGACGGGCGGTCGGGGTGGATGTGCTCGTCGTCGTCCCCGCCGACGGCGGGCCCGGGCGCGGCGCCGTGGCCGCGCACCACCGTGCCGTGGGCGTGCTCGCCGTGCGGGATCGGTTCGGCGGCGACCTTGCGGCCCAGCAGCTTCCGGCCGCCGAGCGCGAAGAACAGGACCAGGGCGATCGCGATGTTGAAGAGCAGCGCCCCGAGGAACACCGCCAGGGGGCTGCCCGGCAGCCCTTCGTCCTCGACGATGGTGTTCACCGTGACGCCGTAGACGCTGATGGGGGAGAAGCCGCCCCCCTGGGCGCCGTGGATGACCATCATCCCCATCAGCAGCGGGCTGATCTCGTGCCGGGCGGCGAAGGTGAGCGCGATCGGGGCGATGATCGCGACCGCCGCCGGCGACAGCGCGCCGATGCCCGTGAGGACGGCGGTGACGGCGAACATGATCCACGGGATGGCCGCCACGTGGCCGCCGACCATCCTCACCGCGCCCCGGACCAGCAGGTCCACCGTGCCGTTGTTCTGCGCGATGGCGAACAGGTAGGTGACCCCGATCAGGGTCAGCACCAGGCCGGCGGGGAACCCGCTGATGATGTCGTCGGTGGTCAACCCCACCGAGAGGGTGCCCACGACGAAGGCGGCGACGAACGCCAGCGCCCCCATGTTGATCGGCAGGAAGGTCGCGATCGCGAAGATCACGACCAGCGCCAGGATGGTGACGATCTCGGGCGACACGGTCACTCCCACCAGGTCCGGGGCTGCGGCTCGCTCACTGTGTCAGTGACTCGCCGGTAGCGCCTGCCATCCACCGGACGGCGTGACCACCGCCGTCACCCGCAGGTCGTGCGGCTCGCCCGGCAGCCGGTCGACCACCTCGTCGTCGAACACGACCGCCACCAGGACCGCCCCGGGCCGGGCATGCCGCAGGGCGCGGTCGTAGTACCCGCCGCCGCGGCCCAGCCGGGTCCCGTCCCGGGCGACCGCCGTCGCGGGGACGACGACGGCGCCGGCCGCGGCGAGCGCGGCCGGGCCCAGCCGCGGCCCGACCGGCTCCAGCAGCCCGAACCGGCCCGGCGCGAGCTCGCCGGTGTGCACCGCCCAGTCCAGCTCCCGGCCGCGGGCGGGCACGACGGGGAGCAGCAGGCGGTCGCGGCCGGCCAGCGCGGCCGGGAGCAGGCCGTGCCCGGGCTCGGCCGGGTCGGGCACGAACGCGGCGACGGTGGGGACCCCGGCGAGCCGGTCGGCCAGCGTGGCGGCGACCGCCCGCGCGGCCGCCGCCCGCTCGTCGGCGGGGCGGGCCGCGCGGCGTCCCAGCAGCTCGGCGCGGAGCGCGGCCTTGGCGGCGGCCTCCGCGGGCGAGGTGCTCACCGGCGCAGCCTAGATAGGCTGCCCCACATGTCGATGCCCCTCACCCGTACGGCCCGGAAGGCGGTCATCCCCGTCGCAGGAATGGGCACCCGCTTCCTGCCGGCCACCAAGGCCGTCCCGAAGGAGCTGCTCCCGGTCGTCGACCGGCCGGCCCTCCAGTACATCGTCGAGGAGGCCGCCCGCGCCGGGCTGCCCGAGGTGCTCATGGTCACCGGCCGCGGCAAGGCGGCCATCGAGGACTTCTTCGACCGCACCCCCGAGCTCGAGACCGCGCTGGAGAAGAAGGGCGACGCCGGTCGCCTCGCCGCCGTGCACGAGTCCACCGAGGTCGCGCAGGTGCACTTCGTGCGCCAGGGCGAGGCCCGCGGGCTGGGTCACGCCGTGCTGCAGGCGGCCGCCTTCGTCGGCGACGAGCCGTTCGCCGTGCTCCTCGGCGACGACCTGATCGATGCCCGTGACCACCTGCTGGAGCAGATGCTGGCCGTCCAGGCCGAGCACGGCGGCTCGGTGATCGCCCTGCTCGACGTCGGCCGGGAGAACATCGACAAGTACGGCGCCGTGGCCGTCGAGCCGACCGTCGACGGCACCGACGTCGTCGCCGTCACGGGCCTGGTCGAGAAGCCACCCGTCGACGAGGCCCCCAGCAGCCTGGCGATCATCGGGCGCTACGTGCTCGCGCCGGAGATCTTCGACGTGCTCCGCGAGACCGCGCCCGGGCGGGGTGGCGAGATCCAGCTGACCGACGCCCTGGCCACCCTCGTCGAGCGCGGTGAGCCGGTCCACGGCGTCGTCTTCGGCGGCCGCCGCTACGACACCGGCGACAAGCTGGACTACCTCAAGGCGGTCATCCGGCTGGCCAGCGAGCGCGAGGACCTGGGTCCGTCGCTCCGCGGCTGGCTGCGCGAGTTCGTCACCGAGCTGCCCGCCGAGGGCGCGTCGTCGTCCTGACCGGCGCCCGCGAGGGCACGATCGGACCCGTGGCACGACGCCGGCCCCGTCCGGGGCCGGCGCTGCCGCGGGGGCCGGTGCCGGGAGACGGCACGGCGGGACGACGGTGGTGAGGATGCTCGGGCAGAGCGACGACGGCAGCAGCGGCGGGGAGTTCCGGGGGCACCGGGACACCGCGCAGGTCGACATGCCCATGGCCCCGCCCCGGCGGACCGGCCCGGTCGCCGGCGCGCCGGCCGCCGCCGAGCCGGTGCCGGCGCAGCGGGCGCTCACCGGACCGGTGCCGCTGCCGGCGGACGGCCGCTCCGACGCCTCCCCCCACGTGCGCACCGTCGAGCGCCACCTCGACGAGATCCTCGCCGCGGTGCCGCAGCCGGACCCGATCGAGCTCGCCGTCCTCGACGCGCAGGGCCTGCTCTGCGCCGAGGACGTCGTCAGCCAGCGGGCGCTGCCGGCCTTCGACCAGGCGGCCCTCGACGGCTACGCCGTGCGCGCCGAGGACGTCGCCGACGCGACCGTCGCCCGCCCGGCGGAGCTGCCCGTCGTGGGGGAGAGCGTGGCGGGGGCCAGCGGGCCGTCGTCGATCGGCCCGGGGCTGGCGATGCGGGTCGCCGCGGGAGCGATGCTGCCGTCCGGGGCCGACGTCGTCGTCCCGGCGGTGTGGACCGACAACGGCGCGGCGCGGGTCGCCGTCCAGGCCGGGCCGCCGGTGGGCAGCTACGTGCGGCTCACCGGTGACGACGTCGCCCCGGGGGACCCGGCCGTGCACGTCGGCACCCCGATCGGGCCCGCGCAGATCAGCCTGCTGGCCGCCGTCGGGCGCGACCGCGTCCTCGTCCGTCCCCGACCCCGGGTCGCGGTGCTGAGCGCCGGCACGGAGCTGGTGGACATCAGCTCTCCGCTGGCGCCGGGCCAGGTGGTGGACGTCAACAGCTACGCACTGGCGGCGGCCGCCCGCGACGCCGGCGCCGACGCCTACCGGTGGGGGATCCTGCCGGGCGACCAGCGGCGGCTGGCCGAGGTGCTCGAGAGCCAGCTGCTGCGCAGCGACCTGGTGCTCATCTCGGGCACCTTCACCGGCTCGGGGTTCGACATGGTGCAGGAGGCGCTGGGCGCGCTCGGGGACATGCGCTTCCGCCAGGTGGCCATGCACCCCGGCCCCGCGCAGGGCTTCGGCCGGCTGGGGCGCGACGAGGTGCCGGTCATCTGCATCCCCGGGGAGCCGGTCGCGGCGCTGGTCTCCTTCGAGGTGTTCGTCCGCCCCGCCATCCGCCTGATGCTCGGCAAGCGGCAGCTGTTCCGGCGCACGGTGCAGGCCATCTCCGGCCAGCAGCTGCTCTCGCCGCTGGGCTACCGCCAGTACCTGCACGGCAGCGTCATGCGCCACCCCGACGGCGGCTACGTCGTCGAACCCGTGGGCGAGGCCACCGACGCCCTGCTGGCGCGGATGGCGCGCGCCAACTGCCTGATCGTCATCGACGAGGACGTCACCGAGGTGGCCGCCGGCGGGCTGGTCACCGTCATGCCGCTGCTGCTCGGCGGCTGACCGCGCCCGCCGTGACCGATCCGCTGCTGCACCCCGGCTGGCCGGCGCAGCTCGCCCGGGGGCCGGTGGAGCTGCACCCGCTGCGCCGCCGCGACGCCGCGGAGTGGAGCGCCCTGCGGCTGGCCAACGAGGACTGGCTGCGCCCCTGGGAGCCGACCGCCGCCGTCTCCTGGCAGGCCCGGCACAGCCCGGCGGCCTACCGGGCGATGCGGCGGGTCATGGCCCGCCGCGCCCGCGCGGGCACCTCGCTGCCCTTCGCGATCCGGGTCGAGGGGCGGCTGGCCGGTCAGGTGACGGTCGACAACATCGTCCGGGGCGCGCTGCGCACCGGGTACCTGGGCTACTGGATCGACCGCTCGGTGGCCGGCCGCGGCGTCGCCTCGCTGGCGGTGGCGCTGGTGTGCGACCACGCCTTCGGGCCGGCGGGGCTGCACCGGCTGCAGGCCGACATCCGCCCGGAGAACGGGCCCAGCCAGCGGCTGGTGGAGCGGCTGGGGTTCCAGCGCGAAGGGCTGCTGCGCCGCTACCTCGACATCGACGGCGACTGGCGCGACCACCTCAGCTACGCCCTGCTCGCCGAGGACCTGCCGCGCGGGGTGCTGGAGCGCTGGGAGCGGTCCGCCCCGGGTCGACCCGTCGACTGATCGGCTCGTCGGCATAGCACGCACGGTGGCCGGTGCGGAGGTGGCCGCGGGTGACACGCCGTCTCCCGTCACACCGGTCCCACAACACATCGGCGACACACCCGCGCGCCTCCCGGACACCGGCCCCCGGCCTGCATAACCTCGCCCGGCGAGTGACTGATGTGACAGGTGGTGTCGTATGGGATCGGGTGTGCTGCTGGCCGCTCTGGTCGTGCTGTGGTTCGTCGTGCTGGTGCCCATGGTGGTGACCCGCGGCGACGGGCAGGACGGCCGGCTCGAACCTGCCGACTCGGGGCGGACCCTGCAGCGGCGTCGCGCGGTGGACCCCGTGCGTCACGCGGCGACCGAGCGGGTGTCCATCGACCGCGAGGTCCTGCGCACCACGGGGGAGCTGAAGGTGGACGTGCACGCGCTGCGCCGCCGGGTGCTGGGCGGCCTGGTGCTGCTCACCCTGGCGTCGCTGGCCGGCGCGCTGCTGCTGACGCCGTGGCTGTGGATCCTCCAGGCGATAGCCACCGTCGCGACCGCGGGCTACGTGCTGGTGCTGCGCAAGGTCGCCCGGCGTGAGCGGCTGGCCGCGCGCCGCGCCGCCCGTGCCGCGGCGCGGGAGTCCCTCCGGGCGCCGGCCCGCCCGGCCGCCCGGCCCGCACCGGCCCAGCGCACGTCGCCGGAGGTGCACGAGACCGTCGCCCAGGAGGCGCTGCCCGTCCTGCCGCACCCCAGCGTCCCGCTCGCCCCCGTGCACGCCCTGCGCCCCGGGCGCGTGGTCGCCGCGCGCACCCCCGCGCCGGCCGGCTGGCAGAACAGCGCGGTGGTCGGGCTGGACGACGACGACATCGGTTTCGCCGACATCGAGGAGTACCGCCCCGCCCGGGCGGCCAACGGCTGAGGAAGCACCCCCCCCGCTCGCGCGCTCGCGGCGGGGCCTGCACGGGGCCGGCCCCGCCCCCGGTGGCGGGGCCGGAGCGGGCGGGCGGTACTCTTCGACCCAGCACTGGGGGCTGTGGCGCAGACCGGTAGCGCACCTCGTTCGCATCGAGGGGGTCAGGGGTTCAAATCCCCTCAGCTCCACCCACACGGTGGTCGGCGCCGCCGGGGACTCCTCCCCGGCGGCGCCGTCGTCGTTCCGACGGGGCCCGATCCGCCGCCCAGACCGCTACGCTGCCCGGCGACACGGGGCGGGACGGCCCCCACGGGAGGCGCTGCGATGGTTGGGTCACCGGTCGGGGCCTCCCCGGCGCCGCGGCGCGCCCGCGGGCGGGCCGGCGACAGCGCCGCCACCCGGCAGCTCATCCTCGACGTCGCCGCCCGGGAGTTCGGCGAGCGCGGCTACGCGGCCACCTCGCTGAACGACATCGTCGCGGGCACCGGCATGACCAAGGGCGCGCTCTACTGGCACTTCGAGTCCAAGGAGAGCGTGGCGGTCGCGGTCGTCCACCAGATGTTCGAGACCTGGCCGGTACTGCTGCGCGGCGTCATCGACTCCCACGACGACGCGCTCGACGCCCTCGTGGCGGTCACCTACGTGGCGGGGCGGCAGTTCGCGACCGACCCGGTCACCCGCGCCGCCAAGCGCCTCATGGCGGAGCTGCCCCCCGAGGCGCTGGCGAGGCTGCCGCAGCCCTACGTCGGCTGGCAGCACGCGCTCGCGCAGCTGATCACCCAGGGCCAGGCCCGCGGGCAGATCGACCAGCGCGCCGACCCGGTCGGCACCGCCCAGGTCATCGTGGCGAGCTTCTTCGGCATGCAGCAGGTCTCCCAGGAGCTCAGCGCGCGGCGCGACCTGGAGGGCCGGCTGGACTCGTTCTGGGCGCTGGTCCTCCCGCAGCTGCGTCCCGAACCGGTCGTCTGACCGGCCGCCGGCTGCGCGATCGGTGACGCCGTCGTCGTCACCGTGCCGGCTGCGGGCAGGCGGTGAGCGCTCAGAACCAGGACGGGAACCACATCCGCTGCGCCCACTCGGGGTGGGAGAGCGGCTGCCCGGTGAGCACGGGCCAGAAGAAGGCGAAGGTGGCCGCGACGATCGCGATGTACCCGCAGGCGGTGGCCAGCCCCGCGCGCCGGCGCCACTCGCCGGAGCCCGGGCGGCCGACGACGTCCTGGAGCAGCAGGGCGACCGCGAGCACGAAGAACGGCAGCACCGGCGCCATGTAGAAGAGGAACATCGTGCGCTCGAGGTTGAGGAACCAGGTGAGCCAGCCCGCCGCGATGCCGACGGCCACGGGGACCGCGGCCGGGTCCCGCCGGGCGACGATCCGCCAGGCGAGCCAGAGCGTGGCGGGGGCGAAGAGGAACCAGAGGGTCGGCGTCCCCACCATGAGGATGTAGCGGATGACCTGCTCGCCCTCGGCGTCGACGAGCCCCTGGGGGTTCCACAGCAGGATCGGCCGGCCGGTCACCAGCCACGACCACGGCCCGGACTCCCACGGGTGCGGGCTGGACAGGCCGTTGTGGAAGCGCAGCCACTCGGCGTGCTCGTGCCAGAGCGACCGCAGGGCGTCGGGCACCCACGGGAACGCCGTCTCAGGGTTCTGCTGGGCCCACGCCTTGCCCTGCGAGGTCTCACCGAGGAACCAGCCGGTGAAGCTGGCCAGGTAGGTCAGCACCGGCACGGCGGCCAGTGCCCACAGCGCGCCGGGCAGCCCGCGGCGGGCCGCCGTCCGGGTCGGCCGGGGGACGCCCGCCGCGCGCCACGCGGAGCGGTCCCAGAACAGCGAGAGGACGGCGAAGAAGGCGAGGAACCAGACGCCGCTCCACTTCACCGCGCAGGCGCAGCCGAAGAGGACGCCGGCGGCGATCCGCCAGCCCCGCGGGCCGAGCCGGAAACCGGTCGCGCCGACGTCCGCGGCCGCCCGCACCCGCGCGCGGACGACGTCCCGGTCGACGACGAGGCAGGAGACGGCGGCGAGCACGAAGACCTGCAGGAAGATGTCGAGGAGCCCGATCCGCGACAGCGTGAACTGGAAGCCGTCGACGAGAAGCAGCACCCCGGCGAAGAGGCCGATCACGGTGGAGCCGGTGAGCCGCCGGGTGAGCCGGAAGAGCAGGACGACGGCGATCGAGCCCGCCACGGCCGAGGGGAAGCGCCAGCCGAAGGAGTCGTAGCCGAACAGCTGCTCGCCGAGCGCGATCAGCCACTTGCCCAGCGGCGGGTGCACGATGAACGAGTAGCCGCGGTTGTACTCGAAGCCCCAGACGAGCAGCTCGCGGGCCTCGGGCGGGTAGTACGCCTCGTCGAAGACGAGTTCGCGGGGGTAGCCGATGCCCCAGAGCCGGAGGGTCAGCGCCACGGCGCCGAGGACGGCGGCGATCGTCCACGCCGTCCGCCGGTCGTCCGGCAGCGGCGGGACGACGTCGCGGCGGCGGGCGGGGAACGGCGGGCGGCGCAGCCGGGGCCCGGCCGGCCGCGGGGGCCCCTGCGGGTCGTGCTCCGCCCGCCCGGGTGCCAGCACCGCCATGCGGTCAGGGTAGACACAGGACCCGCCTGCTTTCGGGCACGTGCAGGCTCGCGCCGGGCCCCTGCAGGCGTGCCGCGGAGGCGGGGCGTGACAGGCTCGGCGGGTGAGCGGACGGCTGGTGCTGGGTGGGGCGCCCCTCGGGCAGCCCGGGGACGTCGGCCCGCGGCTGCGGGCGGCGATGGCCGGCGCCGACGTCCTGGCGTGCGAGGACACCCGCCGCCTGCACCGGCTGGCCGCCGACCTCGAGGTGACGCTGACCGGCCGGGTGGTCACCTTCCACGAGTCGGTGGAGCGGGCGCGCCTGCCCGGGCTGCTCGATGCGCTCTCCTCGGGTGCCACGGTGCTGCTGCTCACCGACGCCGGGATGCCGTCGGTCTCCGACCCGGGGTACTCGCTCGTGCGGGCGGCCATCGACGCCGGGATCGAGGTCACCTCCGTGCCCGGGCCCTCGGCGGTGACGACGGCGCTCGCGGTCTCGGGCCTGCCCGTGGACCGCTTCTGCTTCGAGGGCTTCCTGCCGCGCAAGGCGGGCGAGCGGCGGTCGACCTTCACCGCGCTGGCCGACGAGCGGCGGACGATGGTCTTCTTCGAGTCGCCGCACCGGCTGGCCGACGCGCTGGCCGACGCCGCGGGGGTGCTGGGCGAGGACCGGCCGGCCGCGGTGTGCCGCGAGCTGACCAAGACCTACGAGGAGATCCGGCGCGGCGGGCTGGGCGAGCTGGCCGCGTGGGCGGCCGACGGGGTCAAGGGCGAGATCACGCTGGTGGTCGCCGGGGCGCCGGCGCGCGCCGTGGAGCTGACCGCGCCTGAGCTCGCCGCCGCAGTCGCCGACGAGGAGGCAGCCGGCGCGACCCGCAAGGACGCGATCCGGGCTGTCATGGAGCGCACCGGGCTGCCCAAGCGGACCGTCTACGACGCCGTGGTCGCCGGCAAGCGCCCCTGAGCCCTCGCCTCTGCGCTTCCCGGGGTCTCCGGGCGGCAGGTGACCCCGGGGAGTGCACACCGGCTGCGCGCGCTGGCCGCCGCGTCGCCCGTCCTCGCGGACGCCGTCGTCACCGGGTGCAGCGCCGCCGTGCTGTGGGGAGTGGAGCTCGCCGGTCCGGGTGACGACGTGGAGCTGACCGTTCCTCCGTCCCGGCGGCCGGTCCGCGTCGCGGGCATCGGGGTGCACCGGGCGGCGCTCGCGCGGGACGACGTCCGACCCTGCTTCGGCGCGCGGGTGACCCTGCCCGAGGCGACCGCCGTCCGGGTGGCCGCCGCCCTGCCGCCGGACGACGGCGCGTGGTCTTCGTGACCGCCGCCGATCTCCACCGTCCGGCCGAACTCCTCGCCCGCTTGGCCGCCGTCGTGCAGTTCCCGGGTCAACCCGGCCGTCGGTGACCCCGACGAGCGCACAGTCGGCGCCGCCTACAGCCAGCCGTTGCGCTTGAAGCCGCGGTAGAGCAGCACGATCGCGCCGAGGATCACCAGCAGCACCAGCGGGTAGCCGAACCGCCACTCGAGCTCGGGCATGTGCTCGAAGTTCATGCCGTAGATGCCGGCGATCGCGGTGGGCACGGCGATGATGCCCGCGTAGGCCGAGATCTTCCGCATGTCCTCGTTGTCGGCCATGGTCGTGCGGGCCAGCGACGCCTGCAGGATCGAGGTGAGCAGCTCGTCCAGCCCGCCGACCTGGTCCCGCACCCGGATGGCGTGGTCGAGCACGTCGCGGAAGTAGGAGCGCATCGCCTCGGGGACGACGTCGACCGGCCGCTCCGCGAGCTTCTGCAGCGGCACCTCCAGCGGTGAGACGGCCCGGCGCAGCGACAGCAGCTCGCGCTTGAGCTGGTAGAGCCGGCCGATGTCGTCGGTGCGCTCCGGGCTGAAGACCGACGCCTCGAGCTCCTCGACGTCCTGCTCGACGGCCGCGGTGACCTCCACGAAGGTGTCGACGACGAGGTCGGCGACCGCGTAGAGCACTGCGGAGGGGCCCAGGCACAGCAGGTCGCGCTGCTCCTCCAGCCGTTCCCGCAGGCCGGTCAGCCCGCCGTGCTCGCCGTGCCGCACCGTGATCACGTACCGGGGGCCGAGGAACACCATCACCTCACCGGTGTCCACGACCTCGCTGGTGGCGGTCAGCTCCTCGTGCTCCACGTACGTCGCGGTCTTGAGCACCATGAAGAGCGCGTCGTCGTAGGGCTCGAGCTTGGGGCGCTGGTGGGCGTAGACGGCGTCCTCGACGGCGAGCGGGTGCAGGTCGTACCGCTCGGCGATCGCGCCCAGCTCCTCCTCGGTGGGCGCGAACAGGCCCAGCCACACGAAGCCGTCGCGCTCCTCGGCGACGCGCAGCGCCTCGTGCGGGGTCACCGGCTCCTGCCGCTCCCCGCCGACGTAGACCGCGCAGTCGACGACGGCGCCCTCGTCCGGCCGGCGGGTGGGGCGGCGGTGCTGCGGGCCGGCCGGCTGCGGGCGCAGCGTCGGCGGATCGCTCGGCCCGAGGCGGGTGGCGGGGTGCTCGTCCCGGGTGGTCATCGCGGGTGCCGCCTTCCTCGCGGGTCGTCGTCCGGGATCAGCAGCCTAAGCGCGCGCAGCTCCCGGATCGGGCGGGTGTCCCACCCGAGGGGTGAGGCGGCCGGGACCGGTGCTCCAGCCACCGCCCCGACCGGCCGTCGAGTCACGAGACACCTCCGACCGGTCAGGGAGAAAACCCTCGTGGCGAGCACCGTCCTCGACGTCCGCAGCACCGTCGGGTCGTCCCACCTCCGCCCGGAGCGGCCGGCCCCCGACGTCGCGGTCGGCGGCGGGCTGCGACGCATCCCGGTGCCGGCGCTCGCGGCCGCTGCGCTCTCGGTCATCGAGGCCGTCGGTCTCCTCGCGTTCGGGCTCGCCCGGGCCGACGTCGTCCTGGCCTCCCCGGTCCGGCCGTCGGGCTGGGTCGTCGGACTGGCCCTGGTCGTGCTCGCCGCCTGGGTCGTCCTCACCGCCGGCGCCGGGGCGGCGCTGGTCGACGGCTCCACCCGCACCCTGCTCGTCGTCACCTCGGTGGCCGAGCTGGCGGCGGTGTCGGTGCTCGGCGGCATGGCGGTCCTCCTGCCGTTGCCGACCGCGCTCACCGGTGGCCTGCCGCTCCCGCTGCTGTTCGCCGGCGCCTTCGGGCTCACGATCGGCAAGCTGCTGCTCGTGGACGCGCCGTCGGCCCGGGAGTGGGTGCTCCAGGGCCCGCGGGTCCGCGTGCGCCGCCCCGACCCGGTGGTCGTGCACCGCTCGCTGTGCGCCCTCACCCTCGGCGGCATCGCCCTCGTCCTGGGCGGCTTCGCCGTGCTCAGCCCGGTCGAGGCCGGCCCGCCCGGCCCGGTCGGCAGCGTGGTCTCCCAGCCCTGAGCGGGTTCCCCGGCGACCGGCCGCGGGGTCCGCCTAGTCTCAACGCGTGAGTGATCGGCACATCCTGACCGCCGTCGCGTGGCCCTACGCCAACGGCCCGCGGCACATCGGCCACGTCTCCGGCTTCGGCGTCCCCTCCGACGTCTTCAGCCGCTACCACCGGATGGCCGGGGACCGGGTGCTGATGGTGAGCGGCACCGACGAGCACGGGACCCCGATCACGGTCGCCGCCGACGCCGAGGGAATCACGCCCCGCGAGATCGCCGACCGCAACAACCGGATCATCGTCGGGGACCTGCAGTCGCTCGGGCTCAGCTACGACCTGTTCACCCGGACGTCGACGGCCAACCACGCGCAGATCAGCCAGGAGATCTTCCTGGGCCTGCTGAAGAACGGCTACGTCTTCCCGAAGACGACACTCGGCGCGATCAGCCCCTCCACCGGCCGCACCCTGCCCGACCGCTACATCGAGGGCACCTGCCCGATCTGCGGCTACGACGGCGCCCGCGGCGACCAGTGCGACAACTGCGGCAACCAGCTCGACCCGATCGACCTGATCAACCCGGTCAGCAAGATCAACGGCGAGACGCCGAAGTTCGTCGAGAGCGAGCACTACTTCCTCGACCTGCCGGCGTTCACCCGGGCGCTGGGCGACTGGCTGGGCACCCGCAAGAGCTGGCGCCCCAACGTCCTCAACTTCAGCGTGAACCTGCTCGAGGACCTCAAGCCCCGCAGCTACACCCGCGACATCGACTGGGGTGTGCCCGTCCCCCTCGACGGCTGGCGCGACCGGCCCGACAAGCGCATCTACGTCTGGTTCGACGCCGTCGTCGGGTACCTGTCGGCGTCCATCGAGTGGGCCCGCCGCTCCGGTGACCCCGACGCGTGGCGGCAGTGGTGGCAGACGCCGGACTCCGACGCCTACTACTTCATGGGCAAGGACAACATCGTCTTCCACTCCGAGATCTGGCCCGCCCAGCTGCTCGGCTACAACGGCGAGGGCGACAAGGGCGGGACGCCGGGCCCGCTCGGCCGGCTGAACCTGCCCACCGAGGTCGTCTCCAGCGAGTTCCTCACCATGGAGGGCCGCAAGTTCTCGAGCAGCCGCCAGGTCGTCATCTACGTGCGCGACTTCCTGGCCCGGTACGACGCCGACGCGCTGCGCTACTTCATCGCCGTCGCGGGCCCGGAGAACCAGGACACCGACTTCACCTGGGAGCAGTTCCGCCGGCGCAACAACGAGGAGCTCGTCGCGGGCTGGGGCAACCTGGTCAACCGCAGCGTCTCGATGGCGGCGAAGAACGTCGGTGCGGTGCCGACGCCGGGTGAGCTCACCGACGACGACCGGGCGCTGCTGGGCACCACCTCCGGAGCCTTCGGCACGGTCGGCGACCTGCTGTCGCGCAACCGCCAGAAGGCCGCCATCGGCGAGGCGATGCGGGTGGTCGGCGAGGCGAACAAGTACCTGTCGGACCAGGCACCGTGGAAGCTCAAGGAGGACCCGGCCCGCCGGGACACCGTCCTGCACACCGCGCTGCAGGCGATCAAGGACTGCAACGCCCTGCTCACCCCGCTCCTCCCGCACTCGGCGCAGAAGGTGCACGAGCTGCTCGGGGGCGAGGGCACGTGGTCGGTGGCGCCGGAGATCCAGGAGGTCACCGACCTCGACGACGGCTCGCCGTACCCGATCATCACCGGGGCCTACGACCAGGGGCAGGCGGTGTGGGCGTCCACCCCGCTCGCCGCGCCGGGCACGCCGCTGGCGCCGCCGACGCCGATCTTCACCAAGCTCGACGAATCGGTCGTCGAGGAGGAGCTCCGGCGGCTGGAAGAAGGAGAGTGAGCCGGAGCGCCGCGTCCCGCGCGAACCGGCGGGACGAGCCGCCGCCGTCCCCGGAGCCGTTGCCGGCACCGGCGGTGGACAGCCACACGCACCTGGACATCGTCCTGGACGGCTTCCGTCCCGAGGGGGGGCCGACGGCGACGGACGCCGACGTCGACGCCGAGATCGCGGCCGCCGTGGCGGTGGGCGTCCCGCGTCTGGTGCAGGTCGGGGTCGACGTCGCCTCCTCCCGGTGGTCGGCGGAGCTGGCCGCACGGCACCCGAACGTCCTCGCCGCGGTCGCCGTGCACCCCAACGAAGCCGGTGCCGGGGAGGCCGACGACGACGCCCTCGCCGAGATCGACCGCCTCGCCGCGCTGCCGCGGGTGCGGGCGGTGGGGGAGACCGGCCTGGACCGCTACCGGACCGGCCCCGAGGGCTGGGCGGCGCAGGAGGCGTCCTTCCGCGAGCACATCCGCATCGCCAAGCGGCACGGGCTGGCGCTGGTCGTCCACGACCGCGACGCGCACGACGAGGTGCTGCGGGTGGTCGACGACGAGGGGGCGCCCCAGCACGTCGTCATGCACTGCTTCTCCGGCGACGCGGCGTTCGCCCGGGCCTGCGTCGAGCGCGGGTTCGTGCTCTCCTTCGCCGGCACGGTGACGTTCGGCAGCGCGGGCTACCTGCGCGAGGCCGCGGCGCTGACCCCGCTGGAGCAGCTGCTCGTGGAGACCGACTCGCCGTTCCTCACCCCGGTGCCGCTCCGGGGCCGGCCGAACGCCTCGCGGCTGGTGCCGCACACGGTGCGCGCCCTCGCCGAGGTGACCGGGACCGACCTGGCGCAGTTCTGCGACGCGCTCACCGCCACCGCCGAACGCGTCTTCGGCACCTGGCACTAGCGCCGCCGCTGGGACGCCGGTGTTACCGGAGCGTGACCGGCGCCTGCCCCACGCCCGGCATTCCGGGGGACACTGGCACTCGTGGGTCGTCTCATCGCCGTCGTGGTGTTCATCGCCGTGCTGGTGCCCGGTGTGCTGCTGGCTCGCGCATGGGCGCTGGCGAGCGGGCGTCGCGCCGTCGCCGGAGGCGCCGTCGAGCTGGCCGACCCCAGCCGGGAGGGGACGGCGACGCTGCAGCGCCAGGCGGCGCACGGTCGCCGCTGGCGGTGGCTGGGCCTGCTCCTGGGCATCGCCGGGGTGGTGGCGAGCGTCGTCGTGCTCGCCGAGGCGTCGGTCTTCCTGTGGGTGCCGATCCTCGTCGTCGGCTCGCTGGCGGGCGTCCTGCTCGCCGAGGCGACCCGGCCGCGACCGCGCTGGCAGCTGAGCGCGCCGCCGCGCCGCCCGCGCCAGGGGGAGCAGATCTCGGCCTGGCTGCTGTGGACGATGCGCGTGGTGGTCGCCGCGGAGCTGTTCCTCGCCGGCTGGTCGTGGTCCACGGGGGACCTCGGCGGTCCGGTGGCCTGGGCCCTGGTGGCGGTGCCGGCGGCGGCCTGGCTGCTGGCCGAGGCCGCGCTGCTGCGGGCCCTGCTCCGGCCGATGCCGGCCGACGGGGCCGACGTGCCGGTCGACGAGGCGCTGCGCACCTGGACGGCGCACCTGGTGGTCGCCGCCGCGAGCGTGAGCGCGCTGCTGCCGCTCGGCGCCCTCCTGCTGCGGGTGGGGCTCGACCTGGGCGACGAGGTCGGCGAGGGGTTCGACGTGCTGCCGGTCGCCTTCGTCGCCGGAGGGTTCTCCGCGCTGGCCGCGGGGGTCGCGGTGGCCGTGTTCCTCTGGAGCTGGCTGCGGCCCGTGCCCTCGAGCGCGCCCGCGCTGGCCGGCTGAGCACCCCGCCGTTCCCCCGGACGGGAGTCTCCACCCCGTGGGGTTGGTCACCCGTCGCCGTCCGGAGGGGCGGCCCAGCCGGCGTCCCGTCGCGGCGTGGCGATGACTCCGCGTGTCGGCGAGTCGACACAGCGGAGCAGGTGGCCTCTGCTTCACTCCTCGTGCACCAGAGCCATCCGAAGAGTGTTCGTTATCGTGTCGTGACCGACAGCCGGGGTGGAGCGACGACCCGGGCGGCGCCGCACCGGGGCAACCCGGCAGCTGCCGTTCGAGCCGCCGACGCGACCGGGCCGCTCCGGCGGTCCCGACGCTCTCCTGCCCGGGTTCTGTGACCCCTGGAAGTGTCGTGCGCCGCTCCCTGCAGTTCAGCCTCTTCGCCCTCGTCCTCCTCGGACTGGTGGGCGGGACGCTGGCCTTCTTCCTCGCCCAGAAGTCCGTCACGCTGACCGTGGACGGGCAGAGCCGGGACGTCGGCACCTACGCCGGCACCGTGGCCGAGGTGCTCGAGGAGGAGGGGCTCTCCCTCGCGGCGCACGACGTCGTGCTGCCCGCCGCCGACCAGGTGGTGGCCGACGGCGACACCGTCGTCCTCAACCGGGCGCGGCCGATCGAGCTCACGGTGGACGGCGTCTCCCGCGAGGTGCTCGTGACCGCCCTGTCGGTCCAGGAGGCGCTCGACCAGCTCGGCTTCCGCACCGACGGCCTGGTGGTCTCCGCCAGCCGCAGCGAGCGCCTTCCGCTGGAGGGGATGCGGCTGAGCATCACCACGCCCAAGGAGGTCGTGCTCGTCGCCGACGGCCAGGAGCGGGTGGTCACCACCACCGCCGCCACGGCCGGTGACCTGCTCGCCGAGCAGGGCATCGCCCTCAGCGGGACCGACCGCACCAGCCTGCGGCTGTCCCAGGCGCTGCTGAACCGGATGCGCCTGCAGGTGTACCGGGTGCAGGTCTCCGAGATCAGCGAGACCACCCCGGTGGCCCACGGGCGCGTGGAGACCCAGGACGCCGAGGCCTTCCAGGGCGAGGAGACGGTGACCGTCCCGGGCGTCGACGGGGAGCAGGTGACCACCTACCGGGTGACCGTCGTCGACGGTGCCGAGACCAGCCGCGAGACGCTGTCGAGCAGCGTCACCCGCCAGCCGGTCGACGAGCAGGTCGCGGTCGGCACCAAGACCCGCCCGACCAACCGCCCGGCCGCGGACGGCCTCAACTGGGCCGCGCTCGCCGGGTGCGAGTCCGGCGGCCGCCCGGACGCGGTGAGCTCGACGGGCAAGTACCGGGGCATGTACCAGTTCTCGCAGGCCACCTGGAACTCGGTCGGCGGCACCGGCGACCCCGCCGCCGCCTCGGCCGACGAGCAGACCTACCGCGCGCAGCTGCTGTACCAGCGCTCCGGCGCCGGCCAGTGGCCGCACTGCGGGCCCCGCCTGTTCAGCTGATCCGCTGACCACCGCACCGGAGCCGACCGACGGGCTGCTGGGGCCGGCCGCGATCCGCGACCTGGCCCAGCAGCTCGACCTGCGTCCCACCAAGACGCTCGGCCAGAACTTCCTCCACGACGCGAACACCATCCGGCGGATCGTGCGCACCGCCGACCTGCGGCCCGACGACGTCGTGCTCGAGGTGGGGCCCGGGCTGGGCTCGCTCACCCTCGGGCTGCTGCCCTCCGCCGCGCACGTGACGGCGGTGGAGATCGACCCGCGGCTGGCCGAGCTGCTGCCCGGCACCGTCGCCGCCCGCCGGCCCGACCTCGCCGACCGGCTCACCGTGGTGCGCGACGACGCGCTCCGGATCCGCGAGCTGCCCGGCCACCCGCCCACCGCGCTGGTGGCCAACCTGCCCTACAACATCGCCGTCCCGGTGCTGCTGCACCTCCTCGAGCTGCTACCCACGCTCGACCGGGCGCTGGTGCTCGTGCAGGCCGAGGTCGCCGAGCGGCTGGCCGCCGCGCCGGGGACGCCGGCCTACGGCGTCCCGTCGGTCAAGGCCGCCTGGTACGGCGAGGTGCGCCGGGCGGGCAACGTGGGGCGGCGGGTCTTCTGGCCCGAGCCGAACGTCGACTCCGGCCTGGTCGCCCTCGTCCGCCGTCCGCCGCCGCCGGGGGACCGGGTGGCGACCTTCGCCGCCGTCGACGCGGCCTTCGGCATGCGCCGCAAGGGCCTGCGCGCGGCGCTGGCGCGCTGGGCGGGGAGCCCGGCCGCGGCCGAGCAGCGCCTGCGGGCGGCCGGCATCGAGCCCACGGCCCGCGGCGAGCAGCTCTCCGTCACCGACTTCGCCCGCCTGGCCGCCACCGAGGCGGTGCAGCCGTGAGCGCCGTGGTCGTCCGGGCGCCGGCGAAGGTCAACGTGCACCTCGGCGTCGGCCCGCTGCGCGAGGACGGTTTCCACGCGCTGCACACCGTCTACCTCGCGGTGTCGCTGCACGACACGGTCACGGCACGGCCGGGTGAGGGGCTCTCGCTGCGGCTGAGCGGCGAGGGCGCCGACGGCCCCGGGCTGGTGCCCGCCGACCGCACCAACCTCGTCTGGCGGGCGGCGGAGCTGCTCGCCGCGCACGCGGGGGTCCGCGCCGACGCCGACCTGGAGGTGGTCAAGGGCATCCCGGTCGCCGCCGGGCTGGCCGGGGGGAGCGCCGACGCCGCGGCGACGCTGGTCGCGCTGGACGCCCTCTGGGGGACCCGGGCCGGCCGGGAGGAGCTCCTCGGGCTCGCCGCCCGGCTCGGCAGCGACGTGCCGTTCGGCCTCGTCGGCGGGGTGGCTCTCGGCACCGGCCGGGGGGAGCAGGTCTCCCCGGTGCTCGCCGCCGGGCGGTGGCACTGGGTGCTCGGCATCGCCGGGGAGGGGCTCTCGACGCCGGCGGTCTACGGGGAGCTCGACCGCATGCGCGCCGACGGCCGGGCGCCGGACGTGACCGAGCCGACGCAGGCCGGGCCTGTGCTCGCCGCGCTGCGCTCGGGCTCGGTCGACGAGCTCGCCGGGGCGCTGGCCAACGACCTGCAGCCGGCCGCCCTGGCCCTCCGGCCGGAGCTGCGCCGGGCGCTGCGCGCCGCCGAGGACGCCGGCGCCCGCGCCGCGCTGGTCAGCGGCTCGGGGCCCACGGTGGCCGCGCTGGCGGACGACGAGCGGTCCGCCGTCCGCCTCGCCGCCGAGCTGGCCGGCGTCGGGGTCTTCCGCACCGTCCGGGCCGTCAGCGGCCCCGTCCCGGGGGCCCGGCCCGTCGGCTGACCGGCGCGGACCGGGCGGGGCGCTCAGGCAGCGGTGGTCAGGCGGCGGTGGTCGCCGGCACGCGGCGCTTGGCGGCGAGCCGCACCGGGTCGGGCCACTTGACGTTCCAGGCCCAGCCGAGCTTCTCGAACGCCCAGATCACCCGGGCGCTGATGTCGATCTGCCCGCGCAGCACGCCGTGCCGGGCGCAGGTCGGGTCGGCGTGGTGCAGGTTGTGCCACGACTCGCCGGCGCTGAGGACCGCCAGCGGCCAGAAGTTGGTCGCCCGGTCACGGCCGGGGGAGACGAACGGGCGGTCGCCCACCACGTGGCAGACCGAGTTGATCGACCAGGTCACGTGGTGCAGCAGCGCGATGCGCACCAGTCCCGCCCAGAAGAAGGCGGTCCACGCGCCGGCCCAGGTGCCGGTGACCAGGCCGCCGATGAGCGCGGGCAGGAACACGCTGACCGCGGCCCACACCACGAACAGCCGACCGGTGGTGACCAGGGCGGAGTCCTTGAGCAGGTCGGGCGCGTAGCGCTCGGCGTTCGTCTTGCGCCGCTCGAACAGCCAGCCCAGGTGGGCGTGGAACATGCCCTTCAGCAGCGCGCCGGCGCCCGTGCCGTAGCGCCACGGCGAGTGCGGGTCGCCCTCGCGGTCGGAGAACGCGTGGTGGCGCCGGTGGTCGGCCACCCACTGGATGACCGGCCCCTGGATCGCCATGGAGCCGGCGACGGCCAGCCCCAGCCGCAGCGGCCGCTTCGCCTTGAACGAGCCGTGGGTGAAGTAGCGGTGGTAGCCCACCGTCACACCCAGCAGGGTGAAGAAGTAGAAGCCGACCGCCAGCCCCACATCCAGCCAGGAGAGCCCCCAGCCCCACACCGCCGGCACGACCGCGGCCAGAGCGAGGAAGGGCACCACCACGAAGACGTACAGGGTGACGATCTCCAGGACGCTCTTGCGCCGCCCGATCGCGTTCTCCGGGAGCCCGGCGTGCGGGTCCGCGGGGCGCGGGGGAGCCATGGGCCGGGTGCGGGCAGGAGCGGACAAGGGGCCTCCGAGGCGACCGAGGGGGGTGTTGGCCGGTGCGCGCGGCCCGGCTACGTGGCCGTAACGTACGCCACCGTGGGGGACCCGGCGACCGGACCGCGGGGCGACCGCGGCCCCGCGCGCGTGCTCCCGGCACCGGCGGGGCCCTAGGCTCGCCGTCGGGCGCCCTCCGCCGGCGCCTCCCGGGCCCGCACCGGCCCGGGGATGGGGGATGGGGTAATCGGCAGCCCGCCGGCCTTTGGAGCCGGGAAGTCTCGGTTCGAGTCCGAGTCCCCCAGCGCAACCCGCCGACGCCTCCCGAGGAGTTCCGTGACCCACCCGCAGCCGGTTCCCGCCCCCGATGCGCCGACGGTGGCCGCCGTCGTGGTCCTGGCCGCCGGGCAGGGCACCCGGATGCGCTCGTCCACCCCCAAGGTGCTGCACCCGCTCGGCGGCCGCAGCATGCTCGGGCACGTGCTCGCCGCGGCCGCGCCGCTCTCGGCGGGCCGGACGGTGGTCGTCGTCGGCTCGGGCCGGGAGCAGGTGGAGGCCCACCTCGCGGAGATCGCGCCCGACGCCCGGGCGGTCGTGCAGGAGGAGCAGCTCGGCTCGGGCCACGCGGCAGGTGTGGCGCTCGCCGCCGTCCCGGACCTCGAGGGCTCCGTCCTCGTCGTCAACGGGGACTCGCCCCTGCTGACCAGCCGGACGCTCAGCGGGCTGGTGGCGGCCCACGACGCCGCCGGGAGCGTCTTCACCGTCCTCACCGCCGAGGTCGAGGACCCGACCGGTCTGGGCCGGATCGTCCGCGACGACCGCGGGACCCCGCAGGCCATCGTCGAGGAGCGCGACGCGACCGACGAGCAGCGCGCCATCCGGGAGGTCAACGCCGGCGTCTACGTCGCGGACGCCGCCACGCTGCGCCGGGTCCTGGCCGGCCTCGGGACGTCGAACGCGCAGGGCGAGCAGTACCTGACCGACGCGCTCGCGCCGCTCGTCGCCGGCGGGGCCCCCACGGCCGCCGTCCGGGCCGAGGACCCCGACGACGTCCTCGGCTGCAACGACCGCGTGGAGCTCGCCGCCCGCCGCCGCACCCTCAACGACCGCCTGCTCGAGGAGCTCATGCGCAGCGGTGTCACCGTCGTCGACCCGCTCACCACGTGGGTCGACGTCACCGCGACCGTCGGCCGGGACGCGGTCCTGGAGCCCGGCACCCACCTCCGCGGGGTGACCTCCGTGGGTGATGCTGCCCACGTCGGCCCGGACACCACCCTGGAGGACACCGAGGTCGGCGAGGGCGCCACCGTGGTGCGGGCGCACGCGGTCGGGGCGCGGATCGGCGCGCGGGTCTCGGTGGGTCCGTTCGCCTACCTGCGCCCGGGCACCGACCTCGGCGCCGGGGCGAAGGTCGGCACGTTCGTCGAGACCAAGAACGCGCAGGTGGGGGAGGGGGCGAAGATCCCGCACCTCTCCTACGTGGGCGACGCGACGATCGGCCGCGGCACCAACATCGGGGCGGCCACGGTCTTCGTGAACTACGACGGCGTGGCCAAGCACCGCACCACCATCGGGGAGCACGCGCGCACCGGTGCCGACAACATGTTCGTGGCGCCGGTCACGGTGGGGGACGGCGCCTACACCGCCGCGGGGTCGGTCATCACCTCCGACGTCCCCCCGGGGGCGATGGCCGTCGCTCGGGCACCCCAGCGGAATGTGGCAGGCTGGGTGCGTCGCCGACGGTCCGGAACGCCCGCTGCGGAGGCCGCGGCAGCGGCCGAGGGCCGGACCGAGGCACCCGGGACGGACCCGTCCGAGTCCTCCCGTGCGGCCCACGACAGCTAGGGACAGCGAGCCGATGAGTGCGATCCGGCAGACGACGAACAAGAGCATGATGCTCTTCTCCGGCCGGGCCTACCCCGCGCTGGCCGACGAGATCGCCGGTCACCTCGGGGTCACCCCGACGCCCACCGCCGCCTACGAGTTCGCCAACGGCGAGCTGTTCGTGCGGTTCGAGGAGTCGGTGCGCGGCTGCGACGCCTTCGTGGTGCAGAGCCACACCGCGCCGATCAACACCTGGCTCATGGAGCAGCTGATCATGGTCGACGCGCTCAAGCGCGCCTCGGCCAAGCGGATCACCGTCGTCGCGCCCTTCTTCCCCTACGCCCGGCAGGACAAGAAGCACCGCGGCCGCGAGCCGATCTCGGCCCGCCTGGTCGCCGACATGTTCAAGACCGCGGGCGCCGACCGGCTGATGACCGTCGACCTGCACACCGCCCAGATCCAGGGCTTCTTCGACGGCCCGGTCGACCACCTCTTCGCCCTCGACCTGCTGGTCAAGCACGTCTGCCAGCGCTGGGGCGACCGCGACATCACCGTCGTCTCGCCCGACTCCGGCCGGGTCCGCGTCTCCGAGCGGTGGAGCGACAAGCTCGGCGGCACCCCGCTGGCCTTCATCCACAAGACCCGCGACCCGATGGTGGCCAACGAGGTCGTCGCCAACCGCGTCGTCGGCGAGGTCGAGGGCCGGGTCTGCATCCTGGTCGACGACATGATCGACACCGGTGGCACGATCGTGAAGGCCGCCGAGACCCTCTTCGACGCCGGGGCGGCGGACGTCATCGTCACGGCCACGCACGGCGTGCTGTCCGGAGCCGCCGTCGAGCGGCTGTCCAACAGCAAGATCAGCGAGGTCATCGTGACCAACACGCTGCCCATCGAGCCGGCCCGCCAGTTCGACAAGCTCACCGTCCTCTCGATCGCCCCGCTGCTCGCGCGGGCCATCAAGGAGGTCTTCGAGGACGGCTCGGTCACCAGCCTCTTCGACGGCGCCAGCTGAGCTCATCCCGCCGGGGGAGCGGCCGGGTGGTCCCCGGCCGGTCCCCTGGGAGGATGGCCGGCGTGCCCGCTCGCGCCCGACTCACCGACGCCCAGGTGGCCGCCGTGGCCCGCTACCACTTCGGCCTGGGCGCCGCGGTGCCCGACCTGCCGCCCGGGGACGCCTTCGAGGACGCCCAGGGCGTGCCGGTCGCCGTCCGCGAGGGCGACGGGCTGGCGGTGGCGGAGATCCCGCGCTGGCGCTCGCCCGCGGCGGTGGCCCGGCGGCTGACCGACCTCGGCTGGGTGGCGCCGGCCGCCTGGGTCGGCCGGCCCCCGGCCGACCCCGCGGAGCTGCCCGACCGCGTCCTCGCGCTGCTGCCGGTGGCCGGTGCGCCGGCGGACTCCGTCTCGGTCTCCACCGGCGCCGCCGCCTGGGCGGGCGTGCGCGCGACCGGCCGCGAGGTCGAGCTGGTGCTGGTACCGGTCACCGCCGCCCACCCGGAGCTGCCCTGGGGCGAGCTGGCCGCCCGGTACGGCGCGACGCTGCTCGGGGAGCGGGCCGACCCCGAGCCCGCCCGGACGGGTGGCACGGTGCTGTTCTTCACGGGGCTGTCGGGTGCGGGGAAGTCGACGATCGCCGGGCGCGTGGTCGAGCTGCTGCTCGAGTCCGGTTCGGCGGTCACCCTGCTGGACGGCGACGAGGTGCGCCACCACCTGTCGGCGGGGCTCGGCTTCTCGCAGCAGGACCGGGACACCAACGTCCGGCGGATCGGCTGGGTGGCCGCGCAGATCGCCAAGCACGGCGGGATCGCCGTCTGCGCGCCGATCGCCCCGTACGCGGCGGTGCGCGCCGACGTCCGGCGGGAGGTGGAGGCGCAGGCAGGGCGGGGCAGCTTCGTGCTGGTGCACGTCGCCACGCCGCTCGCCGAGTGCGAGGCCCGGGACCGCAAGGGTCTGTACGCGAAGGCGCGCCGCGGCGAGATCCCGGCGTTCACCGGGATCAGCGATCCCTACGAGGCGCCCACCGACGCGGAGGTCACCGTCCACACCAGCGGCACGGACGTCGAGGCGTGCGCCCGCCTGGTGCTCTCGGCGATGGAGGGCGCTCGACGGTCGTAGCGCTCAGCAGGCGCTCCTCGCGCGGGAGGGGTTACAGCACCATCCCCGCGCCGACCGTCGCGTTGCTGCCCTCGTCCACGAGGATGAAGCTCCCCGTCGTCCGGTTGACCCGGTAGGGGTCGGTGAACAGCGGCGCGGTGACCCGCAGCCGCAGCCGGCCGATCTCGTTGAGGGCCAGCGTCGCGGCGCCCTCGTCGCGGTGCAGCGAGTTGACGTCCAGCCGGTAGCGCAGGTCCTTCACCAGAGCGCGGGCCGACCGCGTCGTGTGCTTGACCGCGTACTTCCCGCCCGGCCGCATCGGTTCCTCGTGCAGCCAGCAGACCATCGCCTCGACGTCCTGGGAGACGGCGGGCTGGTTGTGGGGCCGGCAGATCATGTCACCGCGGGAGACGTCGATCTCGTCCTCGAGCCGGATCGTCACCGACATCGGCGGGAAGGCCTCGGCGACGGGTCCGTCCCTGGTCTCGATGGCGGCGATCCGCGACGGCAGCCCCGAGGGCAGCACGACGACGTCGTCACCGGGCTTGAAGATGCCGCCGGCCACCTGGCCGGCGTAGCCCCGGTAGTCGGGGTGCTCGGCGGAGAACGGGCGGATGACGTACTGCACCGGGAACCGGGCGTCGATCAGGTTCCGGTCGGAGGCGATGTGCAGCTCCTCCAGGTGGTGCAGCAGCGAGGTGCCCTCGTACCAGGGCATGTTCGCCGACCGGGTGACGACGTTGTCGCCGGCCAGCGCCGACACGGGGATGACCGTCAGGTCGCCCACGTCGAGCTTCGCGGCGAAGGTGCGGAACTCGTCGGCGATCGCGTCGAAGACGCCACGGTCGTAGTCGACGAGGTCCATCTTGTTGACGCACAGCACCAGGTGCGGCACCCGCAGCAGGCTGGCCAGGAACGCGTGCCGGCGGCTCTGCTCGAGCAGGCCCTTGCGGGCGTCGACCAGGATCAGCGCCGCGTTGGCCGTCGACGCACCGGTCACCATGTTGCGGGTGTACTGGATGTGCCCGGGGGTGTCGGCGACGACGAACTTCCGCTTGGGAGTCGCGAAGTAGCGGTAGGCCACGTCGATGGTGATGCCCTGCTCCCGCTCGGCCCGCAGACCGTCGGTGAGCAGCGCCAGGTTGGTGTACTCGTCACCGCGCGCGGCGCTGGTGCGCTCCACCGCCTCCAGCTGATCGCTGAAGATGGACTTGGTGTCGTACAGCAGCCGACCGATGAGCGTCGACTTGCCGTCGTCCACCGAGCCGGCCGTGGCGACCCGCAGCATCTCCATCAGAAGTACCCCTCGCGCTTGCGGTCTTCCATCGCGGCCTCGCTGGCCCGGTCGTCGGCGCGCGTCGCCCCCCGCTCGGTGACCCGGGTGGCGGCCACCTCCTCGACGATGTCCTCGACGGTGCGCGCCGCGGACGCCACGGCGCCGGTGCAGGTGACGTCCCCGACGGTGCGGTAGCGCACCGTCGCCTCGAAGACGTCCTCGCCCTCCGCCGGGGTCACGTGCTCGTTCGGCCACAGCAGCATGCCGTCGCGGAGGAACAGCTCGCGGCGGTGGGCGAAGTAGATCGACGGGAGCTCGATGCCCTCCCTGCCGATGTACTGCCAGATGTCGAGCTCGGTCCAGTTCGACAGCGGGAACACCCGGATGTGCTCACCGCGGTGGTGGCGGCCGTTGTAGAGCGACCACAGCTCCGGCCGCTGGTTCTTCGGGTCCCACTGCCCGAACTCGTCGCGGAAGGAGAACACCCTCTCCTTGGCGCGGGCCTTCTCCTCGTCGCGGCGGGCGCCGCCGAAGGCGGCGTCGAATCCGTGTCGCTCGATCGCGTGGAGCAGGGTCACCGTCTGCAGCGGGTTGCGGCTGGCCCGGGGGCCCCTCTGCTCCCGCACCCGACCGGCGTCGATCGACTCCTGCACCGAGGCGACGACGAGGTGGACGCCGGCCTCGGCGACCCGGCGGTCGCGGTGCTCGATGACCTCGGGGAAGTTGTGCCCGGTGTCGACGTGCATCACCGGGAAGGGGATGCGGGCCGGCCAGAACGCCTTCTCGGCCAGGTGCAGCATGACGATCGAGTCCTTGCCGCCGGAGAACAGCAGCACGGGGCGCTCGAACTCGGCGGCGACCTCCCGGAGGACGTGCACCGCCTCGGCCTCGAGCGCGTCGAGGTGACCCAGCTCGTAGCGCGTGGTCATGCCCGCTCCCCCTCGGCGGTGCGGGCCGGGCCCAGGTCCGCCAGGGCGCCGAGCAGCCGCTCGGTCAGCTCCGGGCGGCAGACCACCAGGTCCGGCAGGTAGGGGTCGGCCTGGTTGTAGGCCAGCGGCGAGCCGTCGAGCCGGCTCGTGTGCGCACCGGCGGCGCGGGCGACGGCGACCGGCGCCGCGGAGTCCCACTCGTACTGGCCGCCGCCGTGCACGTAGGCGTCGGCCCGACCGCGCACCACCGCCATCGCCTTGACCCCGGCCGAGCCCATGGGCACCAGCTCGGCCCCGAGCGCGGCCGCCAGCTCCTGCACGAGCGCCGGCGGGCGGCTGCGGCTGACGGCCAGTCGCACCGGCCCCTCGGCGCGCGCCGGCAGCGTCGCGGGCGCGACCGTGCCGAGCGTGACGCCCTCGGCCGGCAGGGCGACCGCGCCGGCCACCAGCTCGCCGCGCTCCCAGAGCGCCACGTGCACCGCCCAGTCGGCGCGGTCCAGCTCGGCGAACTCCCGGGTGCCGTCCAGCGGGTCGACGATCCAGACCCGCTCGGCGCCCGCCCGCGCGGGGTCGTCCGCGCCCTCCTCGGAGAGCACCGCATCCCTCGGGCGCGTCGCCCCCAGCCGGGTCACCAGGTGCGCGTGGGCGGCGGCGTCGCCGGCGTCCTTGAGCGCCTCCGTGCCGGGGTGGGAGCCGGCCCGGACGCGGAGGAGCACCTCGCCGGCCGAGGTGGCCAGGGCGTGTGCGAGGGCGTGGTCGGATTCTGAGTGCATGTCTCCTCCGTTCACCGGCGGTCTCCCGATACTGGGCGCTCGGTCGCCACGGCAGCACCTGCCCTCATCCCTCCGGGGCAGGCGCCGCCACGCCACCGCGCTGGGGTACCGTGTCTCCCGTTGCCCGGCGAGGGAGACGGTCCACCCGTACTCCGTGATCGACGTGCGTGTGCCCCGTGGGGTGTGCTGCGCCCGGTCGCCGGACCGCAGACCGATCCACCACCCGAGGAGCACACCACCGTGGCTGACTTCCGTCTCGAGGCCGAGACCCGCACCGAGTTCGGCAAGGGCAGCGCCCGCCGCACCCGGCGCGCCGGCCGCGTCCCCGCCGTCCTCTACGGGCACGGCCAGGACGTCGTCCACCTCTCGCTGCCGGCGCGCGAGTTCGCCGCGGCGCTGCGCAACGGCGGCGGCAACGTCCTGCTGACCATCGTGCTGGAGGGCAAGGAGCAGCTGGCGCTGACCAAGGCCGTGCAGCGCGACCCGCTGACCCGCGTGCACGAGCACGTCGACCTGCTGCTGGTCCGCCGCGGTGAGAAGACCACCGTCGACGTGCCGATCGTCGTCGTCGGCACCCCGGCGCCGGACGCCATCCCGAACCACCAGCTGAACACCGTCCAGATCGAGGCCGACGCCACGAGGCTGCCCGACAGCATCGAGGTCGACGTCACCGGCCGCGACGCCGGGCAGAACATCACCGCCGGTGACCTCGCGCTGCCGGCGGGCTCCACGCTGATCACCGACCCCGAGGCCCTCGTCATCGGCTTCCTGGGCGCGCCCACGGCCGAGGCCCTGGAGGCCGAGCTCGCCGAGGCCGAGGCCGAGGCCGGCATCGAGCGCGAGGAGTCCGACGAGGCGGCCGAGGGCGCCGGCGAGGGCGACGTCGTCCCCGAGCCCCTCGACCAGGGCAGCGGCGAGTCGATGGACGCCGCCGAGAACAGCAAGAACGACTGAGGCATCCGCTGACCGAGAGCACGGACCGCAGGGGCGCCGGCACCGCCGGCGCCCCTGCGGCGTCCCCGCCTCCCGAGGGCCCGTTCCTGGTCGTCGGCCTGGGCAACCCCGGTCCGACCTACGCCGGCAACCGGCACAACGTCGGCGCGATGGTCCTCGAGGAGCTGGCCCGCCGGGCCGGCATCCGGCTCGCGGCGGGCAAGGGCGCGCGCGCCCGCGCGCTCTCCGGGGAGGGCCGACTGGCGGGGCGGCGGGTCGTGCTCGCCGTGCCGTCGACCTACATGAACGAGTCGGGCGGCCCGGTGCGGGGCCTGCTGGACTACCACAAGCTGCCGCCCGAGCAGCTGGTCGTGATCCACGACGAGCTGGACATCGACTTCGGCGTCGTGCGGCTCAAGCGCGGCGGTGGGGAGGGCGGCCACAACGGGCTCCGCTCGGTCACCCGCTCGACCGGGACCAAGGACTACCTGCGGGTGCGGGTCGGCATCGGCCGCCCGCCGGGCCGGCAGGACCCCGCCGATTACGTGCTCAAGGACTTCTCGGCGACCGAGCGCAAGGAGCTCGACCTGTTGCTGGTCGAGGCCGCCGACGCCACCGAGCTCCTCCTCACCTCCGGCCTGGAGGCCGCGCAGAACCAGGTGCACCCCCGCACCTGACGGCGCCGCCGCACGGCCCTATCGGGTGAAGCGTGACGCTGCGTGTTGACGCCTCGGTCGGGGCGCTGTGAGTGTGGCGGTGATCAGCACCGTGCCGCCCGGGGGAGCCACTGCCCGGGGTCGCCGTCGCCCGGGCTTGCGACACCGGGCCGGCTACGGTGCGTAACGTTCGGGGGACGCATGCTGCTGGATCGCCACCAGGCGAGCTCGGGCGCGGTGATCCAGCCGGGGGCCGCCGGCGGATCCGCCGCCGCCTCCGCGCCGCGCGCCCGGGCGATGGCCCGGCGCGCCGCACCGGCCTGGGTGGGGTCCTACACCCGCACGCTGGTCGCGGTGGAGACCGTGCTGGCCGCTGCCGCGGGCGGCACCGTGGTGGTCGGGCGGGACGTCCCGGCCGGCCCGGACACCCCCCTCTTCTGGGGCGCCCTCGCCCTCGTGGTGGCCTGGCCGGTCCTGCTGGGGTCCACCGGCGCCTACTCCGAGCGGGTGTACGGCACCGGCAGCGACGAGTACCGCCGCGTCGGCCGTGCCGCGCTGCTCCTCCTGGGCATCACCAGCTTCCTGTCCTACGCCGCCGCGCTCGAGCTCAGCCGCGCGCTCGTCGTCGTGGCCATCCCGGCCCTCGGCCTCGCCACGCTGCTCGGCCGGTACGCCGCGCGCACCCGGCTGCGCGGCTTGCGGGCCCAGGGGCGGTGCACGAAGAAGGTCGTCGTCGTGGGCCGCGGCGGGGCGGTGCTGGAGCTGGTCACCCGGCTGCAGCGCGAGCGCTTCGGCGGGCTGGAGGTGGTCGCCGCCGCCGTGACCCCGGACGACCGGCTGCGGGTCGCCGAGCGCGCCGGCGTGCCCGTCGGCGGGCTCGACGACGTGCTCCTCCTCGCCGACACCTGGGACGCCGACACCATCGCCGTCACCTCGGCCAGCGAGACGGCGGCGCAGTACCTGCGCCGGCTGTCGTGGCAGCTCGAGGGCAGCGGCATCGAGCTGCTGGTGGCCCCCGGCCTGATCGAGGTGGCCGGACCCCGGCTGCGCATCCGCCCCTTCGAGGGGCTGCCGCTGCTGGCGGTGGAGGAGCCCTGCTTCGAGGGCTGGCGGCGCGTGGTGAAGGGCGGCATGGACCGGGCGGTCGCGGCGCTGGCGCTGCTCGTCCTCTCCCCGCTGCTGCTGGTCATCGGCCTCGCCGTCCGGTGCACCAGCCCCGGCCCGGTCCTCTACCGGCAGGAGCGGGTGGGCCTCGCCGGGCGCACCTTCACGATGCTGAAGTTCCGCAGCATGGTGGTCGACGCCGACCAGCAGCTGGAGCGGCTGCGCGCGGAGAACATCTCCGACGGCCCGCTCTTCAAGCTCCGTGCCGACCCCCGCGTGACGCCGGTCGGGCGGCTGCTCCGCCGGTTGTCCCTCGACGAGCTGCCCCAGCTGCTCAACGTGCTCGGCGGCTCCATGTCGCTGGTCGGCCCGCGACCGCCGCTGCCCGCCGAGGTCGCCCGCTACGACACCTCGGTCAGCCGCCGCCTGCTGGTGAAGCCAGGGCTGACGGGGTTGTGGCAGATCTCCGGGCGGAGCGACCTGTCGTGGGAGGAGTCCGTGCGGCTGGACCTGCGCTATGTCGAGAACTGGTCGCTGGCGACCGACGTGCTCATCCTGGCCAAGACCGTGCGCGCCGTGCTGAGCCGCTCCGGCGCCTACTGAGCCGGGCGCGGTCCCCCGACCGGGGGGCTCAGACCCCGCGACCTCGCCGGTTCAGGACCGACAGCACGCGCTCCGCCGAGACCAGCCGTCCCGCCACCGCCAGGGCGAGCACCGCGCGGGGTTCCCGCCACCGACGACGCAGCGCCCGGAACGCCCACCGCAGTGCGGCCCGGCGCTCGCCCAGGGCAGCCGTGCCGAATGCCAGCTGCCCGTAGACGCGGGCCGCACCGGCATCGTCCTCGGTGATCCCCGGGTGACGCCGCAGCATGTACTCGAGCGACCGGACCAGCGTCGTGAACCTGCGGGAGAAGTGCGAGGACCGGCCCCACCGGACGGTCACGAGCGGCTGGTCGACGTGCTGCAGTGGCTGGGCCGCGGAGGCGCGCAGCAGCAGGTCCCAGTCCTCGTTCTGGCTGCCCGGGATCTGCTCGTCGACCAGCCCCAGCCGGCCCAGGAGGGCCGAGCGGCGCAGCAGCAGGGTCGAGCTGTGCAGCATCGCCATCCGGCTGCGCAGGAGGTCGGCGTGCCGGATCTCCTCCCGGTGCGCCAGCCGGTCGACCTCGGTGCCCTCGTAGGACACCCGGATGGCGGTCGTGACCACGTCCACCCCGGGGTGCTCCGCGACGCGCTCGAGCTGGGCCCGCAGCTTGCCCGGTGCCCACAGGTCGTCGTCGTCGCAGAAGGCGACCCACTCGCTGTCCAGGGCGAGGATCCCGGTGTTGCGGTTGCCGGCCAGCCCGGGTGTGCGCTCGTTGGCGATCACGCGGACCCGGCGGCCGTCCCGGCCGAGCTCTTCCAGGGAGCGGTCCGGAGTGCTGCGGTCGAAGACCACGACCACGTCCAGCCCGACGGGTGCGTCCTGGTCGAGGATCGACCGGAGGGTCTCCCGGAGCATCGCCGGCCGGTCGTGCGTCGGGACGACGACGCCCACGGTGGGCCGGGCGCCGACGGTGCCGTCGGCCACGCCCGTCACCGGGCCGACCGCCGCAGGTACCGGTGGTGAGCCAGCAGCGGCAGCGTCAGGAGGGTGACCGCGAGGCGTCCGCGCCAGGGGAGCCGTGCCCGCCAGGCGTCGTCGCGCCGCAGCGTCAGGGGCCCGTTGCGGAAGCGGACCGGGTTGCCCGCCACGGTGTGCGACGGCGTGAGCTGCACCGTCCTGTCGTCCGAGAAGGGGGTCGCGGAACCGTCCACCGAGAGGCCGGCGAAGTCGGCGATCTCGGCGACCCGCTCCCGCGGGTGTGCGACGAAGTCCTCGTACCGCAGCACCAGGGTGGCCGTGCCGAGCCGGCGCAGCAGCGCGAAGAGCAGGTTGTGCCCCAGCCAGAGCGCCGAGGAGCGCGCGGGCGAGTAGCGGGCCATGAGGTCCCCGGTCGTGGTCGCCTCCGGGCGCTGGACCTCCTTGGTCCAGGAGTAGGCCACCCCCCGGCTGTCGCGGACCACGTGCACCACCCGGAGGTCGACCCCGGGGGAGTGGCGCAGGCAGAACGCGAGCGACGAGTGCTTGCTCGAGTCGATGACCACCGGGCGCCCCGAGACGTCGGCGATCGCCCGGTAGAGCCGCGCGAAGGTGCCGACGTACTCGGCGAGTTCGGCGCGGCGCCGGCGGGGAAGGCGGCCGAGCGCCCAGAGGGGCACGTGCCGGGTGCGGTCCACCCGGGACTGGAGGTGCCGCATGCGCCTGGCGGTGCCCTCGTCCCACCCGCCGAACGCCCGCGCGCCGACGGCGGTCCAGAAGGGGCACCGGCCGAACGCCTCACCGCACCCACACATCTCGTCGTCGAGCACGCCGCGCTGCCACAGGTGCACCAGCTCACCCGCGGGGGCGGTCTCCGGCAGCTCGCCCAGGACGCGCTCCAGCACCGTGGTGCCGCTGCGCCCCAGGCCGCCCAGGAAGAGGACCCGGGTGGCTGCCGGAGGGGTCGACGAGGCGGGCGTGCCGGGGGCAGGTGCGCGGCTGGTGGACACGCTGCGAGGATGCCAGCCGGAGTCGTGGCCCGTTACCCAGCGTCACCCCCATGGGGGTGATGCGTGCGGTGGAGGGTGGCCCACCCCGGAGGGGTGAGCGAGGTTGGTCGGGGCGCACCCCGGTGCCAGCCTGCCTGCGTGCCATCCTCCGCCCGGCGGCTCACGGCTGTCTTCTGCGTCCTCCTCGGTGTGCTGCTCCTCGGTGTCCTCCTGGAGCTGCTGCCGGCCGTGCTGCCCGACGTCGTCGCCTCCCGCGTCGCTCGGAACAGCGAGGGGGTGCTCCTGGCGCTCCTCCTCCTGCTGTGGGTGCAGTACGCCCGGCCGCGACTCGCCCGGCACCGGCAGCAGTGGCCCCTGACCGCGCTCGCGGCCGTCGTCGGCGTGGCGATCGGCCTGGCTCTGCTGGCCGGCGACCTGCCGAGCCGGGTCCGCACGCTCAACGAGACCTTCCTCGCCGCGGCGCTGCTGGTGCCCTACCTGCAGCTGCGGCGGCCGTTGCCGGCCCGGCTCGCGGGGTGGCTCTCGGCCGGGGTCCTGGTGCTCGTCGTGGCGTTCAACCGCACGGGCGTCGTGACCGATCTGGCGGAGGCGCTCGGGGTGCTGGTCCTGGCCCCGGTGGCCTTCGATGTCGTCGATCGCGGCATCCTCGACCCGGCGGGGCGGACCTCGGCCGTCCGGCGCGCCGCGTGGTACGGCGCCCTGGTGGTGACCCCGGTCCTCCTGACCGTCCTGCAGCAGGTCGGACTGCCGGGCGTCGCGGGCGAGGCGGTCCGCTACGGCGTGCGCATCACCGAGGCGTTCGTCTGCCTCCTCCTCGTCCAGCTGTGGTTCGCGGTGCTGCTCCGCCGGACCGGCCGCGCCGACCCGCCGGCGGGTGCGCCGGTCGTCGCCGGCCTCGCGCCCACGGAGCCGGCCACCCGCGGCTGAGCGCGGCGGGTGAGGCGCCCCCGGCCGCCTCACCCCATGGGGGCGACTGACCACCCATTCGCTCGCATTGGATCCCCGCGACCCATTCAATGAATGCCGGTCGCAAGCCCGGAATTGCCCGGACGCCATTCCAGTCATTGTCGGCGGCCATTTCGGAGCAAGGGGTTCGTCATGTTGCTGCTCGCGCCGGACGTCGATCGTGCACCGGACCTGCTGGTCGACGCCCTGGTCGCCATGAAGGACGAACGGGTCGCCACCGGCCGTTGCGTGCACGCGACGTGGCTGAACCACCACACGATCCGCATCGTGCTCTCCGACGCCGCCTCCGCACTCGCCCGGATGGATGTCTGCGGAATCGACGGGCAATTCCTCAAATGGCTGCTGCGTCATCCCACCCGCACCAGTGCCGACCTCGTCGTACCGCGCGTCCTGCAGCGTGACGGGACCATTCGCACCGTGCTCGCCATCGGCGGGCACGGTGATCGGGCCGGGGGGCTGTCGGCCGCCCTCAGCGGCCTCGCCGGGCGACCGGTGCGCGTCGTCCACGTGGACGGCTTCGACGGTCTCCTGCGCGGGGCGGAGCTGGCGCGGCTGGTGCGGTCCGTGGAGCCGGAGATGGTCCTGATCGGGCTCGGGGCCGGCCTGCAGGAGCAGGTCCTCCTCGAGGCGGCCGACGCGATGGCCGGCGGTTATGCGATGACGTGCGGCGGATTCCTCGACCAGGTGCTGCAGCCGGGCTACTACCCCGCCTGGGCCTATCCGCTGCGGCTGAACTGGCTCGTCCGGCTGGCGCGGGAACCGCGGCGGCTGTGGCGCCGGTACACCGTCGGGGCCGTGCGCGCGCTCACCTGCAGCGCGAGGTGGCGCCGCGCGGTGCGCGACGTCCCGGGTGTCGACGCCCATGCCTGGTTGTGCGGCGCCGGCGGCGGCCGCGGCACCGCGCCCGCTCGTGCGGCGACGGCCCGCCGGATCGACGGGCTGGTCCTGCCGCTACCGCGGCGGGAGCTCTTCGCCACCCCCGACGACCCCTCGCCCGCGGTCTGAGCTCGGGAGGCGCCCGACCCGGCCGCACGGAGGTGCCGGCCCGGGCCGCCGGGATCAGGCGGCCCCGGCCGCGCCCCGTCGTGCGGAACGGAGCGCGTCCAGCGCCAGCGGGTGCCGCCAGCGCCGGCACGCTGCGACGTACAGCAGGCCGCCCACCAGCAGCGCCGCCGACGTCGGCGCCGCGCCGTCGACCGGCAGGGCGCGCCCCACCAGCGGCACCAGCCCGAAGCACACCAGCGACGCGCCCATCGCGATGCCGGTCCCGGCGCCGAACGGGTTCATGCCGAGCGCCCGCCAGACCTGGGCGAGGGCGAGCAGGTTCTTGACGAGGATGGCGGCGGACCAGCCGACGGCGGCGCCGAGCAGCCCGAGGGACGGGATCAGGGCGACGTCCACGACGACGTTGACGGCGAGCGCGGCGAGCGCGTTGCCCAGGTTCCACCGGGTCCGGCCGGCCATGATCAGGACGACGTCGACCATGCCGATCGCGGAGGCGACCATCATGGTCGCGCTCAGCACGAGGACGACCGTGACACCGGCGTCGTACCCGGCGCCGAACAGCCCGAGCAGCGGGTCCGCGGCGGCGGCCACGACGAGGTAGAACGGCCAGACGAGCAGCACCAGCCAGCCGGTCGCCGTCCGGTAGACCGTGCGTGCGGCCGACCGGTCGGCGACCGCGAACAGCGCTCCCACCCGAGGCTCGACCACCGCGGCCAGCGCCTGGTTGACGAACTGGCCGATCACCAGGAACCTCGTGGCGGCGGTGTACACCGCCGCCTGGACCGGTCCGGCGAGCACCGCGAGCAGGACGATGTCCAGGCGCTGCAGCACCAGCTGGACGATGCCGGTCACCGCCCGCGGGGCCGTGAAGGCCCAGAACTCCCGCCGCACGCCGGGGTCCCGCGCCGCCCGCGGCGCGCCGGCGGTGGCGGCGCGCTGGAGCCTGACCAGCCACGCCCCGGCCAGCACGGCCGAGAGCGCCCACGGGGCGCCCCAGGCCAGGGCGAGCGCGGGGAGGGAGCCGCCCGCCGCGGCGACGAGCGCCACCGCTCCCAGCTGCAGCAGCGAGCGGCCGAGGCGGTCGACGACGACGGTGGGGAGGATGACGTCGTGGCCGCGCGTCGCGCCGACCAGCACCTCCGAGACCGCGGTCACGGGCAGCAGCAGGGCGAGGACCCGGATCGCGTCGACGGTCTCGCCGGACCGCGAGCCCGTCGCCAGCTCCGCCACGCTGCCGGCGCCCAGGAGCAGGACCAGCGCCAGCGCACCCGCCAGCAGGACGACGGGCGTGAGCGCTACCCGCAGGATCTGGGGCACCTTCCCCGCCGTGCCCAGCGCCCGGGCGCGGGAGACGGCCCAGACCACGCCGGTGCCGGCACCGAGCCGGGCGGTCGCCTCGGCGACGAGGTGGACGGAGGTCAGCGCGAAGAAGATGCCGGCCAGGTCGGCCGGGAGGGTGCGGGTGAGGGCGAGGACCACGCCGATCCCCGCCGCCGCGGAGACCGCCGACCCGGCGACGCTGGCCATGCCGCGCCGGGCCAGCCCGGCCAGGCCTGACCGGGGGTCGCCACCGGGTGCGCCGCCCGCCACGCCCTCGCCGGTCGGCCCGACGGCCGTCGCCGCCGGGCCGACCGCCTCAGCGCGGCCGGACCTCATGCTCGCGCCAGCTCACCGGGCGGCCGAGCCACCGGGCGAGCTCGGCGTCGAACGGCGCGAAGTGCTCCTCCAGCCGCGCGCGCAGCCCCGGGTCCATCGGGGAACGCGGGCGGGCGTTGTGCCGCTCGAACGCCGGGTAGCCGGTGTGCGGCAGGTCCAGGAAACGGAGCACGTCGTCGTAGACCGGCTCGGGCTCGGCGAAGAATCGGTGGCTGTCGACGACGTGGAGGCGCTCCCTGCCGAAGATGCTCTCGAGCCGCTCGAGGTGCTCGACGTACCTGCCCCGCTGCAGGTAGCCGTGGTGCTGGTGGCTCGGGCTGTTGTAGCCCTCGTCCGCGAGGATGCGGTCGGCCTCACCGGCCAGCCGGGACTCCTCGAGGGCGAGGGCGGTCTCGAAGTCCTCCGTCTCGAAGCCGCGCGCCAGCTCGTGCGCGTGCGCGGAGTAGGCGCGCTCCACCGGGTCGCGCAGCAGGACGACCAGCTTGACGTCCGGGAGGTCGCGCGCGATCCGGGCCGCGGCGAGCGGGTGGAACATGTAGTACGGGCTCGACTCGAACGTGAGCGCCCGGCTGCCGGTCCGGCGGCCGATCGCTGCCGCGGTGGAGCGCAGCGGGAAGTGGGCGCGGTACCAGCTCATGCCGCGCCCGTACGCGGTGTCGAAGTAGTGCACGCCCTTGTGCAGCACCGGCGGCAGGACGTTGGGGTGCGAGCGCAGCGTCCGGTACATCGACGTGGTCCCGCAGCGCTGACCTCCGATGATGAGGAAATCGGGCCGCATCCGCGCCCGGCTGGACGGTCGCCCGACGGAGCGGGCGGCTGTCTGGAGTGCCCGGTGGACCGTGGGTGAGCGGCGCAGGCGTTCGATCATCGTTCCTCTTCTTCCAGGAGCCCCAGCCCTCGGTCGAGGGCCGGCAGCAGGTAGGTGCGGGGATCGCCGAGCGGGGCGCCGGCGTCCACCTGGCGGTCGGCCAGGTAGCGGAGGCTGAGGTCGGCGAGGTAGACCGTCGCGGTGGCCAGTGCGGCCCTCCGGTCCTGCCCCAGCGGAGCCAGGAGGTGTGCCGCACCGTCCACGAGCCGGTGCGCGGCGGGGGCGGGTTCGTGCCGGCGCGTCACCAGGTCCCGTTGCAGCACGTGGTGGAGCAGGTCGAGCCCCGCGGGAACGCCCCGGCGGAAGCGCTCCCAGTCCCAGACCAGGATGCGGTCGGGCAGGCACGCCATGTTCCAGGGCGTGCAGTCGCCGTGGGCGCCACCCAGCGACAGCCGGGTGTGCCCGGCGGCGGCGTCGACGCGGTGGACCAGGCCGGCCAACCGGTCGGCCGCCTCCCCTGCGGGCAGGCCCGCCGTCCGGGCCCGCAGGTCGCGCCAGAACGGCGCGGCGGAGAGCTCGATGCCGTCGACGCGGTCCACGGAGCCGATCTCCCCGACGGCAGCCACCAGGCGGTCGTCCGTCAGCGACCGGCGGGACGACCACACGGGGAGCGCCGCCTGCACCAGCAGGGCGTGGCCCTCCCAGTCCCCGGCGTGCAGGAGCGTGGGCACCTGCACCGTCCCGGTGACGGCGCCCGCGAGTCGGGTGAGGGCCGCCGCCTCGGCGCGGACCAGACCGTCGGTCAGCCGGTCCACGCCCACCTTGGCGTAGGCGAGCGTCTTCCCGGCAGGGCTCACCAGCTGGAGGACCGGCTTGCGGTTGGCCCGCGGCGGCCCCAGGTGCATGCCGACCCGCACGTCGCAGCCGAGCAGGCCGGCGAGGTGCTGCCGGAGGTCGCCGGGGACCGCGTTCGCGGGGGAGACGACGTGCAGCCGCTCCCGCCGCAGCGCCGTCCCGAGCCCCGCCCGGAGGCCCAGGGCGAGCGCTCCGGCCCGGAGCCGGTCGGCCCGACCGCGCCCCTCGGCGTGGTGGCGGACGACGGCGGCCGCCGCTCGCCGGCCCGCCGGGGCCAGCAGCCGGGGCCGCCGGCGGCTGGGCAGGAGGAGGTACTCCTCCACCGTGCCGGCGCCGGGGTCCCGGCGCGGTGCGGAGCCCGGCACCAGCGTCCGCGACGTCGGCCACAGCAGGGGGGTCACGTCCGCCAGGTGCGCGAGCCGGTCGTCGGTCACCGCGCACCTCCCGGCGCCGCGACCGCCCCGGGCGGCACGGCTGCGGTGTCGGACCCGCGGTGCCGGTCGTTGCGCCACAGCAGGGCGATGGCCAGGAACGTGATCAGCAGGGGGATGACGAGCGCGTTGTAGAGGAGCATGTAGAGGAACGGCAGGCCGATCGCCAGCACCGCTGCGCCGGCCAGCGGGCTCCGGTCGTGGCGGAAGGCCCACAGGGTCCGCAGCATGAAACCCAGGTAGAGCGCCGCGCCCACGACGCCCTGGGAGATGAGCAGCAGCCACAGCTGGCCCGTGCTGCCCAGCGGCGGGTTGCCGCACGTCGGGCAGTTCTCGTCGCGCCCGACCGCGATGGAGTTGTTGCTGCCCAGCGGTCGCCGGCTGGACCCGAAGCCGAGCACCGGCGAGTGCTTCGTGGCTTCCAGCGTCCCGGTGATGGTGAAGGCGCGGACCCCGTCGCTGTGCGGGTTGTCGATCCGGCCCTGGACGACGGTGCCCAGCGGCGAGGCGACGACCAGGACGGCGGCCACGACCAGGCCGAGGGCCAGCGCGGCGACGCCGGCGAACCGGCCGCTGCGGGCCAGCCACAGCGCGGTGAACGCGACGGTGAGCCCCAGCGCCAGCCAGACCCCGCGGTTCAGCGACTCGACCACCGGGACCACGGCCAGGACCAGCACGAGCAGGCCCACGACGCGGCGGGGGCCGGGCGTCCGCAGCCAGCGCACGGCGAAGAAGCCGAGCAGCAGGGTGAGGACCATCCCCCACGTGTTGGTGTAGCCGAACGGCGCCGCGGGCCGGCCCGAGGTGTAACCGAGCACCTCGTGCAACTGGGCGGCCGCCGGGTGGACCAGGCTCTGCACGAACTGGTTCCGTGCGATCGCATCCGGCAGCAGCACCTCGACCGGTGAGGTGACCGAGAAGGTCGGTGCGAAGGTCCCGAGCAGGCCGCCGCCGACGACCACCAGGAACAGCCAGGACAGCTGCCGCACGAGGCGCTCGCGGGGGAACTCCTCCTCGGTCAGGTTGCCGACGTACAGCAGCGCGACGGCCACCACGAGGTAGCCCGCCAGGTTGAACGCGACCGAGATCAGCCGGTCGGTCGCCTCACCGGGCAGGGTCCCGGGCGGATCGACCCCCAGCATGGTGGTGCTGAGCGCCACCCAGAGGAGGAAGAGCAACCACAGGCCGAAGCCCGGTGGCGCCTGGAGCGGACGCCGGCGCCAGAGGTGCACGACCATCGGCACGGCCAGGGCGAAGACGACGAGCGTCCCGAGCCCGAGGATCCACCACAGCGGGTAGAGCACCAGGAGGGCCGTGATCGGCCATCCCGGGTGCCGGGACACCGGCTGCCGCGACCCCGGGGGGACGCTCCCGGCAGCCCGTGTGGCGGCGGGCGCCGCCAGGGTCATCGTCGTGCGGCGCCGCTGCCGACGGCCGCCTCCGCGGCATCCGGACGGCGCGGGGCGGCAGCGGCCGGCGGGAGCTCCGGACCCGGTCCGGCCGGCTCGTACCGCGCCAGCACGGCGCCCAGCACTGGCCGGCGCACGGCCTGCAGCTGGTCGAGCGCGTCGGCGACCTGGCGGGCGGTGGTCTGCTCGGTCTCCACGACCAGGAGGGCGTGCTCGGCCGCACCGACGAGGGTCTGCGCACCGGTGCCGCCCTGCGTCGCCGGAGCCTCCACGACGACGTAGGAGACGGTGGCGAGCAGCTGGTCGACCAGGTCGCGGAAGCCGCGGGTCTGCAGCAGCGCCTCGGCGCGGTCGGGATCCGAGCCGGCGCCCAGGACCCGCAGCGTGGGAAGGCTGCGGGAACGGACGGCGACGTCCTCCAGCGTCTTCTGCCGGTCCAGCACGTCGGCCAGGCCCGCCTCGCGGGAGTAGCCGAGCACGGCGTCCGCGGTGCCGGCGAAGACGTCGGCGCAGACCAGGCAGACGTCCTCCCCGGCACGGGCGAGCGCGGCGGCGAGGTTCGCGGCCACGGGGCCTCCGCCCCGGTGGACGCCCGCCACGAGGACCACCTTCCGGGACGGGCCCTGCCCGAGCTCGGCCATGACCAGGTTGCGCAGGCGGGCGTAGGTGCGCCCGTCCGGGGAGGTCGGTGCGACCACGGAGACCTCGCCCTCCCGCAGGGGGGCGACCAGCGTCGCCATGGCCGACGCCCCGGACCGCCGGTGCAGGTCGTCGGCGGTGCGGATCCGGTCGTCGGACCGGTGGCGGAGCGCTGCCGCACCGACGCCCACCAGCAGCCCGAGCAGGCCACCGGCGAGGAGGGAGAGGACGACGTCCGGGCTGCTGGGCGAGGGCGGCAGCTCCGCCTCGGTGACGACGCGGCCGGGCAGGACCGCAGCGGCGCGGACCTCGTTCTGCTGGGCGCCCAGACCGGTCAGCTGGTTGCTGAGCGAGCTGGCCTCGGCGCTGCGGCTGGCGCGCTCCGGCGAGCCCTCGGGCAGGGTGCGGACGGCCTCGGTGACCACCCCGAGCCGTTCGCTCACCTGGTCGATGCGGGTCTGCAGGGCCTGGTACTCCGCGTCGAGGGCTGCCTCGGTCGAGTTCTCACGGGCCTGCAGGTAGGCGTCGGCGAACGCGCGCGCCCCCTCCTGCGCCTCCTGCGCGGTCGGTGCCACGAAGGAGATGGTGAGGATGTCGGTGTTCGGCGGGACCGTGACGGTCACGCGGTCGCCGAGGTCGTCGACCTGCTCCTGGGGCAGGTCGAGCAGCACGGCCGCGTCGAGGACGGTCGCGGTCGAGGTGACCAGCCGCGCCTCGGTGTCGAGGTTGATGTCGGCCGCTCTGGCGGCCGACTGCGTCGAGACCGGCGTCGGGGCGGTGACCAGGACCGAGGTGGCCGAGGTGTACTCCCGCGGTACGACGAGGAGGTAGAGGCCCGCGACCGCGAGTCCCAGGACGCCGCAGATCACGACCGCGGCCCACTCGCGGCGGAGCAGGACCCAGTAGTCGGACAGGCGCACGGCGTTCGGGGTGCTCTGGCTGGACAATGTTCTCCTGGTCCCCTCGTCGACCGGCTCCCGGAGCCGGTGCACCCGGTTGGGCACTCGTGTACCTGTCGTCGTCTCGAGGTGGTCCGACCGGTGTGCCAGTCGTACCAGCGGCGCGTCCGTGCAACGACCCCTCCACCCGGTGCCACCACCCGTAGGGGGCAGGTGGCGCACCGCGGATCGGGCGGCCCGCGGTGCAGGGCGTGGCGGTAGCCGGCCGTCAGTGACGAGCCGGCCGCTCCGACCCGGTCGACGCCATCGCGGGCTGCGGGAGCTCCTCCTGCCGTCGGCCCCGCCACTGCTCCCAGAGCGCGGTGAGGATGCGGGCGCGCGGCGGCAGGCCGTGCCGCGCGCGAGCCGCCATCCACAGCAGGGGGGCGACGACGACGACCACCGCGAGCGTCGACACCATCGCCAGGTCGGGCAGTCCGAGCAGCTTCAGCGCGGACGCGAGCAGGACCAGGGCGAGCGCGCGCCGCACCAGGCCCCCCGGCGCCCGGGAGGAGAGCCGGGCGCCCAGGTAGACGCCCGGCAGGCAGCCCACCAGCAGGGAGGTGGTGAGGTCGAGGCGGAAGTCGCCGAACAGCAGGTGCCCCAGTGCGGCGGACGTGACCAGCGGGACCGCCTGGACCAGGTCGGTGCCGACCACGCCGGCGGCCGACAGCCGGGGGTACAGCCAGAGCAGGGCGATGATGATCAGCGAGCCGGACCCGACCGACGTCATGCCGACGACGAGCCCGCCGATGGCGCCGACGACGATCGTGGCGACCGGCCGCAGCCGGGGCACCGCGAGGTCGGGATCACCCGGTGCCGGGAGCGGCCCGCAGGCACCGCGGGCCCGGCGCTCGGCCGCTCGCCGGCCCCGCGCCACCATCGACTGGTAGGCGCGCACGATGAGGCCGGCGGCTGCCAGGAGCAGCGCGACGCCCAGGGCCGTCTTCGTCCACGCCTGGACGCCGCTGCCGGAGCCGAGGGCTCGGGAGACCAGGACGCCGCAGAAGGCGCTCGGTACCGAACCGATGCACAGCAGCGCCACCAGGCGCAGGTCCACGGTGCCGCGCCGCAGGTGGACGGCGCCGCCGACCGGCTTCGTCACCGCCGACACGACCAGGTCGCTGGAGACGGCGGCCAGGGGTGGCACGCCGAAGAAGAGGACGAGCGCGGGGGTCATGAGCGCACCTCCGCCCATGCCCGTCAGCCCGACGACGACACCGATGAGGAGGCCCGCCAGCACCAGCGTGAACTGCAGGTCCACGGTCCCCCTCCCCTCCTGTCCCCGGCGCGACGCGCACCCGTGCGTGACCGGGAATGCCACCGCCCGGATTCCCGAACCTAGGTGCGGGGGAGGGCGGCGGGGCCTGCGGACGTCGCGTCCCTCCCCCCATGGGGGAGGGACCGGTCATCCGATGGGGCGGGACGGCCGGCATCCGCCGGACGGGGCCGGCGTGCCGCCGTAGCGTCGGCCGGCCGGAGGGCCGGTTCCCGAGGAGACCGGGCCGGCCACGGCGGACCGAGGGGTGGTGGACATGCTGAGGACGGGGCGTCGCCCCTGGTGCCTGGTCGCCGCCGTCCTGCTGGTGACGCCGGTGTCCGGTTCCGCGGCGGGGACGTCCGCACGCACGAACGTCCCCGACTACGCCCACCGCTGCCTGGCGGTCGGTGCCTACGTCGTCTCGGCGGACACGGCGCCCGGTCCGGCGCTGGAGGCCTTCCGGGCCAGCGCGGACGAGCTGGGGCCGTTGACGATCCGGCGGTCGTTCAACCCGTCGCTCCCGGAGAGCTTCGAGCGCTCCGCGGCCGCGGAGGACCCGAGCGCGGGCCTGCGGTCGTTCGTCTCGTGGAAGCCGCCCGGTCGTGACGTCCGGGGAGCCGCGGCGGGACGCTACGACGACGAGGTGCGGGCCTGGGCCCGGACCGTGCCCGAGGGCGTCTTCGCCACCGCCTTCCACGAGCCGGAGAACGACATGTCGGCCGAGGAGTTCGTGGCCCTGCACCGCCATCTGCACGAGGTGGTCACCGGGGCGAATCCGTCCATCCGGTGGGGGCCGGTGTACATGGCCTACTGGTGGGACCCGGCCGAGCCCGACCACTACGTGGGCGACCCGCGGGCGTGGTGGCCGGGAGCTGCCTACGCCGACTTCGTGGGCGTGGACTGGTACGCCTTCGAGCCGGTGGCCATGACGACCAGTCCCTCCTTCCGGCACTGGTACGACTTCATGGCACCGACCGGCCTACCGCTCTTCGTCGTGGAGTACGGCCAGTACGAGCTGAGGCCGGGGGAGGTGTCGGACCCGGCGATGGAACGGGCCCGTGCCCGGGCGATCAGGCAGGACGCCGCCTGGATCGCCCACCACCCGCAGGTGGCCATGTGGATGTACTGGCAGGGACCCGGGCCCACCGGGGACTGGCAGTTGCGCGACGAGCCGTCCCGGCAGGCATGGCGGGAGGTCGCCGAGAGCGGCTGCCGTCCCTGAGAGGCACGCCGCCTCGGGGCCGCATCACCACTCTCCGTGATCGACCTGCTCCGCATGGCGAGGTCGTCGCCCGTCGTCGCCACCCGTCCGGGCGAGAAACCGGCCTCGGCGTGGAAGATCGACACTACGCACTGTGATCCTCGGCGGGCTTGGGGCTCGGTTTCACGGGGGGAGCCCCTCCGTCGCGGAGGGACGCACGGGCGATATGGCAAGGATCTGGCGCGGGCTGTGGGCGGCGATCGTCGTCGCGATCATGTCGACGTTCGTCACGGGGGTCGGGCCGGCATCGGCCGCCACCGCCCAGGGCGGGGTCGTCTCGGCACAGCCGGGTGCGTCGACGCCGTACGTGCTCGACAACCGGGTGCTCGACATGGCGCAGGTCGGTGACCGCATCGTGGTGGTCGGCGACTTCACCGCGGTCCGGGACTCCCCGGCGAACGGCAGCGGCGCGTGGGACCAGCCCTACGTCTTCGCCTTCGACGCGCGGACCGGGGCCATCGACCGCGCGTTCGCCCCCGCGCTGAACGGCATGGTCCAGGCGGTGGAGGCGGGCCCGGAGGGCACCGTCTACCTCGGCGGCACGTTCGCGACCGTCAACGGCGCGACCGGGACCCGCAACCTCGTCCAGGTCTCCCTGGCGTCGGGCGCACGAGTGGACGGCTTCCGCCCCGCCGGCATCAACGGCGCGGTGACCGACCTCGTGCTGGCGGGCGGCCGGCTGTACGTCGGCGGCTACTTCAACGCCATCGGCGGGGTGCCGCACGGTGGTCTGGCCACCCTCGACCCCGCCACCGGGGCGACCGACGAGTACCTGGGCGTGGACGTCGCGGTCAACCACAACTGGCCCAGCGGCGCGAGCCGCGGTTCGGTGGGCGTGAAGGACCTCGCCGTCTCCCCGGACGGCACCCGGCTCGTGGCGATCGGCAACTTCAAGATCGCCGACGGGTTGCCGCGGGACCAGGCGGTCGCGGTGCTGCTGCAGGACCAGGGCGCCACGGTGGACCCGGGGTGGCGTACCCGCCGCTACGAGCCGGCCTGCGCCAAGGACTACATGGACTCCTACGTGCGGGAGGTGGACTTCGCGCCCGACGGCTCCTACTTCGTCGTCGTCACCACGGGCGGGGAGTACAGCGGCACGCTGTGCGACACCGCGGCGCGCTGGGACGTCGGGACCACCGGGGACGACGTCCAGCCGGCCTGGGTCGCCGAGACCGGGGGCGACACGCTCCACTCGACCGCGGTCACCGGCGCGGCCGTGTACGTCGGCGGCCACCAGCGCTGGCTCAACAACCCCCACGGCTCCGATCAGGCGCTCGCCGGTGCGGTCCCGCGCCCCGGGATCGCCGCGCTGGACCCGCGCACGGGCCTCCCGCTGTCCTGGAACCCGGGGCGGCACCCCCGCGGCATCGGTGCGGAGTCGCTGCTGGCGACCGACACCGGTCTCTACGTGGGTTCGGACACCGAGTTCTTCGGCGCCCGCGAGCACTACCGCCCGCGGCTGGGCTGGTTCCCGCTCGCCGGCGGCGCCGCCCTGCCGCTCGAGGACACCGGCGCCCTCCCCGGGAACGTCTACCTCGGGGGCAGCGTCTCCATGCTCGGGCTCCAGGTCACCAACGACCTGCGGAGCCGGAGCTTCGACGGCACGACCGCTGGACCCGACCGCTCCATGCCGACGGGCGGCCTGGACTGGCGGTCGGTCAAGGGCTCGTTCCTCGTCGACGGCAGCCTCTACTACGGCGCCTCGAGCGGGGGCTCGTTCTCCCTCTTCCGCCGGAGCTTCGACGGGACCACGTTCGGCCCCGCGACGCAGGTCGACCCCTACTTCGACCCGGTCTGGAGCAGCGTCGACTCCGGCTCGGGCACCACGTTCCAGGGTGCGCGCCCCAGCTTCTACAGCGAACTGTCCTCGGTGACGGCGATGGCCTACCAGGGCGGCCGGCTGTACTACACGCGCACCAACAGCAGCCAGCTGTTCTACCGGTACTTCTCGCCGGACAGCGGGGTCGTCTCCGAGACCCGGTTCTCGGCGGCCGGCAGCGGCTTCTCGTCCGTCTCCGGGCTCCTCGTCGACGGTGACCAGCTGTACGTGGCGAGCTCGTCGAACGGTGAGCTGCGTCGTACGGCGTTCACCGGGGGGGTGCCCGGAGGGGAGGCGACGGTCGTCAGCGGCCCGTCCCGGGACGGGGCGGACTGGCGGGTGAAGGCCCTCTTCCTCGGTCCGACGCCGAACCAGGCGCCGGTCGCCGCGATCGCCACGGACTGCCTGGGCCTCGCCTGCGCGCTGGACGCGTCGGGTTCCACGGACGCCGACGGCACGGTGGTCGAGCACCGGTGGGACTTCGGGGACGGGACGAGCGGCACGGGGGTGGCTCCGGCCAAGACCTACGCCGAGGCCGGCACGTACACCGTGACGCTCACCGTGACCGACGACGACGGTGCCACCGGGTCGGCGGCGCAGCAGCTCGTCGTGGCCCCGGCCGAGGAGCCGGGCATCGCGTTCGTGGACGCTGCCGCCACGACGGCGCGGCCGGTGCGGGCGGCCTCGGTGACCGTGCCGGCCGCCGTGGAGGCCGGGAACGGGCTGGTGCTGGTCCTGTCGACGAACTCGGCCGCGGCCGGCACGGCCCCCGAGGGGTGGACGCAGGTCGGCGCGCAGTCAGCGGGCACCGGGATGAACACCCAGGTCTTCACCCGGGTCGCCGCTTCCGGGGACGCCGGTTCGACGGTGACGGTGTCGCTGCCCGAGTGGTCGGCGGTGTCGCTGCAGGTCCTCGCGTACTCGGGTACCGCCGCCTCCGGGCCGGTGGCGACCGTGGTGGGGGCCGCGAACCTCGGAGGAACCTCGCACACGACTCCCACGGCCATGGCTGCCGAGGGCCAGACGGTCCTGTCGGTCTGGTCGGACAAGGGGCCCTCGGCGCGGCAGTTCACGGCCCCGCAGAGCGTGACGGAGCGCAGCAACCTCGCCGGCGGGGGCCGGGGCGACGTGGCCACGTTGGTGGCCGACAGCGGCGCTCCCGTGCCGGCGGGCCCGGTGGGCGGGGTCACCGCGACCGTGCCCACGTCGAGCAGTCGCGCCACCATGCTGACGCTCCTGCTGCAGCCCGCCTCCGGCACGGCGAACCAGGCGCCGGCCGCGGTCATCTCCTCCTCGTGCGCCGAGCTCACCTGCTCGTTCGACGCCGCGGAGTCGACCGACCCGGACGGTGGACCGCTCTCCTACGCGTGGGACTTCGGGGACGGTGCCACCAGCACCGAGGCGGCGCCGGTGCACACCTACGCGGCGGCCGGTGAGTACACGGTGGCCCTGACGGTCACCGACGCCCAGGGTGCAGCCGACGGCGGGACGGCGACGGTCACGGTGACGGCTGCTCCGGTGGGCACCGGCATCGGCCTGCGCGGTTCGGCCGGTGTGGCGGCACGGCCGGTGACGGCGGCGTCGGTGGACGTCCCGGACTCCGTGCGCGCCGGCGACGGCCTGGTGCTGGTCCTCTCCACCAACTCCGCGGCGACCGGGACCGCGCCGGAGGGCTGGACGCCGGCCGGTGGCCAGGCCGCCGGCACCGCCATGACCACGCAGGTCTTCACCCGCGTGGCCACGGCGAGCGACGCCGGCTCCACCGTCGAGGTCTCGGTCGGCACCTGGTCGGCGCTCACGCTGCAGCTGATGGCGTACTCGGGCACCGCCGTCTCGGGGCCGGTGGCCTCGGTCACGGGTGCGGCCGACGGGGCGGGCCTCACGGCGCACACCACGCCGGTGGCCGAGGCGGCGGCGGGTAGCTGGGTGCTGTCGATCTGGTCGGACAAGGGGCCGGAGGGGCGGCAGTTCACGCCGCCGGCGGAGCTGAGCGAGCGCAGCAACATCGCCGGTGCCGGCAACGGTGACGTCGCCACGCTGGTGGCCGACAGCGGCGCTCCGGTGGGCGGTGGGCCGGTCGGGGGGCTGACGGCCACCGTGTCGGCGCCCAGCAGCCGCGCGGTGATGCTGACGGTGGTGCTGGCGGCGGACGAGGTGGCTCCGCCCGCCGAGCCGGTCGACCCGGCCGACCCCGGCGATCCGGCCGAGCCGGTCGGGTCCGCGCCGGAGGCGGTGCTCACCTCCACGTGTGCCGGGTTGACGTGCGAGTTCGACGGGTCGGCGTCGTCGGACGCGGACGGGCCGGTGACCTCGTGGGCGTGGGACCTGGGTGACGGGACCACGGCGACCGGCCCGGTGGTGGAGCACGCGTACGCCGCGGCCGGGGACTACCTGGTGTCCTTGACGGTGACCGACGCCTCCGGGGGCATCGGTACGGCGGAGGCGACCGTGACGGTGGCCCCCGCCCCGGTCGGCGCCGGCATCGGCTTGCGTGGTTCGGCCGGTGTCGCGGCACGTCCGGTGACGGAGGTCGCGGTGGAGGTGCCTGCGGCGGTGCGGCCCGGCGACGGGCTGGTCCTGGTGCTGTCGACGAACTCGGCGGTGACGGGGACCCCTCCGGCCGGCTGGGCCCTGAGCGGTCAGCAGGCCGACGCCACCGCGATGACCACCCAGGTCTTCTCCCGGGTGGCGGCGGCCGGTGATGCCGGGTCCGTGGTGACGGTGAGTCTGGGGGGGACGTCGTCGGCGGTCACGCTCCAGCTGCTGGCCTACTCGGGGACGGCCGCCACGGGCCCGGTGGCGTCGGTGGCGGGCGCCGCCGGCGGGTGGTCGCCGGGGACGGCCCACACGACGCCGGTGGCCGAGGCGGCGGCGGGTAGCTGGGTGCTGTCGATCTGGTCGGACAAGGGGCCAGAGGGGCGGCAGTTCACGCCGCCGGCGGAGCTGAGCGAGCGCAGCAACATCGCCGGTGCCGGCAACGGTGACGTCGCCACGCTGGTGGCCGACAGCGGCGCTCCGGTGGGCGGTGGCCCGGTCGGGGGGCTCACGGCCACCGTGTCGGCGCCCAGCAGCCGCGCGGTGATGCTGACCGTGGTGCTCGCCCCCGCGGTCTGACGGGGCGGCGCGGCGCTCGGGCGGCCGGCCGGTGGGAATCGATCCCGCCGGCCGGCCGTTCGGCGTCTCCAGGGGTCACCGGCCGCGGGCCGGGACACATCCCTCGGCGGATTAGCCTGGTCGGTGGCGGACCGCTGTGCTGCACGCGGCCGACCTCCGTGATCGAAGGACCCCCGGGAGAACAGACGTGACCTTGCGCGGCGTGCTCGACGTCGTCCTCGCCGACCCGGGCATGGCCCGCGTCGTGGCCGCGGCCGGGAACGCCGAGCTGGCGGTCACCGCACCGCCGCCCGTGCAGCCGCTGGTGGCCGCTGCGCTCGCCGCGCGTGGCGGCGCGGGGGTACCCGTCCTCCTGGTGACGGCGGGGGAGCGCGACGCCGACGCGGCGGCCGATCTGCTCCGCTGCTTCCTGCCCGACCGCCGGGTCGAGACCTTCCCCGCCTGGGAGACGCTGCCACACGAGCGGCTCAGCCCGCGGGCGGACACCGTCGGCCGGCGCCTCGCGATCCTGCGCGACCTCACCCACCCCGGTCAGAACGGCACGATCGACGTGCTGGTCGCCCCGGTGCGGAGCGTGCTGCAGCCGCTGGCGCCGGGGCTCGGCGACCTGGTGCCCGTCGAGCTGAAGCCCGGTGACTCCGCCGGGCTGGACGACATCGCCCAGGCGCTCTCCGACGCCGCCTACAGCCGCGTCGAGCTGGTCGAGAAGCGCGGCGAGTTCGCCGTCCGCGGCGGGCTGCTCGACGTCTTCCCGCCGACCGAGCCGCACCCGGTGCGCGTGGAGTTCTGGGGTGACGAGGTCGACGAGCTGCGGTACTTCTCCGCCGCCGACCAGCGCTCGCTGGACGAGCGGCCGGACCGGCTGTGGGCGCCGCCGTGCCGCGAGCTGCTGCTCACCGGGGAGGTGCGGGCCCGCGCCGCTGCACTCGCCGTCGAGCACCCCGGCCTGATCGAGGTCCTGGGCAAGCTGGCCGAGGGCATCGCCGTCGAGGGCATGGAGTCGCTGACCCCGGCCCTCATCGGGGACGCCGCCATGCAGCTGCTCACCGACCTGGTGCCCGCGGGCACCCACGTCCTCGTCTGCGACCCCGAGCGGGTGCGCAGCCGCGCGGCCGACCTGGTGCGCACCGCGGACGAGTTCCTCGCCGCCTCGTGGGCGACCGCCGCGGAGGCGGGGGAGGCCCCGCTCGACCTGGGGGCGTCCTCCTTCCGCGACCTCGCCGACGTGGAGACCGCCGCCCGCACGCGCGGGCTGCCCTGGTGGACCACCGGGGTGTTCGCGCTCGGGGGTGGCCTGGGGGACGAGGACACGGCCGACGAGCGGCAGGTCACCCTCGACGCGACGCCCGTCGAGCGCTTCCACGGCGACCAGGGCGCCGCCGTCGAGCGCATGCGCGGCTGGCACCGCGACGGGTGGCGGGTGGTCGTCACCTTCGCCGGCCCCGGCCCCGCCGAGCGCGCCGCCGACCAGCTCACCGAGGCCGAGCTCGGCGTCCGGTTGGTGCCCGATCTCGCCACCGCCCCCGACGCCGGGCTCACCCACGTCACCCAGGGCAACCTCGAGGCGGGGTTCGCCTTCCCGGGCGTCGGGCTGGCGCTGGTCACCGAGCACGACCTGACCGGCCAGCGCGGCACGACGATGCGCGACGCGGTGAAGATGCCCGCCCGCCGGCGCAACGCCGTCGACCTGGTGCAGCTGCAGCCGGGCGACCTGGTGGTGCACGAGCAGCACGGCGTCGGCCGCTACATCGAGATGATCAGCCGCACCGTCAACGGCGGGCAGCGGGACTACCTGATCGTCGAGTACGCGCCGTCGCGGCGGAACCAGCCGCCGGACCGGCTGTTCGTGCCCACCGACGCCCTCGACCAGCTCACCCGGTACGTCGGCGGGGAGGCCCCGGCGCTGTCCAAGCTCGGCGGCGCCGACTGGCAGAAGACGAAGAGCTCGGCCCGCAAGGCGGTCAAGCAGATCGCCGGTGAGCTCATCCGCCTGTACTCGGCGCGCATGGCCACCCAGGGCCACGCCTTCGGCCCCGACACCGTCTGGCAGCGCGAGCTGGAGGACGCCTTCCCGTTCCAGGAGACGCCCGACCAGCTGGCCGCGATCGACGAGGTCAAGGCCGACATGCAGCAGACCGTGCCGATGGACCGGATCATCTGCGGCGACGTCGGCTACGGGAAGACCGAGATCGCCATCCGGGCCGCGTTCAAGGCGGTCCAGGACGGCAAGCAGGTCGCCGTCCTGGTGCCGACGACGCTGCTGGCCAACCAGCACTTCAAGACCTTCTCCGAGCGGGTCGCGCAGTTCCCGGTGACGGTGAAGGTGCTCTCCCGGTTCCAGTCCGACCGCGAGACCACCGAGATCCTCCGGCAGCTCGCCGCCGGCGAGATCGACATCCTGGTGGGCACCCACCGGCTGCTGCAGCCGACCACGCGGTGGAAGGACCTCGGCCTGGTCGTCGTCGACGAGGAGCAGCGCTTCGGCGTCGAGCACAAGGAGTACCTGAAGACGATGCGGACGGCGGTCGACGTCCTGTCGATGTCGGCCACCCCGATCCCGCGCACCCTGGAGATGAGCCTCACCGGCATCCGCGAGATGTCGACGATCCTCACCCCGCCCGAGGAGCGGCACCCGGTGCTGACCTACGTGGGTGCGTGGAGCGACAAGCAGATGGCCGCGGCGATCCGCCGCGAGCTGCTGCGCGACGGCCAGGTGTTCGTCATCCACAACCGGGTGCAGTCGATCGACAAGGCCGCGGCGAAGATCCGCCACCTGGTGCCCGAGGCCCGCATCGCCGTCGGGCACGGCCAGATGAAGGAGCACGAGCTCGAGCGGATCATGGTCGGCTTCTGGGAGAAGGAGTACGACGTCCTGGTGGCGACGACGATCGTCGAGTCGGGCCTGGACATCCCGAACGCCAACACGCTGATCGTCGACCGCGCCGACACCTTCGGGCTCTCCCAGCTGCACCAGATCCGCGGCCGGGTCGGGCGTGGGCGGGAGCGGGCCTACGCGTACTTCACGTACGACCCCACCCGCACGCTGACCGAGACCTCGGTGGACCGGCTCACCACGATCGCGAACAACACCGACCTCGGCGCCGGCATGGCGGTGGCGATGAAGGACCTGGAGATCCGCGGCTCGGGCAACCTGCTCGGCGGCGAGCAGTCCGGGCACATCGCCGGCGTCGGCTTCGACCTGTACGTGCGGCTGGTCGGGGAGGCGGTGGCCGACTACCGGGCGCAGGTGACCGGCGAGGAGGCGCCCGCCGAGCCGGTGGAGGTGCGGGTGGACCTGCCGGTGGACGCGCACCTGCCGCACGACTACGTGCCGGGCGAGCGGCTGCGCATGGAGGCCTACCGCAAGGTCGCCGCCATCCAGGACGAGGATCAGGCGCAGGCGGTGCTCGACGAGCTCACCGACCGGTACGGCGCCCCGCCGGCACCCGTCCTGAACCTGCTCGCGGTCGCCCGGTTCCGGGTCGCGATGCGGGCGCTGGGCATCACCGAGGTCTCGCTGCAGGGCCGCACGGTCCGGGTGGGCCCGGTCGACCTGCCGGAGTCCAAGCAGATGCGGCTGGCCCGGCTGGCCGACGGCGCCTCGTACAAGGCGGCCGTGCGGATGATCTCGCTCAAGGTGCCGGTCGGCCCCGACCGCCGGACCCCGCTGCGGGACGTCGCCCTGCTGGAGAACCTGCACTCGGTCCTGCGGGCCGTGCTCGAACAGCCCGTCGCCGCGTAGCCGGGCCGGGGCGGCCTGCGGTCCAGGTCACATGCGGTGTGGCAGTCTCGCCGCGTGATGCAGCACCGCGCCGTTCGTGCCGGCACCGCCGCGCTCCTGGCCGTCCTCGCCCTGGCCGGGTGCCGGTCGGCGCCGGACGTCGCGGCCTACGTGGGCGACGAGCAGATCACCGTCGACGAGCTGCAGGCCCAGGTCGACGACCGCCTGGAGGACCCCGAGATCGCCGCCGCCGTCGCGGGCCGGGAGGACGACTTCACCGTCCAGGTGCTCGGCCTGCTCCTCGAGGGCGAGGTGCACGACGCCGCGGCGCAGCGGTTCGACGTGCAGATCACGGACGCCGAGCTGACCCGCCGGATCGAGGAGCTGTTCGGCGACCCCGAGGCCGTCTACGCCCGGCTCGCCCCGCAGGGCATCTCCCCGGCCGACGTCCGCGAGAGCGTGCGCCAGCAGCTGGTGCGCCAGGAGATCGCCATCGGCGAGGGTGCGGCGGAACCCGTGGACGAGGCCGCGCTGCGCGCCCGCTACGAGGAGGTCCGGGAGCAGGTGGGCCAGGTCGAGTACGGCGTCGTCACCGTGCCCGACCAGGCGACGGCCGACGCGGTCGGCGCGGAGCTGGCGGCCGATCCGGCGAGCTATCCCGCGGTGGCCGCCCGGTTCCCCGGCCAGTTCACGCTGCCGGAACTCACCCGCTCGGCACCGGGCGAGCTGCCCGCCCCGCTCGCCGAGCCACTGGCCTCTGCGGCGCCGGGGACGGCGGTCGCGGTGCCGGTGCCCCAGGCCGGCGGGGTCGTCGTCGCCTTCCGCGCCGGCACGGTCTACCCGTCGTTCGAGGAGCTCCGGCCGCAGCTGGTCCAGGCGGCCGGCGAGGAGGTGGAGGCGGCGGCCGCACCGCTCCTCGAGGAGGTGCGGGCCGACCTCGACATCACGGTCAACCCCCGCTACGCGGTCTACGAGGACGGGCGGCTGCTGCCGGGCGGCACGGGGGTCGTCGAGATCCTCGAGGACGGGACGACCCCCGTCGAGTAGCCCCGGCGTCCGGTACCCGGAGACTGGGCGGGTGCCCGTCGCCCTCGTCGTCACCGTCGACCCCCGTCTCCCCGCGCTGCTGGGCGCGGACGGCTGGACGGCGGTGACCGGCCCCCGGCCCGTCGTCGCGCTGCCCGGCGCTGCCGCGGGGACCGCGATGCTGCGGGCCGCCGGCGTCGCGGTCGAGGAGCTGCCCGGCGCCGAGGCCGCGAGCGCCCGCGAGGACGACGTCGTCTGCCTGGCGTCGCCGGACGAGGCGACCGCGCTCCCCGGGGTCCCCGCGGTGGCCGGGGCGCCGGCGCCGCCCGGCGCGCGGCTGCTGGACGTCGTCGCCGTCATGGACCGGCTGCGCTCGCCCGGCGGGTGCCCGTGGGACGCCGAGCAGACCCACGCCTCACTGCGCGGCTACCTGCTGGAGGAGGCGCACGAGGCCTACGACGCGATCGTCGACGACGACTACCCGGCCATGCGGGAGGAGCTCGGCGACGTGCTGCTCCAGGTCGTCTTCCACGCCCGGGTGGCGCAGGAGGACGACGGGCGCGGCTTCGACGTCGACGACGTCGCCGGCGACCTGGTCGACAAGCTGGTGCGCCGGCACCCGCACGTGTTCGGGGACGCCGGGCCGCGCGATGTCGCGCAGGTCGAGGCCGGCTGGGAGGAGATCAAGAAGGCGGAGAAGCAGCGCCGCTCGCCCACCGAGGGCGTCTCCCGCTCGCAGCCCGCCGCCTCGTGGGGCGCGGCCCTCGTGCGCCGGGCCGGGCGGGTGGGTCTGCCCACGCCGGAGCCGGCCGAGCTGCCGGACACGAGCCCGGAGGCGCTCGGCGAGCGGCTGCTGGGCGTCGTCGCCGCCGCCGAGGCCCGGGGGTGGGACGTGGAGGACGCCCTGCGGGAGGCGGTGCGCCGGTACGCCGGGGAGCTGGACGCCGCCGCCGCGGACCGACCCGATGCGGGGACGCCGGCCTGACGGAGGGCCCCCGGCTGGCTAGCGTGGTGCACCTGCGCCGTTGCCTCGAGAGGAGCCGGTCCGCTGCCCGCCACGCTGTCCGCCCCCGCGACCGACCCCGTCGGCCCCGACGAGGCCGTCGAGGGCGTGTCCGGCCTGCTGCCGTCGGAGACCTGGCAGGTCCTGCTGGTCCTCGCCGGCGCCGCCCTGGTGGCCTGGCTGCTCGGCGTCCTCATCGGCGTGGTGGTCCGGCGCGTGGGCCGCGGCTCGCCGGTGACCGCCGACCTCTCCCGCCGGGGCCGCACCCCGCTGCGTGCGCTGCTGGTGCTGGGCGCGGTGACCGTCGTGCTGGAGGCGGCGAACGAGCTGGGCGACTGGTCGGAGGTCGTCGTCCACGTGCTGGTGCTCGCGGTGATCGCGACCATCGGCTGGCTGGTCGCGGTCGCCGTCTTCGTCGCGGCCGACGCCTGGCTGGCCCGGTACGACGTCGACGTCGCGGACAACCGGCACGCCCGGCGGGTGCGTACGCAGATCTCGCTGCTGCGCCGGCTGGCCGCCGTCCTCGTCGCCGTGCTCACCGTCGCGGCGATGCTGCTGACCTTCCCCGGCGCCCGCGCCGCCGGGGCCAGCATCCTGGCCAGCGCGGGCGTCATATCCATCGTCGCCGGCCTGGCCGCCCAGACCTCGCTGGCCAACGTCTTCGCCGGCCTGCAGCTGGCCTTCACCGACGCGATCCGGGTCGACGACGTCGTCGTCGTGGAGGACGAGTGGGGGCGGATCGAGGAGATCACCCTGACCTACGTCGTCGTGCACATCTGGGACGACCGGCGCCTGGTGCTGCCCTCGACGTACTTCACCACCACGCCGTTCGAGAACTGGACCCGCAAGGAGTCCGCCGTCCTCGGCGCCGTCGAGCTCGACGTGGACTGGACGACGCCGTTCGACCGGATGCGCGAGGAGCTCGACCGGCTGGTCGCCGACGACGAGAACTGGGACCAGCGGGTCAAGGTCCTGCAGGTGACGGACGCCGTCGGCTCGCTGGTGCGGGTGCGGGTACTGGTCAGCGCACAGGACGCGGGGACGCTGTTCGACCTGCGCTGCGCCGTCCGCGAGGGGCTCGTCGGCTGGCTGCAGCGGGAGGCGCCGCACGCCCTGCCGCGGGTCCGCAACGAGGGCGCCGCCGGGTACGAGGCGCCGGAGCGGCGCGGACCGCGGCCGGCGCCCGACCCCCGCACCGCCCCGCGGCCGGCGAGGCCGGCCGACCGGGGGCCGACCACCAACGAGGGGCTGTTCACCGGCAGCCTGGAGGCCCGGAAGCGCTCGCAGGCGTTCAGCGGGCCGAGCGAGGAGGACCAGGCCGAGCGGGCCCGCCACGACCGGGCGGCCGCCGACGGCGGCACCGCGGAGCAGCGGCCGGTACCGCCGGCGCGCTGATCCGGGCGGGGCGAAGCCGGGGGAGCACCACACCGGGCGGTTCGCCTGGCTAGGCTGCTCCCCGTGCCGAGCATCGATGCCGTAGGCGCGCGGGAGATCCTCGACTCGCGCGGAAACCCCACCGTGGAGGTCGAGGTCGCCCTCGACGACGGGACGATCGCCCGGGCCGCCGTGCCCAGCGGCGCCTCCACGGGCGCCTTCGAGGCGGTCGAGCTGCGGGACGGGGGTGACCGCTACGGCGGGAAGGGTGTCACCAAGGCCGTCGACGGAGTCCTCGACGTCATCGGCCCCGAGCTCGTCGGCTACGAGGCCACCGAGCAGCGGCTGGTCGACCAGCGCCTGCTCGACCTCGACGGCACGCCGGACAAGTCGCGCCTGGGCGCCAACGCGATCCTCGGCGTGAGCCTCGCCGTCGCGCGGGCCGCCGCCGACTCCACCGGCCTGTCGCTGTTCCGCTACGTCGGCGGGCCCTCGGCGCACATGCTGCCGGTGCCGATGATGAACATCCTCAACGGCGGCGCGCACGCCGACAGCAACGTCGACGTGCAGGAGTTCATGATCGCCCCCATCGGGGCGGCCACCTTCGCCGAGGGGCTGGCGATGGGCACCGAGACCTACCACGCGCTCAAGGCGGTGCTGAAGGGCCGCGGCCTCTCCACCGGCCTGGGCGACGAGGGCGGCTTCGCGCCCGACCTGCCGAGCAACCGCGACGCCCTGGATCTCATCGCCGAGGCCGTCGACAAGGCCGGCTACACCGTCGGGACCGACATCGCCTTCGCGCTCGACGTCGCCGCCACCGAGTTCCACACCGAGGGCGGCTACGACTTCGAGGGCCAGACCCGCTCGGCGGAGTACCTGGTGGACTACTACCGCGGCCTGGTCGACGCCTACCCCATCGTCTCCATCGAGGACCCGCTCGACGAGGAGGACTGGGACGGCTGGATCGCGATGACCGCCGCCCTCGGCGACCGCGTGCAGATCGTCGGCGACGACCTCTTCGTCACCAACCCGACGCGGCTGGCCGACGGCATCGCCCGCGGCGCGGCCAACGCCCTGCTGGTCAAGGTCAACCAGATCGGCACGCTCACCGAGACCCTCGACGCGGTCAACCTGGCCCACCGCAACGGCTACCGCTGCATGATGAGCCACCGCTCGGGCGAGACCGAGGACACCACGATCGCCGACCTCGCCGTCGCCACCGACTGCGGGCAGATCAAGACCGGTGCCCCGGCCCGCAGCGAGCGCGTGGCCAAGTACAACCAGCTGCTCCGCATCGAGGAGGAGCTCGACGACGCCGCCCGCTATGCCGGTGCGTCGGCCTTCCCGCGGCTGAACGGCTGAGCGGAGGGCGATGAGCAGCGTCCGCGGCCGGCGGGGCGGGAGCGAGGGGCGGCGCGCGACGGGCCGGGCGCCCCGCGTGCACCACTCGCGGCCGGTCCGCACCGGGCTGCGGTCGGGGGCGTCCAGCCGGCCCGCGCAGCGGCGCCCCAACCGCCGTCCGGAGCGACGGCCGGCCGCGGCGGCCCGGCGGCGCCCCCCGTTCACCGGCCGTGCGGTGGTGCTCGTCGGGCTGGTGCTGCTGCTGGCCCTCACCCTCGCCGGGCCGATCCGGCAGTACCTGGCCGGTCAGGCCGAGCTCACCCGGCTGGCCGCGGAGGGCCGGCAGCTCGACGAGCGGGTCACCGCGCTGCAGGGGCAGCTCGAGCTGCAGGCCGACCCGGTCTACGCCCAGCGGCAGGCGCGCGAGCGGCTGTCCTACGTGCTTCCGGGTGACCGGCTGGTGCTGGTCGTCGACGGCGAGGCCGTGGAGGGCGATGCCGGCACGCTGGCGGCGGCCGCCGCGGAGCCGGGGCAGCTGCCCTGGTACGAGGGGCTGATGCGCTCGCTGGCCGACGCCGACGGCGGCGACGGCACGCAGGACGACGACGGGACGGCGGAGTGAGATGAACGACCCCGCTAGCCCCCAGCCCTCGCACGCTCCGCCCGGGCCCCTGCGGCGCGGCCGTTCCAGCCCGGTCAGCGAGGAGGACCGGGAGGTCGTCGGCCGGCAGCTCGGCCGCCCGCCCCGGGCGCTGGTCGGCGTCGCGCACCGGTGCCCCTGCGGCCAGCCGGACGTCGTCGAGACCTCGCCGCGGCTGGAGGACGGCACCCCGTTCCCGACGCTGTACTACCTGACCTGCCCGCGCGCCTCGGCCGCCGCGAGCCGGCTGGAGTCCACCGGGCGCATGCGGGAGTGGCAGGACGAGCTCGCCACCGACCCGGAGCTCGCCGCCGGGTACCGCGCCGCGCACGAGGCCTACCTCGCCACGCGCGACGCCGAGGACGTGCTGCCCACGCGCGCGACCGCCGGCGGCATGCCCGACCGCGTGAAGTGCCTGCACGCGCTGGCCGGCCACGCGCTGGCCGCCGGGCCGGGCGTCAACCCGATCGGGGACCGCGCGGTCGCCGAGATGGGGGAGTGGTGGGCCAAGGGGCCGTGCGCCCGGCCCGAGGACGACGCATGACGCGGGTGGCCGCCATCGACTGCGGCACCAACTCCATCCGCCTGCTCGTCGCCGACGTCCCGGTGCAGGGCGGCCACACCGACCTGCTGCGGCGGATGGAGGTCGTGCGGCTCGGCCAGGGGGTCGACGCCACCGGCCGGCTCGCCCCGGAGGCGATCGAGCGCACCCGCGTGGTGCTGGCCGAGTACGCCGCGCAGGCCCGCGACCTGGGCGCCACCGACGTCCGGATGGTCGCCACCAGCGCCACCCGGGACGCCGCCAACCGCGCCGACTTCGAGGGCATGGTGCGGGCCACCCTCGGCCGGACGCCCGACGTCGTGACCGGCCGGGAGGAGGCGGAGCTGTCCTTCCTCGGGGCGACCGGGTCGATCGCGGCGGCGGCCGCCGCCCACGGGCTGGACCCGGCGCCCGCCCCCTGGCTCGTCGTCGACATCGGCGGTGGCTCCACCGAGTTCGTGCTCGGCGACGACGACGGCGTGCTCGCCGCCCGCTCGGTCGACATCGGCTGCGTGCGGCTCACCGAGCGGCACCTGCACGAGGACCCGCCCACCGCGGAGCAGGTCGCACGGACGGAGCGCGACATCCGCGCCGCGCTCGTCTCCGCCACCGCCGAGGTGCCGGTGGAGAAGGCGGCGAGCCTGGTCGGGCTGGCCGGGTCGGTCACCACCGTGGCCGCGCTCGCGATGGGGCTGCCCGCCTACGACTCGACGGCGATCCACGGGTCGCGCATCCCGGTGGCCGACGTCCGGCAGGTCTCGGCGGACCTGCTGGCCGCGACGCGGGCGCGTCGTGCCGCCGAGCCGGTCATGCACCCGGGCCGGGTCGACGTCATCGGCGCCGGGGCGCTCATCCTGCGCGTGCTCATGGACGAGTTCGGGCTGCCCGAGGTCACCGTCAGCGAGCACGACATCCTCGACGGCATCGCCCTGCGCCTCGCCCGTTGAAGGACCCCGGTGCCCCCCACGACTCGCACGCTCGTCGCGGGCCCCTGCACCGGGGCCGTTCCATGACCTCGCGGGACGACGGCGGGTTCCCCGTCACGCGGACGCCGGCGGGCGTGGTGCGCAGCGCGCGGGCCGCCCGCGAGCTGCCCGTCCTCGACGACCGCATCTCCGGTTGCTACGCCTGCCCGCGGCTGGTGGCGTGGCGGGAGGAGGTGGCCCGGGTCAAGCGCGCCTCCTTCCGCGACGAGGAGTACTGGGGCCGGCCGGTGCCGGGGCTGGGCCCGGCCGACGCGCGGATCGCCGTCGTCGGCCTCGCCCCGGCCGCCCACGGGGGCAACCGCACCGGCCGGGTCTTCACCGGCGACCGCAGCGGCGACTGGATCTTCGCCGCGCTCTGGCGCGCCGGGCTGGCGAACCAACCGACGTCGACGCACATCGGCGACGGGCTCGAGCTCACCGACGTGCGGGTGGCCGCCGCGGTGCGCTGCGCCCCACCGGCGAATGCGCCCACGCCCGAGGAGCGGGACACCTGCTCGCCGTGGCTGGCCCGCGAGCTGGAGCTCCTGCCCCGGCTGCGGGTGGTCGTGGTGCTGGGCGGCTTCGGCTGGACCGCGCTGTGGCCGGTGCTCGCCGCCGCGGGGTACGTGCTGCCCCGCCCGAGGCCGGCGTTCGGGCACGGCGTCGAGGTCGCGCTGGCCGGCTCCCGCGGCCCGCTGACCCTGCTGGGCAGCTACCACGTCAGCCAGCAGAACACCTTCACCGGCAAGCTGACCGAGCCGATGCTGGACGCCGTCCTCACCCGGGCGACCGAGCTCGCCGCGAGCTGATCGGGGCACCTCACCGGTCGACGGCGTCGTCGGCACCAGCACCTCGGCGGGCCGGTCACCCAGCTGGCCGGCGGACCTCCACGTGCCGGCCGGTGGCGTCGTCGCGCTGACGGCGTCCAGCCGGCGCCGCTGCGCGCCCGCCGGCACGCGCGGCCCCAGCGCCGGGCGCACCAGGGTGCGGACCGCCGTACGGGCACCCGACCGGAGCGGGCCCGGCCCGCTACCGTGCCTTCCGCGCCCCCGTAGCCCAACTGGCAGAGGCAGGCCCCTTAAAAGGGTCCCAGTGTCGGTTCGAACCCGACCGGGGGCACGAGGCCTACCCCTCCCTCGCCGCGACGGCCCTGCCCATGCGCGCCAGCGCCTCGGTCAGCACCGTGGGGGAGGTGGCGAAGTTGATGCGCACGTGCCCGGCGCCCCCGGTGCCGAACACGTGGCCCGAGCTCAGCGCCACCCGGGCGTGGTCCAGGAAGAACCGGGCCGGCCCCTCGAGGTCGCTGACGACGGCGGGGCCGCGGCTGGGCGGCTCGGGCGGGAGGCCCAGCGGCCGGCAGTCCAGCCAGGCCAGGTAGGTCCCCTCCGGAATGCGCAGCGTCGTCGTCGGCAGGTGCTCGGCCACCAGCTGCTGCAGCAGTCGCCGGTTCTCGTCGAGGGCTGCGAGCAGCGCGTCCAGCCATCCGCCCCCCTCGCGGAAGGCCGTGGTGTGCGCGATGACGCCGAGGTGGCTGGCCCCGTGGCCCACCTCCTCGGGCAGGCGGGCCAGATCACCGGCCGCCTCCGGCCCGGCTATCACCACGGCCGCCTTGAGACCGGCGAGGTTCCACGCCTTGGATGCCGACACCAGGGCGAAGCCGTCGTCGGTGACGCTGAGGTAGGGCACGAAGCGGGCGCCGGGGAGGACGAGCGGTGCGTGGATCTCGTCGGAGACGACGCGCACGCCGTGCCGCCGGGCGAGTGCGGCGACCGCCTCCAGCTCGGTGCGGGTGTGCACGGCGCCGGTGGGGTTGTGCGGGTTGCTCAGCAGGAACGCCGGACGCGTGCGGCGGGCGCGGGCTCCCGCGAAGGCGGCCTCCAGGGTCTCGAGGTCCAGGCGGCCGTCCGCATCCAGCGGGGCTTCGGCGACCGCGCGGCCCGCGCTCTCGACGAAGGCGTAGAAGGGCGCGTACACCGGCGGGGTCACCACCACGACGTCGCCGGGGTCGGTGATCAGGCGGAGGACCTCGACGACGCCCATCATCACGTCCGGTACGACGGCCGTGCGTGCCGGATCGACGCCGGTCCAGCCCCACCGGTCGGCCGCGAAGGCGGCGATCGCCTCGGGATACTCCTTGCCCGCGTGGTAGCCGGTGTCCCCGGTCTCGACCGCGCGGTGCAGCACCTCCCGGACGGGGGGTGCGAGCCGGACGTCCATCTCGGCCACCCACAGCGGCAGCACGTCGGCCGGGTGGGTGCGCCACTTGCTGCTCGTCCTGCGGCGCAGGTCCTCGAGGGTGACCTGCAGGAACGGGTTGGCCGGTTGCTCCTCGCCCGCGGGGCGGGATGCGTCGGCGGTCATGGGGGCTCCGATCGGTGCTGCCGGTGGGCCGGTGCCAGGACAGCATCGACCAGCCCCGGCGGAGCCCGCTCGGCGAGCGGATCCGGCAGCACCCGCGGGGGTGATCCGGATTGCCCGGAGCTGTGGAACGCTATGGCCGTGTCGGGCGTTGACCTGACCGAGTGGAGTGCGCGATCAGGCTCCACGACCGACGAGTCACCTCGAGGAGATGACGATGGCCAGTAGGAACCCGGCGTTCAGCCGTGGGTTCGGCAACGCGGGCCCCGGCCAGCAGTACGCCGGTTGGGGCAACCAGCCCCAGTACGGCGCCCCCCAGTACGGGGCCCCGCAGTACGGCGCCCCGGCGCCGCAGCAGGACCCGTACGCCGCGCCGTCCCCGTACGGGACGAGCGAGGCCACGCGCTACATGACGATGGACGACGTCGTCCAGAAGACCGGCCTGGCCTTCCTGGTCACCGTCGTCTCGGCGGCGGTCACCTGGGCGGTGCTGCCGCAGGAGCTGGCGTGGGGCCTGGCCATCCCGGCCGTGCTCGTCGCGCTGGTGCTCGGCCTGGTGATCGCCTTCAAGCAGATCGCCAACCCGGTCGCCACGCTGACCTACGGCGGTCTGTACGGCATCGCCCTGGGGGCGATCAGCGAGGCGTTCAACGACCTCTACCCCGGCATCGTGGTGCAGGCGCTGATCGGCACCTTCGGCGTCTTCGCCGGCATGCTGGTCATCTACAAGACCGGTGCCATCCGGGTCACCCCGAAGCTCACCCGCTGGATCGTCGGCGCCCTCATCGGTGTCCTGGTCCTGGTGGTCGTGAACCTGGTCGCCGGCTTCTTCATCGAGGGCGGCCTGGGCCTGCGTGACGGTGGCCCGCTGGCCATCATCTTCAGCCTCGTCGTGATCGGTGTGGCGGCGTTCTCGCTGCTGCTCGACTTCGACATGGCCGACGAGGCCATCCGCCGCGGCGCCCCGGCGAAGTTCGCCTGGTACGTCGCCTTCGGCCTGCTGATCACGGTCATCTGGCTGTACCTCGAGATCCTGCGCCTGCTCTCCTACTTCCAGGACGAGTGAGCCGGTGCCCCGCCGCCGCAGGGCGGCGGGGCGCACACACGACAGCGGCCCGGTCCCCGTGAGGGGGCCGGGCCGCTGCCGTGTGCGGTGCCTTCCCGCCGCGATCATGGCGTCGGGACCAGGTCCCCGGGGGCCGGGGTGGTCACCGCGCCATGATCGCGGCCGAGGGGGCTACCTCAGGACAGGCGCTCGAGCACCATCGCCATGCCCATGCCGCCACCGACGCACATGGTCTCCAGGCCGAACGTCTTGTCCTTGGTCTGGAGCCCGTTGATCAGCGTCCCGGTGATGCGGGCGCCGGTGCTGCCGAACGGGTGTCCGACGGCGATGGCACCACCGTGCACGTTCAGCTTCTCGATCGGGATGTCCAGGTCGCGGTAGCTCGGGATGACCTGCGCGGCGAACGCCTCGTTGATCTCGACGAGGTCGATGTCGTCGATGGTCATGCCGGCCCGCTGCAGGGCCAGGCGCGAGGCGTCGACGGGCCCGTAGCCCATGATCTCCGGCGAGAGCCCGGTGACCGCGGTGGAGACCACGCGGGCCAGCGGGGTGAGGCCGAGCTCGCGAGCCTTGGTGTCGCTCATGACCACCACGGCCGAGGCGCCGTCGTTGAGCGGGCAGGCGTTGCCGGCGGTGACCCGGCCGTCGGGGCGGAACACCGGCTTGAGGCCGGAGATGCCCTCGAGGGTGGTGCCCGGCCGCGGGCCGTCGTCCTTGGTGACGACGGTGCCGTCGGGGAGCGTGATCGGGACGATCTCGCGCTCCCAGAAGCCGTTGTTGATCGACTCCTCGGCGAGGTTTTGGCTGCGGACGGCGAACTCGTCCATCTCCTGGCGGGTGACGCCCTTGAGCAGCGCCAGGTTCTCCGCCGTCTGCCCCATGGCGATGTAGACGTCCGGGACGTCGCCGTTCTCCCGCGGGTCGCTCCAGGAGTCGGCGCCGCTCTCGGCCACCTTGGCCACCCGGGCCTCGGCGTCGGCGAACACCGGGTTCTTGGTGTCGGGGATCGCGTCGCTGTTGCCCTTCACGAACCGGGACACCGTCTCGACACCGGCCGAGACGAAGACGTCGCCCTCGCCGGCCTTGATGGCGTGCATGGCCATGCGGGTGGTCTGCAGCGAGGAGGAGCAGTAGCGGGTGATGGTGGTGCCCGGCAGGTGGTCCATGCCGAGCAGCACGCTAACGACGCGGCCCATGTTGAAGCCCTGCTCGCCGCCGGGGAGGCCGCAGCCCAGCATCAGGTCGTCGATGTCGCGCGGGTCGAGGGCGGGCACCTTGTCGAGCGCGGCCCGGATGACCGCGGCGGCGAGGTCGTCGGGCCGCATGTCCTTGAGCGACCCCTTGAACGCGCGCCCGATCGGCGAGCGCGCGGTCGAGACGATGACGGCTTCTGGCATGGTTCCTCCACGGTGAGGGCGGTCCGGGCGCAGTTCGCCGGACGTCGGTCATCTCGGAAACTACCCCCGCGCCGCGGCCGGATGGACGGGCCGCAGGTCAGGAGGACGCGGGTGTGGCCGGGGTCACCCCGAGCGGCCGGCGAGCGGGCTGCCCTCGTCGTCCCCGGCGTGCTGGGCCTCCTCGGGCGTGGGCATCTCCGTCGGCCGGCGCCGGCGCAGCAGCGCCCACGGGCCCCACGGGCCGGTGTCCGAGCCGCCCACCTCGGCCGGCTGGACCTCGGTCCCGGGACGGTTGACGGCCCGGGCCGCCGCCCGGGCGACGGGACGCGCGGTGTCGCGGCGCAAAGTGCGCAGCCCGCGGTCGGCCCTGGCCGGCCAGACGCCGAGGGCGTCGGCGACCGAGGGGAGCAGCACCGCCGCCGCCGCGGCGTAGCCGGCGGCGCTGGGGTGGAACTCGTCGGCGCTGAACATGCCGGCGTCGGAGGCGAACGCCGGGCCCAGCAGCGAGCCGAGGGAGACCGTGCGGCCCCCGGCCTCGACGACGGCGATCGTCTGCGCCGCGGCCATCTGCCGGCTCCACCGCCGGGCCAGCGTGCGCAGCGGCTGGGCGATCGGGCGGATGGTGCCCAGGTCGGGGCAGGTGCCGACGACGACCTCGCAGCCGGCCGCGGTGAGCCGGCGGACCGCGTCGGTGAGGTGACCGACGGAGACCGACGTCGCCGTCCGCGCCGTCACGTCGTTGGCGCCGATCATGATGACCGCGACCGTGGGGTGCTCGGCCAGCGCGCGGTCGACCTGCTCGTCGAGGTCGGCGGCGCGGGCGCCGGAGCGGGCCAGGCGCACCAGCCGGACGGGGCGCTCGGCGAGCTCGGCCAGCCCGGCGGCGACCAGCACGCCGGGGGTCTCCGCGGCGCGCTGGACACCCAGCCCGACGGCGCTGGAGTCGCCCAGGACCGTGAGCACGATCGGCATGCCGCCGCCCCGGCCGTAGACGCCGTCACCCGACGGCGGGTCCTGCTTGAGGTTGCGGGCCTCGACCTTGCGGCGGGCCGACCGCGCCTCCTCGCGGAGCAGGGCGACCAGGGCGGCTCCGGCCAGACCGACCCCGCCGCCGCCGTAGACGGCACCCGTGGCCAGCCGTCGGGCCGTGTCCGTCCGGGTCATGGTCCCTCCGTCCCTGCTCGGTGCCTGCGTCGTCGGGGCACCACCGACGTTATCGGCCCCTACGGTGCAACCTGTGCCCCCATCCCTCCCTGGTGTGACCGCGTCCCCCGGCTCCGACGAGCGGACGCGGCAGATCGTCGACGTCCTGGTCGAGGCCTTCGGCGACCTCATGGATGCCGACGCCGAGGCCTTCCGCACCAAGTTCCGCAAGATGGCCGCCGACCCGTTCGCCTTCTACCGGGGCAGTGCGCCCCTGTTCTACGCGGACATGGCGACGGCCGAGGACCCCTGGTGTGACGAGAAGACGGCCCGGGTGTGGATCCACGGTGACCTGCACGCCGAGAACTTCGGCACCTACATGGACGCCAACGGCCGCATCGTCTTCGACGTCAACGACTTCGACGAGGCCTACCTGGGGCACGTCAGCTGGGACCTGCGCCGCTTCGTCGCCAGCTTCGCCCTCATGGCGTGGCGGAAGGCGTTCTCCGACGAGGTGATCGGCGAGCTACTCACCGTCTACCTGCACGCCTGGCTCGACCAGGTGGCGGCCTTCACCCGCTCGGACGCCGACCGGGAGTTCGCCCTGGTCGCCGGCAACACCGGCGGCGCGGTGCGGGACCTGATCCGCCGGACGGCGACCCGCACCCGGCTGGGCCTGCTGCAGCGGATGACCGTGGTCGAGGACCACGAGCGCCGCTTCGCCGAATCCCCGCGCAACCGGCGCCTGGGCGACGCCGAGCGCGAGGAGGTGCTCGCGGCGCTGGAGCGGTACAAGGCGACGCTCCCACCCCGGCCGTGGCGGCGGGAGGTCGCCTACGACGTCAAGGACCTCATCGGCACCGGGGGCTTCGGGATCGGCAGCGCGGGGCTGCCGGCCTACAACGTGCTGCTGGAGGGGTACGACCAGGCGCTGGAGAACGACGTCGTCCTGTCGGTGAAGCAGGGCAACGTGCCGGCCCCGAGCCGGGTCGTCGACGACCCGGAGATCCGCGGGTACTTCGAGCACGAAGGCCACCGGACGGCGGTGAGCCGCCGCGCGCTGCAGTCGCACGCCTCCCAGTTCCTGGGCTACACCGACATCCGCGGCACCGGGTTCGTCGTCGCGGAGCTCTCGCCCTACGAGCTGGACCTGGAGTGGGAGGACCTCACCGAGCCCGCCGACATCCGCCCGGTGCTGGAGCAGCTCGGGCGGGCGACGGCGAAGCTGCACTGCGTGGGCGACGCCGACAGCGACCACACCCTCGTCCCGTTCCAGACGGAGGAGGCCATCACCGCCATGCTCGGCGGCCGCCGCGAGGAGTTCGTGGCCGACCTGGTCGCGTTCGCGCACGACTACGCGCACCGGACGCAGGAGGACCACCGGCTGTTCGTCAACGCCTTCCGGGCCGGGCGCATCCCGGGGATCAGCTCCAGCGGCTGAAAGAGGACCCCGCCCCCTGCGGCTCCGTCCGGAGGCTCGCCCCGAGCCTGCGAGGGGTGAGGGGGACGGGGTCCTTCTCGGGGCCGTTCCAGCACGTCACCACCAGCTAGCGGACGCGTCGTCCCCGCCGGGTGCGCAGGTAGTCGGCCACGACGTACTCGCCCAGCCGGTCCGCGTCCGGCTCGAACACCCGCCCCCCCGCGCGCTGGGTCAGGTCGTGCACGAAGTGGACCAGCCCCGGGTCGGGGTCGAGGGCGAAGACGTTCACCGTGGCCCCCGACCGGGCGACGCGCTCCACCTCGGCGACGGTGCGGGCGATCGTCTCGGGCATCGGCGGCCAGCAGAAGAACGGCGTCCCGTCGTCCTCCAGGTGGGCGGTCGGCTCGCCGTCGGTGACCACCAGGACCACCGGCTCGGCGTCCCGGTGCCGGGCGAGGAACCGCCGGGCCAGCATGAGCCCGTGCTGCAGGTTGGTGCCCTGCAGGGTGTCGACGGAGAGCTCCGCGAGCGTCTCGGGCCGCAGCACCTGCGCGGTGGAGGAGAAGCCGATGATCTCGATGGCGTCCTGCGGGAACCGGGTGGTCACCAGCGAGTGGAGCGCCATCGCCGTCGACTTCGCCGCACCCCATGTGCCGCGCAGCGCCATGGAGTAGGAGAGGTCGACCAGGAGGGCGACCGCGGCGCCGGTCCGCCGCTCGGTCTCCACCACCTCGAAGTCCTCGACGGCGATGCGCACCCGGCGCTCGCCGCCGGGGCGGGGGACGCCCGCCGTCCGCAGCACGGCGTTGCGGACCGTGCGGACGACGTCCAGCGGCTGCTCGTCGCCGAAGCGCCAGTCCCGCGAGGCGCCGGTGAGCTCCCCGGCCGCCCCGGCGTCGGCGACGTCGTGCTCCCCGCGGCCGGTGGCGTCGAGCTTCGCGAACACCCGGCGCAGCGCGGTGGCACCCAGCCGGCGGACCGCCTTCGGCGAGAGCTCCAGCGTGCCGCCGGACCGGTTGAGGTAGCCCTGCCGCTCCAGCTCCCGCTCCAGCTGGCGCATCGCGGCCAGGTCGTCGGCGGCCGAGCGGCCCAGCGCGCGCTCCAGCAGCTCCTCGTCGACGTCGGCCAGCGACGCCCCGGCGTACCCCTGCGAGAGCTGGTTGGACAGCGCCTCCAGGTCCGCCAGCTCCGCGACGGCGGTGGTGGCGTCGCCCATCCCGAGCGACTGCTCGCCGTCGGGCACCTGGCCGCGCTGGCCCCACGGCAGGTCGGGGCGGGCCTGGCGCAGCGCGTCGGAGAGGTGGGCCATCTCGCTGGCCAGACCCATGTCCTCCATCGTCTGGGCCATGAGGCCGGCGAGCTCGGCCCGCTGATCGGGGGAGAGCCCGGCCATCATCCGCTGCTGCGCGGCGGCCCGGCGGGCCAGCGAGTCGATCAGCTCCTCGACCGACCCCGGGTTCTCGGGGAAGAACTGGCCGTGCTTCTCCATGAAGTCGGCGAACTGCTGGTCGGTGTCCTCGCCGCGGTTGTGCGCGTCGACCAGCCGGGAGAGGTCGGCGACCATGTCCTTGACCGCCTGCATGTCCTGCTCGGTGGCGTTCTCCAGCGCCTGCTTCATCGACGCGAAGGAGCTGTCGAGCACCTCGCGGCGGAGCAGGTCCTGGATCTGCTCGTAGGCCTGCCGGCCCTCCTCGGAGCGCCAGTCGTAGTCCTTGAGCGCGCGGACGGCGCCGGCGGTGTCCTCGGGCAGCGCGTCCAGCTCGGCCTCCTTGAGCCGGGCCATGTCGTCCGGGTCGGGGAACAGCTCCCGCCGCTCGGCCTGCACGGCGCGGTCGAGCAGCTCCCGCACCTCCTGCAGCGTGCCGTCCATCCGGCCGGCCGTGCGGGCCTGCCGGAGCCGGTCGCGCACCTGCCGGCGCAGTTCGTCGAGGCCGCGCCGGCCCTGGGTGCCGCGGCGCAGCAGCTCCCGCAGCGCCTCCCGGACGCCGCTGCCGTCGAGCACCGAGTCGCCGATCTCGTCGACGGCGTCGCCGAGGTCGTAGGGCGGGGCCAGCGGGTCGGGGCCGCCCCGCCACTCGCCGTACCGGTAGCCGCGGGGGCGGCGCGTGCCCACCTCAGGCCCCGTACACGGTGCGGCCGCCGTCGGTGTCCTTCGCCAGCCGGCGGGTCAGGTGGAGCCCCTCGAGGGCGAACTCCACGGCGGCCGCGGCCTGCTCGGCGGACTGGTCGCCCTCGGGAACCCCCAGCCGGCCGAGCAGCTCGGCCAGGCGGGGCACGGTCCCCAGCTGCCCCAGCAGGGCCGGGGCCGGGACGAGGTCGCCGGACTCGACGGTCTCCCCACCGGTGAAGTGCTCCTGCAGGCCGGTGAGGTCCAGACCCGCGCAGCGCGCGCGGAAGGTCTGGGCGGTGGCCTGGCGCAGCAGGTGCTCGAGGATCTCGAGCTCGCGGTCGTCGTCCGGGTCGCTGCCCGCGTCGGCGAACTCGACCTTGCCGCGGCTGGCCGGGACGATGCTCGGCAGGTCGACGACCCGCGCCACCGGCCGGGTCTCCCCGGCGACGGCGGCCCGGCGGACGGCGGAGGCCGCGACCGTCTCCAGCCCGGCGATGGCGAACCGCGCGCTGACGCCGGAGCGCTGGTCGACGTGGCTGGACTCGCGGACCAGCCGGGTGAACCGCGCGACGATCTCGACCAGGTGCGCCGGGACGACGGGCCGGGCGAGGTGGTCCGCGCCGAACGCCGTCGGCCAGCTGACCTCGGCCTCCTGCTCGAGCAGCCGGATCTCGTCGGCGAGCTCGACCGGGTAGTGGGTGCGCACCTCGGCGCCGAAGCGGTCCTTCAGCGGGGTGATGATCCGGCCGCGGTTCGTGTAGTCCTCGGGGTTGGCGCTGGCGACGAGCAGCAGGTCCAGCGGCAGCCGGACGCGGTAGCCGCGGATCTGGATGTCGCGCTCCTCCAGCACGTTGAGCAGCGCGACCTGGATGCGCTCGGCGAGGTCGGGCAGCTCGTTGACGCTGAAGATGCCGCGGTTGGTGCGGGGGACGAGGCCGTAGTGCACGGTCTCGGGGTCTCCCAGCGTGCGGCCCTCGGCGACCTTGATCGGGTCGACGTCGCCGATGAGGTCGCCGACGCTGGTGTCCGGCGTCGCCAGCTTCTCGCCGAACCGCTCGCTGCGGTGCAGCCAGCCGACCGGGGTCGCGTCCCCGTGCTCGGCGATCTGCCGGTGCGCCCACACGCTGATCGGGTGCAGCGGGTGCTCGTTCAACTCGCTGCCGACCAGCACCGGGGTCCACTCGTCGAGCAGGCCGACGAGTGTGCGGATCAGCCGGGTCTTGCCCTGGCCCCGCTCACCCAGCAGGACGAGGTCGTGCCCGGCGATGAGGGCCCGCTCCACCTCGGGCAGGACGGTGTCCTCGAAGCCGACCATGCCGGGCAGGGAGGGCTCCCCGGCGGCCAGGCGGGCGAGCAGGTTGGCGCGGATCTCGGCCTTGACGGGACGGGCGGTGACGCCGGTCGCCCGGAGCTCGCCGAGGGTCGTGGGTGCGGGGGAGGGGGATGCCGGTGCGGGGGTGTCCGTCACCTCAGCCACGGTACGACGCCGAGTCCATTTGTCGTCCTCCGGACGACACCGTGGCCAGTTGCCGTCCCGACTTTCGCGGAGCCGCTCCGTCACGCCTGCGCGGACCCCTCCGGGGCCCACTCGGCGCGACACCGCGGCCAGTTGCCGTCCCGACTCTCGCGGAGCCGCTCCGTCACGCCTGCGCGGACCCCTCCGGGGCCCACTCGGCGCGACACCGCGGCCAGTTGCCGTCCCGACTCTCGCGGAGCCGCTCCGTCACGCCTGCGCGGCCCCCTCCGCCGTGACCTCGCCGAGTCCTGGCACTGCGATGATCTCGCCCATGTCGGTCCCCCTGGTCACCGCTGCCGACGTCGCGGCGGCGGCGGAGTTGCTCGCCGGCGTCGTCCGCCGCACCCCGCTGGAGCACTCGCGCGGCCTGGCCGACCTGGTGGGCGGCCCGGTCTGGCTGAAGTGCGAGAACCTCCAGCGCACCGGCTCGTTCAAGATCCGGGGCGCCTACACCCGGATCGCGCGGCTCACCGACGAGGAGCGGGCCCGCGGCGTCGTCGCCGCCAGCGCGGGCAACCACGCCCAGGGGGTGGCGCTGGCCGCCCGGCTGCTCGGCGCGCGGGCGACGGTGTACATGCCCGAGAGCGCGCCGCTGCCCAAGGTGGCGGCCACCCGGGCCTACGGCGCCCACATCGAGATGCTCGGGCAGTCGCTGGCCGAGCCGCTGCTGGCCGCCGCCCAGCACGCCGAGCGCACCGGCGCGGTCTTCATCCACCCCTTCGACCACCCGGACGTGATCGCCGGGCAGGGCACCGTCGGGCTCGAGGTCCTCGAGGAGTGCCCCGAGGCCGCGACCGTGCTGGTCTGCGCCGGCGGCGGCGGGCTGGTCTCCGGCATCGCGGCCGTGGTCAAGGAGCGCCGCCCCGACGTCCGGGTGGTGGCCGTGCAGGCCGAGGAGGCCGCCGCCTTCCCGGGCTCGCTGGCCGCCGGCCGGCCGGTCGAGCTGGAGAGCATGTCGACGATGGCCGACGGGATCGCCGTCCCCCGCCCCACCGACCTGACCTTCGCCCACGTGAAGGGCCTGGTCGACGAGGTGTGCACGGTCAGCGAGGAGGACCTGTCGCGGGCCCTGCTGTTCTGCCTGGAGCGCGCGAAGATGGTCGTCGAGCCGGCCGGGGTGGCCGCGGTCGCCGCCGTGCTGGCCGACCCGCGGGCCTTCGAGCCGCCGCTGGTCGCCGTCGTCTCCGGCGGCAACATCGACCCGGTGCTGCTGCTCAAGGTCGTGCAGCACGGCATGGCGGCGGCCGGCCGGTACCTCTCGCTGCGGCTGCGCGTCCCCGACCGTCCGGGGTCGCTGGCCGCCGTCCTGGCCGAGCTCGCGGCGGCCGGCGCCAACGTGCAGGAGGTCGAGCACGAGCGGACCTCGACGCGGCTGGGCATCGGCGAGGTGGAGGTCTTCGTCGTCGTCGAGACCCGCGGGCCGGTGCACGCCGGCGAGGTCATCGCGGCCCTGCGCGGGGCCGGGTACGCCGTCACGCCGGAGTAGCCGCCGGCCGGACCGATGAGTCCGGCGGCCGATCGCGGTCTCAGCCCTGTCCCGCACCTCGCGGGGCGGGGACGGAGGGCGTGCGCGTGTACGCGACGGAGAAGAGCGGCGGGGAAGTGTCGGTGGGCGGGCCTAGCGTCCGTGGCATGACCGACGCGATCGTGGTCGAGGGGCTGGTCAAGCGCTTCGGCGCCACCACCGCGCTCGACGGGGTGGACCTCACCGTGGCCGAGGGGTCGGTGCTCGGGCTGCTGGGCCCGAACGGCGCGGGCAAGACGACGGTGGTGCGCATCCTGACCACCCTGCTCGAGGCCGACGCGGGCCGGGTGCAGGTGGTGGGCCTCGACGTGGTCCGGGACGCCGACCGGGTGCGGGCCGCGATCGGGCTCACCGGCCAGTACGCGGCGGTCGACGAGTACCTCACCGGGTTCGAGAACCTGGAGATGGTGGGCCGGTTGTACCGGCTCGGCCGCGCCGAGTCGCGGAGGCGGGCCGGTGAGCTGCTGGAGCGGTTCGACCTCGCCGGCGCGGCCAACCGGCCGGCGAAGACCTACTCCGGCGGCATGCGCCGCCGGCTGGACATCGCGGCCTCGCTGATCGCCCGGCCGCGGGTCCTCTTCCTCGACGAGCCGACGACCGGGCTGGACCCGCGCAGCCGGCTGGCCATGTGGGAGTTCATCGCCGACCTCGCCGACGGCGGTACGACGATCCTGCTCACCACGCAGTACCTGGAGGAGGCCGACCGCCTGGCCGACCGGATGGTCGTCATCGACCGCGGGCGGGTCATCGCCCGCGGCACGTCCGACGAGCTCAAGGCACAGGTGGGCGGTCAGCGGCTGGAGTTCACGGTCACCGACGCCGCCGTGCTGCCCGGCATGGTGGAGCGGCTGCGCCCCCTCGCCGTCGACGCCCCGGTCGTCGACGCGCAGGCCCGGCGGCTGTCGCTGCCGGTCAGCGGCGGCGCGGAGGTCCTCGCCGAGGCGCTCCGCCGGCTGGACGGCGCGACGGCGCAGATCTTCGACGTCGGCCTCCGCAGGCCCGACCTGGACGACGTCTTCCTCGCCCTCACCGGCCGCGCGGCCGAGGAGGTCGCCACCGACGACGACCCGACGGTCGAGCCGGCCACGACCGGAGGTGCCCGATGAGCAGCATGGCCGCGACGCTGTCCGACAGCGTGGTCATCACCAAGCGCAACCTGATCAAGGTCAAGCGGGTGCCCGACCTGATCGTGTTCGCGACGCTCTCGCCGATCATGTTCGTGCTGCTGTTCCGCTACGTCTTCGGCGGCGCGATCCAGTTGCCGCCGGGCACGAGCTACGGGGAGTTCCTGCTGCCCGGCATCTTCGCCCAGACGATCGTGCTGGGGAGCACGACCACGGGCGCGAGCCTGGCGGAGGACCTGCAGAAGGGGCTCATCGACCGGTTCCGGTCGCTGCCCATGTCGCGGTCCGCGGTGCTGATCGGCCGCACGGTGGCCGACGCCGGGCTGAACGTCATCTCGATCACGGTGATGGCCCTGACCGGCCTGGTGGTCGGCTGGCGGATCAACTCCTCCGTGGGGGAGGCGGTCCTCGGTTTCTTGGTGCTGCTGCTGTTCGCCTACGCCATCTCCTGGCTCATGGCGATGGTCGGGCTGCTCGTCCGGACGCCGGAGGTGGTGAACAACGCCAGCTTCATCGTCATCTTCCCGCTGACCTTCGTGGCCAACACCTTCGTGCCGCTGGAGACCTTCCCCGCCGTGCTGCGCACCTTCGCGGAGTGGAACCCGGTGTCGGCGGTGGTCCAGGCCGCGCGCGACCTGTTCGGCAACACCTCGCCGGTCGCGCCGTCGCCGGACGCCTGGTCGCTGCAGAACCCGGTCCTCTACACGCTGATCTGGGTGGCGCTCATCCTGGCGGTCTTCGTGCCGCTGTCGGTGCGCGCCTACCGCCACGCCGCCGGCCGTTGACGCAGCCGCTGGTTCGGCCCGCGTCTGCCTGGTCGCGCCGAGTGGGGCCCGGAGGGCTCCGCGCAGGTGCGACGGAACGGCTCAGCGCCGGTCGGGGACGGCACCTGGCCGCGGTGCGATCCGGAGGATCGCGTTCGACGCCGCGGTGCGATCCGGAGGATCGCGATGTAATGGCGAGCGATGAGCGCCGAGCCCACCCCCGCCCTGTCCGTCGACAACGCGCTCGCCGCGCCGTCCGAGCTGCCGTTCCGGCTGCCCCCGTTCGCCGACCTGACCCTCGAGCACTGCCGGGAGGGGCTGCTGGTGGGGATGGCCGAGCAGCGCCGGGAGGTGGACGCGCTGCTGGCCTCGGCCGAGGAGCCGACCTTCGAGAACACCGTCGTGGCCCTGGAGTGCTCCGGGGCGCTGCTGGACCGTGCCTGGTCGGTGTTCGGCAACCTCTCCTCCTCGGTCGCGACGCCCCGGCTGCGGGAGATCGAGCGGGAGATCGCCCCGCTCGCCGCTGCCCACGACGACGCGCTCCGGCTGGATCCGGCGCTCTTCGCCCGCATCGACGCCGTGCACGGCGCGCGGGAGACCGCCGGCCTCGATGCGGAGTCGGTACGGCTCGTGGAGCGGTACCACCTCGACTTCGTGCTCGCCGGTGCCCGCCTGGACGAGGCGGGCCGGGCGCGGCTCGGGGAGCTCAACCAGCAGCTCTCCGGGCTGTCGACGACGTTCGGGCAGAACCTGCAGCTGGCCACCGAGGCGGCGGCGGTACGGGTGGCGGACGCCGCCGAGCTCGACGGGCTGAGCGAGGAGGAGGTCGCCGCCGCGGCGCGTGCGGCCACCGATCGCGGCCTCGACGGCTACCTGCTGACCCTCGTGCTGCCGACCGGTCAGCCGGTCCTGGCCAAGCTGCGGAACCGGGAGCTGCGGCGCCGGGTGTTCGAGGCCTCGGTCGGCCGGGCGTCGGCGGGCGAGCACGACAACCGGCCGGTCGCCGAGCGCATCGCCCGGCTGCGCGCCGAGCGGGCCCGGCTGCTCGGCTTCGACACCCACGCCGACCTGGTGCTCGCCGACTCCACCGCGCGCACCACCGCGGCGGTCGACGGGATGCTCGCCTCCATGGTCCCGGCGTCGGTGGCCAACGCCGGGGCCGAGGCCGAGGTGCTGCGCGAGCTGGCCGGTCGTGACGGGGTCGAGCTCGCCGCCTGGGACTGGGCGTTCTACAGCGAGCGGGTGCGCGCCGAGCGGTACGCCGTCGACACCACCGCGCTGCGGCCGTGGTTCGAGCTGGACCGGGTGCTGGTCGACGGCGTCTTCCGGGCGGCCGAGCTGTTGTACGGGTACCGCTTCAGCCCGCGGCCGGACCTCGCCGGCTACCACCCCGACGTCCGCGTCTGGGAGGTCAGCGACGCCGAGGGCGCGGAGGTGGGGCTCTACCTGGGTGACTTCTTCGCCCGCGAGGGCAAGCGCGGCGGGGCGTGGATGAGCTCCTTCGTGCGCCAGTCTCGGCTGCTGGGCACCCGCCCGGTCGTCGTCAACAACCTCAACATCACCCGGGCGCCGACCGGCCGCCCGACGCTGCTGACCCTGGACGAGGTCAACACGCTCTTCCACGAGTTCGGCCACGCCCTGCACGGGTTGAGCTCGGCCGTCACCTACCCGCGCTTCGCCGGCACCGCGGTGCCGCGGGACTTCGTCGAGTTCCCCAGCCAGGTCAACGAGATGTGGGCGCTCTGGCCCGAGGTGCTCGCCCACTACGCCCGGCACGTGGACACCGGCGAGCCGCTGCCGGCGTCGGTCGTCGAGGCGATCGACGCCGCCCGGCTGTGGGGCGAGGGCTTCGCGACCCTCGAATACCTGGCCGCCACACTCCTGGACCAGGCCTGGCACCGCCTCACCCCGGAGACCGAGGTGGGTGATCCGGTCGAGTTCGAGCAGGCCGCCCTGGCGGCGGCCGGCGTCTCATCGGCGCTCGTGCCCCCGCGCTACCGGACCACCTACTTCCAGCACGTCTTCGCCGGCGGTTACTCGGCCGGCTACTACTCCTACATCTGGTCGGAGGTCCTCGACGCCGACACGGTCGAGTGGTTCAAGGAGAACGGTGGCCTGCGCCGGGAGAACGGCGACGCCTTCCGGCAGCGGCTGCTCGCGGTCGGCGGCTCGGTGGACCCGCTGGACGCGTTCCGCGCCGTCCGGGGCCGGGACGCCGACCCGGCGCCGCTGCTGCGCCGGCGCGGGCTGGCCCCGGTGGGCTGATCGCTGTGCGCGGGACGGCCGCGCGCCCGGCGCCGTCGTCCACGACGTCGTGCCGGGCCGTGGTCTGCGCCAGACTGCTGCCGCCGGGGCCCCGGCCCGTCCCTGGAGGTACCCGATGGAGCTCTTCCCGCCGATCCCCTACGCCGGGTGGTCGGACACCCTGGCGACGGTGCACCGGTTCGCCCAGGTGGTCGGCCGGGTCCGGCTGCTGGCGAGCCCGCGGCGCAACCACTGGTGGCACGTCCCTTTCCACCTCGCCGGCCGCGGGATCACGACGCGGCCGATGGGGCTCGACCCGACATTCACCGTCGACCTCGACCTGCTCGACCACCGCGTCGACGTCACCACGGTCGAGGGGCGGCGGGCATCCTTCGGCATGGCCGGGCGCTCGGTGGCGTCCTTCCACCGGGAGCTGCAGGACGCCCTCGCCGCCGTCGGGGTGCGCGGCGTCGACATCGCCGAGGCCCGTCCGTTCGACCTGCCCGACTCCGACCGGCCCTTCGCCCAGGACACCGAGCACGCGAGCTACGACCCGGCCGCGGTGACCCGGTACTGGCAGGTCCTCGGCCAGGTGAACCTCGTCCTCGAGGAGTTCGCCGGCCGGTTCTCCGGCAAGACCAGCCCGGTCCACCACTTCTGGCACACGTTCGACATCGCCGTCACCCGGTTCTCCGACCGCGTCGTCACACCGGCCGACGGCGCCGACCCGGTCACCCGGGAGGCGTACTCCCGCGAGGTGGTCAGCTCCGGGTTCTGGTTCGGCGACCCGACCTTCCCCGAGCCGGCGTTCTACTCCTACACCGCGCCGGAGCCCGCCGGGCTGGCCGAGGCCGAGCTGCCCGGGGGCGCGTACTGGCTCGAGCGCAACGGCAGCCACCTGGCCGTGCTGCCCTACGCCGCCGCGCGCTCGGCCGACGACCCGAAGGCGGCGGTGCTGGCGTTCCTCGAGGCGGCGTACCGGTCCGGCGCGACCCGCGCGGGGTGGGACGTCGAGGGCCTCGCCTGCCGGAACGGGATCACCGACCCCCTCCTCGCCGGCTGAACGCTCACAGCCAGGGCAGCGACAGGACCAGGTCCAGGTCGTCGGGGGCCGCACCGTCGCGCACGAGGCGGTTGGGCTGGCGGTGGCCGCACGCCGTGCAGCGGTGCACCACCTGCCAGCCCTTGCCAGACTTCTCCACCAGCCCGATGGGCTCCATGGGTTGCCGGCACTCGCTCGCGCGGTCGCCGGGCAGGTCGTCGACGTGCAGCGACCACAGGCAGTACGGGCAGTGGTTGCGGTAGTGCCCGTCGGTGTTGGCCGGCACCGGCGCGCTGCAGTGCACGCACGGGAAGCCGGTGTTCTCCGCCCGCCGGGAGCGGGCGCGCGGCGTGCTCACCGGTCGGTCAGGGGACGAACGGCTCGACCGCGACGACCTCGACGGTGATGTCCTTGCCGTTCGGCGTCTGGTACGTCACCGAGGTGCCGGGCGCCGCGCCCATGATCGCCGAGCCGAGCGCCGACTCGGGGGAGTAGACGGTGAGCTCCGTGGTGCCGGCGATCTCCCGCGAGCCCAGCAGGAACTTCTCGGTGTCGTCGTCGCCGGCGAAGCGGATGGTGATGACCGTGCCCAGGGCGGCGTTCGTGGCCGTCTTGGGGGCGTCCCCGACGCGGGCCTTGCGCAGCAGGTCGGTGAGCTGGCGGATCCGGCCCTCCTGCTTGCCCTGCTCCTCCTTGGCGGCGTGGTAGCCGCCGTTCTCCTTGAGGTCGCCCTCCTCGCGGCGGGCGTTGATCTCGGCGGACATCGCCGGGCGGTTCGCCACCAGCTGGTCGAGCTCGGCCTTGAGCCGGTCGTGGGCCTCCTGGGTCAGCCAGATGCCCTGGTCCTGCTCGTCAGTGGGGGTGGACACGTGAGGTACTCCTGAAAAACTCGGGAGGCCGCCCCCGTGTGGGAGCGGCCGCTGGTCGAACGGCCAAGCTAACACCGCGGCGCGGGCCGGTGCACCGCTGCGGCGGTCGTGGCTGGTGCGGAACGGTAACCGACCGGGGCGTGACCGACGACACGTTCCGCCCGGACGGGTGGCTGACCTGCGAGTCGTCGGCCACATCCGGTGGGCGTCCGCCACCACCGCCGCCGGGCGAGGGACACTGTGCGCGTGACCGAACCCGACCAGTTGCGGCTGCTCGCCGTGCACGCCCACCCGGACGACGAGTCGAGCAAGGGCGCCGCCACGATGGCGAAGTACGTCGCCGAGGGCGTCCGCGTGATGGTGGCGACGGCCACCGGTGGCGAACGCGGCTCGGTGCTCAACCCGGCGCTGGACCGGCCCGAGGTGTGGGAGCGGCTCCCGCAGATCCGGGTCGAGGAGATGGCGCGGGCCCGCGAGATCCTCGGGATCGAGCAGGAGTTCCTGGGCTTCGTCGACTCCGGGCTGCCCGAGGGCGACCCGCTGCCCCCGCTGCCCGACGGCTGCTTCGCCCTCGTGCCGGTGGAGGAGGCCGCGGCCCCGCTGGTCGCGCTCATCCGGCGGTTCAAGCCGCAGGTGATGACCACCTACGACGAGCGCGGCGGCTACCCGCACCCCGACCACATCAAGACCCACGAGATCTCGGTGCACGCCTTCGAGGCCGCCGGCGACCCCGACCGCTACCCCGAGCTGGGCGAGCCCTGGCAGGTGAGCAAGCTCTACTACCACATGAGCTTCACCCTGCCGCGCACGAAGGCGCTGCACGAGGCCATCGTGGCGACCGGCTCGGAGTCCCCGTACGCCGAGTGGCTGGCGAAGTGGGACCCGGCGCACGACATCTCCCACCGGGTCACCACCCGCGTCCCGTGCGGTGAGTACTTCCCGGTGCGCGACGCGGCGCTGATCGCGCACGCCACCCAGATCGACCCGCTGGGCCGCTGGTTCGCGTGCCCGGTGGAGACCCAGCAGCAGGTGTGGCCCACCGAGGACTACGAACTGGCCCGCTCGCTGGTCGACACGCCCACCCCGGAGGACGATCTGTTCGCCGGTATCCGCAGCGAGGTGACCGCCCGATGACCGCGATGACCCTGAGCGTGCTCGCCGCCGCCCAGCAGCAGGCTCCCCAGGACGTCGGCAAGGCCGGCCCGTTCGGCCTGTTGCTGCTGGTGCTGCTGCTGATCGCGTCGGCCCTGCTGGTGAAGTCGATGACCGGCCACCTCAAGCGCCTGCCGCGCAGCTTCGACGAGGCCGACCGCGTCGTCGTCCCCGACTCGCCCGCCGGGCTGGACGAGGACGGCGAGCCGGGGCAGGAGCTCCTGGACACGCTGCGCCGCGCGCCGCTGGCGATCGAGCCGCCCCGGCGCGAGGACGGCGACCCGCGCTGACCCGTCGGCCCGTCCGGGGTGGTGGAACGTGCACCCCGGACGGGCCGTTGACGCAGGATGTGACCCCCGCCCTGCGCCGGCTGCTCCTGGCGGCCCTCGCCGTCCTCGTCCTGGCCGGCTGCGGCGCTCCGGCGTCCCCCGGCACCGAGGTGCGCGCGGCGGAGGAGGTGTTCGTCGAGGCGCCGGTCGTGGTTCCCGACCCGTCCGGCACGTCGGCGACCCTGGAGGTGTCGACGACGCTCGACATGGCCTGCGCGGTGGTGTTCGGGCGTGACGAGTCGCTCGGCGACGGGATCGCCACGGACACCGACATGGGCGGTGGCGCCCACGCCGACCACCGGGCGGTCATGCGCGGCCTCGAGCCCGGCACCGAGTACTTCTACCGGGTCCAGGGCTCCGGCGCCGACGGCAACCTCTACCGCAGCGAGCTGATGGGCTTCCGGACGCCGTCCGCGGAGGTCGCCGCCGCGCCCGGCGCGAACGCCGCCCTCGGCGCCGAGGTCGTGGACGTGAGCTCCGAGTTCTCCGAGGCCTTCGCCGCGGCCAACGCCGTCGACGGCGACCTCGGCACCGAGTGGTCCAGCGACGGCGACGGCGACGACGCCTCCCTCACCCTGGACCTGGGACGGCCGGTCGACGTCGTGGGGCTGGCCCTGCGCAGTCGCTCGATGAGCGACGGCACTGCGGTCGTCGAGACGTTCACCGTCACCGTCGACGACGGGCGCACCTACGGGCCCTTCGAGGCAGGCACCGCCGTCGTCGTGAACGAGACCGCCTTCACCGGGCAGGTCCTCCGGATCGACGCCGGGACGACCAGCGGGGGCAACACCGGTGCGGCGGAGATCGAGGTCTACGAGGCTCCCTGACGCGCACGCGCGGACGCCCCGGCACCCGCGAAGGGGACCGGGGCGTCCGGCGGGGCCGATCAGGCGTGCAGGTCGAAGCGGTCGAGCTCCATGACCTTCACCCACGCGGCGACGAAGTCCTGCACGAACTTCTCCTGCGCGTCGTCGGCCGAGTAGACCTCGACGATCCCGCGCAGGATCGAGTTCGAGTTGAAGACCAGGTCGGCGGCGGTGGCGGTGCGCACCACGTTGCCGTCGGCGTCGAGACCCTCGTAGACGCCCTCGGTGTCGACCGACGTCCGCCACTGGATGCCCAGGTCGAGCAGGTTGCGGAAGAAGTCCTGCGACAGCACGCCCGGCCGGTCGGTGAAGACGCCGTGCCCGACGCCGCCGGTGGTGGCGCCGAGGACCCGGAGGCCACCGACGAGCAGGGTCATCTCCTTGGCGGTCAGCTCGAGCATGTACGCCCGGTCGACCAGGAGCGTCTCCGGCTGCAGCTTGCTGCCCGGTGCGATCCAGTTGCGGAAGCCGTCGGCCCGCGGCTCGAGCCAGCGGAAGTTGTCGACGTCCGTCTGCTCCTGCGAGGCGTCGGTGCGACCCGGGTGGAAGGGCACCGTCACCTGCACGCCGGCGTCCGCGGCCCCCTTCTCCACGGCGGCGCTGCCGCCGAGGACGATGAGGTCGGCGAGCGAGACCTTCCTGCCCGTCTGCTGCTCGAAGTCGGCCTTGACCTGCTCGAGCACCGGGAGGACGTCGCGGACGCCCTCGTTGACCGCCCAGCCGATCTGCGGCTCGAGCCGCAGCCGGGCGCCGTTGGCACCGCCGCGCTTGTCCGTGCCCCGGTAGGAGGCGGCCGCGGACCAGGCGGTGTGCACCAGCTGCGACACGGTCAGCCCGGAGGAGAGCAGGCGCTGCTTGAGGTCGGCGATCTCGGCCTCACCGACCAGCTCGTGGTCGACCGCGGGCACCGGGTCCTGCCAGATGAGGTCCTCGGCGGGCACGTCAGGGCCGAGGTAGCGGGTCTTGGGGCCCAGGTCGCGGTGCAGCAGCTTGAACCAGGCGCGGGCGTACTGGTCGGCGAAGTACTCGGGGTCGCGGTAGAAGCGCTCCGAGATCTCGCGGAAGGCCGGGTCCTTGATGAGGGCGAGGTCGGTGGTCGCCATCATCGGCGGGTTCTTCTTGCCCTCGATGTGCGCGTCGGGGACGAGCTCCTGCGCCTCGGGGTTCGACGGCTGCCACTGCTTGGCGCCCGCCGGGCTCTCGGTGAGCTCCCAGTCGTAGCTGAAGAGCATCTCGAAGTAGGTGTTGTCCCACGTGGTCGGCGTCGGGGTCCAGGCGCCCTCGAGACCGCTGGTGATGGTGTCGGCGCCCTTGCCGGTGCCGTGCTGGCTGATCCAGCCCAGGCCGTTGCCGTGGACCGGGCAGCCCTCCGGCTCCGGGCCGACGAGCTCGGGGTTGCCGGCGCCGTGGGTCTTGCCGAACGTGTGGCCGCCGGCGATGAGGGCGACGGTCTCCTCGTCGGTCATGCCCATGCGGTTGAAGGTCACGCGGATGTCGTGCGCGGAGGCGACCGGGTCGGGCTGGCCCTTCGGCCCCTCCGGGTTGACGTAGATCAGCCCCATGGTGACGGCGGCGAGGTGGCCCTCGTCGAGGTCGAGGGGGGCGTTGTCGGCGTAGCGCTCGTCGCCCAGCCAGGTGTCCTCCGGGCCCCAGAAGACCTCCTGCGGCTGCCAGCTGTCCTCGCGGCCGAAGGCGAAGCCGAAGGTCTTCAGGCCCATGTCGTCGTGGGCCACGTTGCCGGCCAAGACCAGCAGGTCGGCCCAGGAGAGCTTTCGGCCGTACTTCTGCTTGATCGGCAGCAGCAGGCGGCGGGCCTTGTCCAGGTTGGCGTTGTCCGGCCAGCTGTTGAGCGGGGCGAACCGCTGCGCGCCCTGGCCGCCACCACCGCGGCCGTCGGCGATGCGGTAGGTACCGGCCGCGTGCCACGACATGCGGATGAACAGCGGCCCGTAGTGGCCCCAGTCGGCCGGCCACCAGTCCTGCGACGTGCGCATGACCTGGGCGACGTCGCGCTTGAGCTCCTCGACGTCGAGCGTGGCGAAGGCGGCCTGGTAGTCGAAGTCCTCGCCCAGCGGGTCGGAGTCCTTCGAGGGCTTGTTCAGCACCGACAGGTCGACCTGGTTGGGCCACCAGTCCCGGTTGCTCTGCGGACGGCGGTTGGTGACCTGCGTCGGCGAGGGGATCGCCGGGTTCTCGCTCTCGCTGGTGCTGTCGGTGACGACCTTGTTGGTCTCGTCCTTCACGGTGTGCCTTCCTGGGGGTGGGCGGAACGGGGAGCGGGTCGGGCGGTGGTGCAGGCGGGGCAGCGGCCCCAGAAGACGACCTCGGCCTCGTCGACGACGAAACCGGCGTCGTCGGACGGGGCCAGGCACGGGGCGGCGCCGACGGTGCAGTCGACGTCGACGATCGCGCCGCAGTCGCGGCAGACCAGGTGGTGGTGGTTGTCGCCCACGCGGGCCTCGTACCGGGCGAGCGACCCCTGCGGCTGGATCCGCCGCACGAGGCCGCTGTCGGTCAGGGCTCGCAGGACGTCGTAGACCGCCTGGTGCGAGACGGCCCCCAGCCGGGCGCGGGCCGCGGCGATCAGCGCGTCGGTGTCGAGGTGCGGGTGCGCGTGGACGGCGTCCAGCACCGCCAGCCGCGGACGGGTCACCCGCAGACCCACGGCCCGGAGGTCGTGCGCGAGTTCCACCGAGTCGGGCACCGGGTCATCCTGTCGGCTTTCCTTGATCCGATCCAGTCTTCCGGACGTGATCTCGGACGGGTGTCGACGGGGGCGCGCGGTGTCCGCTCACGGCGCAACGCGCGCCCTACCGGCGGACAACGACCCGACTTACCGTGTAACGGTGTAATCAACGCGCACCGGGAGGTCGCCATGCACGGACACCGTTTCGCCGACGCACCGCTGGGTCCCGGCTTCGGTCGCGGCCGGGGTCGCGGGCCCCGCGGGCGGGGCCAGGACGTCCCACCTCCGGTGGACCGGACGGAGGTCGCCGGCTGGTTCGCCGGACGGCTGCCCGACGACTGGTTCACCGGCCCCGTCGAGCTGACCGTGGACCGCGACGAGATCACCGTCGTCGGCACGCTGGAGGAGCCGGCGGCCGGGGAGGGTGACGCCGGCGCCGCCCGCGCAGGACGGATCGAGCGCTTCCGCGAGGAGACGCGGGGCCGCCGGATGGCGATCGCCGACGCCGCGCAGGAGCGCTACGGCCGATCGGTCGCCTGGGGAGCGGTGTGCGGGGACACCCGGCAGCTGTTCACCCACGCGTCCGTGCCGGTCATGACCCGCCTCCGGCAGCCCGAGCGGCTGGTGCTCGACACGCTCGTCGACGCCGGGGTCGCCCGGTCGCGCTCGGAGGCGCTGGCGTGGGCGGTCCGCCTCGTGGGCCGGCACGCCGACGACTGGCTGACCGAGCTCCGCGACGCGATGGCCTCGGTCGAGGAGGTCCGCCGCCGGGGGCCCCAGTAGCTCGGGGACACTGGGCCCCGTGCCCGTCGACGCCCTGCCCGCAGCCACCGACGTCCTCGTGGTGGGAGCGGGCCCGGCCGGCTCCGCGGCCGCCGCCTGGGCGGCGCGGGCCGGTCGTGACGTCGTCCTCGCGGACGCCGCCGTCTTCCCGCGGGACAAGACCTGCGGTGACGGGCTGACCCCGCGGGCGATCGCCGAGCTGGACCACCTGGGCCTGGGGGTCTGGGCGCGGTCGAAGGCGCGCAACCGCGGTCTGCGGGCCGCCGGTTTCGGCCGGGAGTGGGAGCTGCCCTGGCCCGGGGGCGCGTTCCCCGACCACGGCAGCGCCGTGCCCCGCACCGAGCTGGACGCGCGCATCCGCCAGGTCGCGGTCGACGCCGGGGCCCTCCCGGTGGACGACGCCCGGGCCGTGGACGTCGAGCGCGACGGCGACCGGGTGCGCGCGGTGGTGCTCGAGGGCGCCGACGGCGCGACGCGGACGATCGGCTGCCGGCGGCTGGTCGTGGCCGACGGCGTCCGCTCGCCGCTGGGCCGCATGCTGGGCCGGGAGTGGCACCGCGACACCGCGTACGGGGTGGCGGCGCGCAGCTACGTGCGCTCCGGTCGCAGCGACGACGAGTGGATCAGCTCCCACCTGGAGCTGCGCGGCACCGAGGGGGAGCTGCTGTCGGGCTACGGGTGGGTCTTCCCCCTGGGCCGGGAGGCGGGCGAGGTCAACCTGGGCGTGGGCACGCTCGCGACCGCCCGCCGCCCCGCGGGGGTGCAGCTCAAGGCGCTGCTGGAGTTCTACGCCGAGTCGCGGCGCGCGGAGTGGCAGCTGGACGGGCCGGTCCGGGAGGTGACCTCAGCGCTGCTGCCCATGGGTGGTGCCGTGTCGGGTGTGGCCGGGCGGAACTGGGCGCTCGTGGGGGATGCGGCCGGCTGCGTGAACCCGCTCAACGGCGAGGGGATCGACTACGGGCTGGAGACCGGCCGGACGCTGGCGGGGCTGCTGGACGAGGACGACTGGGCGTCGGCGTGGCCGGCGTCCCTGCGTCGGCAGTACGGGGAGGCGTTCTCCATCGCGCGGCGCCTGGCGGGGCTGCTCACCGTGCCGCGGTTCCTGCCCCTGGCGGGCCCGGTCGGCATGCGTTCGCGGCCGCTGATGACGGTGGCGCTGCGGGTCATGGGCAACCTGGTCACCGACGAGGACCGCGACCTCGTCGCCCGGCTCTGGCGAACGGCAGGAAAGCTCTCCGTCCGCCTGGACGACCGCAAGCCCTTCTCCTGATCGCCCGGCCGAGCGGGGCCCGGAGGGCCCCCGAGGGCGGGTGCGGCTTGTCGGTCGTCAGGAGCAGGGGGCCGGAGGCTCCCCCGAGTGGCGACGGGACGCGCTCGGTGCGACGGGGGAACGGCACGTGGTCGCGGTGCGGTCCGGAGGACCGCGATGTCATGGCCGGGACGGACAGTGGACGCGGTCGTCCGACGGAGTCAGACAAAAGGTGAGTTGAACACCGCGAAGTACACCGCGATGTAGTGGCAGAGCGCCGCGACGACGGTCATCGCGTGGAAGACCTCGTGGTAGCCGAACGTCTCCGGCCACGGGTTGGGCTTCTTGATGCCGTAGGCGATGCCACCCAGGGTGTAGAGCACGCCGCCGACGGCGAGCAGCACCATCGAGGCGACCCCGGCGATGTGCAGGATGTCGGTGAGCACGAACACCGCGACCCAGCCCAGGCCGATGTAGAGCGGCACGCCCACCCAGCGCGGCGCCGTCGGCCAGGTCATCTTGAGCGTGACACCGGCCAGCGCCCCGGCCCACACGAGGCCGAGCACCCAGAAGCCGGTGGGCTGGTCGACGGCCAGCAGCGCGAACGGCGTGTAGGTACCGGCGATGAAGAGGAAGATCATCGAGTGGTCGAGCCGCTTCATGATCTTCCAGCCGCGCGGTGACCAGCGCCGGCGGTGGTAGAGCGCGCTGATGCCGAACAGCCCGCAGATGGTCAGGCAGTAGACCGCCACCGACCACCCCGCGCGGGCGCCCTGGGCGGAGGCCAGCGGGACGAGCACCGCGCCGGCCACGATGGCACCGAAGAACGAGAACAGGTGGATCCAGCCGCGTGCGCGGGGACGGGTGTCGGGGTGCTCCCAGTCGGCGTCGGCGAAGTGGCTGGCGTCCCAGGTCTGCTGGACCTGTTCGCCCTCGGCGACGACGGTCGCGACCGCCTGCCCGGCGGGGGCCTCGAGCTCCGCACCGTCGGCCTCCACCCGTACTGCTCGTCGATCGGAGGGAGGGACAGTCATGCTCCGAGGCTACGGACGCGCGGCGGTGGCGGCATCCGCTGCGGCTGTGACGTGCACGTCCCCGGCCCGAGGCTCGCCGCGGCCTGCGCGTGGCGAGCAGGACGCGCTCCGTTAACTAGGGTGACCGTCGTGGGGGTGCGCCGGCGGGTCCGTGAGGCGCTCATCCAGGTGTACGAGCGGCGGTTGGCGCGGGCGCTGGTCGGCGCGGACGTGCCGCGCCACGTGGGCGTGATCATGGACGGCAACCGGCGGTGGGCCCGGGCCATCGGGCTCGAGGACGTCGCGCACGGGCACCGCCGGGGCGCCGACAAGATCGCCGACCTGCTCGGCTGGTGCGACGACGCCGGCGTCCAGGTGGTCACCCTGTTCATGCTCTCCACCGACAACCTGCGCCGGCCCGCGTCCGAGCTCGACGCGCTCCTGGCGATCATCGAGGACGTCGCCGTGGACCTGTCGCGGCCGGGCCGGCGTTGGCGCATCCGCAGCATGGGCGCGCGCGAGGTGCTGCCGGCGCGCACCGTCGCCGTCCTCGAGCAGGCCGAAAGCGACACCTGCCACCGCCCGGGGGCGACGGTCAACCTGGCCGTCGGCTACGGCGGGCGGCGGGAGATCGCCGACGCCGTCCGCTCGCTGCTGAGCGAGCACGCCGCTCGCGGCACCTCGCTGGAGGAGCTGGTCGAGGTGCTGGACGTCGAGCACATCGCCGAGCACCTCTACACGCGCGGCCAGCCCGACCCCGACCTGGTGATCCGCACCAGCGGTGAGCAGCGCATGTCGGGGTTCCTGCTGTGGCAGACGGCGAACGCCGAGTTCCACTTCACCGACGTCTACTGGCCGGACTTCCGCCGGGTGGACTTCCTGCGCGCGCTGCGCGACTACTCGGCCCGGCACCGCCGCTTCGGCGGGTGACGGCGGCTGCGAGACTGGCCGCCATGACCGCGGGAGCCCTCGACGTCGCCCTGGAGTACGTGCGGCTCGGGCTGCGCTTCGACCGCCTGGAGGCCGGCTTCGTCGACGCCTACACCGGTGACCCGCGCATCCGGGCGCAGGTCCAGGACGAGCCGGCGCCGACCCCGCGGCAGCTGCGTGACCGCGCCCGGGAGCTGCTGGGCGAGCTCGACGCGGCCGGCCTCCCCGACGAGCGCGCCGCCTTCCTGCGCGGCCAGCTGACCGGCCTGGAGTGCAGCGCGCGGAAGATGAGCGGCGAGCCGGTGGGCTTCGTCGAGGAGGTGCGCGCCTACTTCCAGGTCGACGTCGAGCTGGGTGACGAGGCCACCTACGCCGCCGCCCACGCGGAGCTGGACCGGCTGCTGCCCGGCGACGGCACCCTGGCCGATCGGTACGCCGCCCACCGCCGCCGCGAGGAGTGCCCGCCGGACCGGCTCGAGCGCGCGGTGCAGGCGCTGTCGAGCGCCCTCCGCGACCGGGTGCGCGGGCAGTACGGGCTCCCCGAGGTCGAGACCGTCCGGTACGAGGTGGTCACCGACAAGCCGTGGTCGGGCTTCAACTACTACGAGGGCGGCTACCGCTCCCGGGTCGCCATCAACGCCGACCTGCCGCACCGGCTCTCGCAGCTCGCCCACCTGGTCGCCCACGAGTCCTACCCAGGGCACCACACGGAGCACTGCCGCAAGGAGCAGGGGCTCGTCGAGCGGTCCGGTCACACCGAGCACACCGTGTTCCTGGTCAACACCCCCGAGTGCCTCATGGCCGAGGGGCTGGCCGACCTCGGCGTCCCGGCGGCGATCGGCGAGGGCTGGGGGGTGTGGTCGGAGGAGATCCTCGGGGACCTCGGCCTGCGGTTCGACGGTGCGCTGGCCGAGCGGATCGCCGTCGCGGCCGGGCCGCTCAACCGGGTCCGGCAGGACGCCGCGGTGCTCCTGCACGACCGGGGCGCCGACGCCGACGAGGTGGCGGCCTACCTGCAGCGCTGGGCGCTGGTGAGCCCGGAACGCGCCCGGCAGCAGATCCGCTTCCTCACCGATCCGCTGTGGCGGGCCTACATCTCCACCTACGTCGAGGGCTTCGACCTCCTCACGCGCTGGCTCGACGCCCGCCCGGCCGGGCAGCCGGTCGCCGACCGCTTCGTCCGCCTGCTCGACGAGCCGCTGACCCCGCAGCGGATCGCCGCCGAGATCCCGGCCGCCTGACCCGTGGCCGCCCGCTCGCCGTCGCAGGCCCGGTTCCTCGGGCTGTGGACCGCGGGCTGGCTCGCCCTGCTCCTGGTGCTGGGCATGGTGCGGTTCGGCGACCCCGCGGTGCAGTGGCCGGTGCTGGTCGTCCCGGTCCTCTGGGCGCTGGTGGCGCTGCGGCCCCGCCGCGGCGGGCGGGCCGGGCGGCGGGCGGCGGCCGAGTGGCCGGAGGAGGAGCGGGCCGACGACCGCTGGCCCGAGGACGACAGGTGGGCGGACGACCGCTGGTCCGGGCAGGACGGGTGGCCCGAGGACGACGGCTGGGCGCACGAGCGGCGGCGCCGGCAGGGTCCGCGGCACCGGCCGCCGCTGGGGGAGCGGACCGACACCGTCGAGCGCCCGGCCCTGCGCCGGCGGCCCGAGGGCACCGACCACCGGTGGTGACCGGCCGGCGCTGACGCCCTCGGTGAAACCGGTGGAAGCCGTCGGTGGACCGGTGGATGCTGTCGCGCGTGATCCACGCCCGCGGTCTCGCCCGCACCTTCCGCAAGCGGAAGCAGGAGGTCCACGCCGTCGTCGGTGTCGACCTCGACGTCGCCCCCGGTGAGATCGTCGGCTTCCTCGGTCCCAACGGCGCCGGCAAGACGACGACGCTGCGCATGCTCACCACGCTGCTCGAGCCCACGGCCGGGACGGCTACGGTGGCCGGCTGCGACCTGCGCACCGACCCCGTCGGGGTGCGCCGCCGCATCGGGTACGTCTCGCAGAGCGGCGCCACCGCCCCGGAGGCGCGAGCGGGCGAGGAGGTGGTCGACCACGCCCGGCTCTACGGCATGAGCACCGCCGAGGCCACCGAGCGCGGGCGCCGGCTCTTCGCCGAGCTCGACCTCGACGGCCTGTGGGAGCGGCAGCCCAAGTCGATGTCGGGGGGCCAGCGCCGCCGCCTCGACATCGCGGTGGGGCTCGTCCACGTACCGGAGCTGGTCTTCCTCGACGAGCCGACGACGGGGCTGGACCCGCAGGCGCGGGCGAACCTGTGGGAGCACATCCGGAGCCTGCGCGAGGACCGCGGGACGACCGTTTTCCTCACCACCCACTACCTCGACGAGGCCGACGCGCTGTGCGACCGGATCCTGGTCATCGACCACGGCGCGATCGTCGCCGAGGGCACCCCTGACCAGCTGAAGTCCCAGGTCGGCGGCGACGTGCTCACCGTGACGGCGGAGCGCCCGGACCAGCTGGCCCAGGTGGCCCACCTGGTGGGCGCGCTCCCCGGCGCCGAGCCGCCGCAGCTGCTGCCCGACCGGGTCGTGGGCCGGGTGCCCAACGGGGGCCGCGCGCTGGTCGAGCTGGTGCGCGCGCTGGACGCCGCCGACGTCGTCGTCAGCGGGATCGAGAGCCGCCGGCCCAGCCTGGACGACGTCTTCCTCGGCCTGACCGGCCGGTCCCTGCGCGAGTCCGGCGGCGCACCGGCCGAGGTCCCGGCGGCGGCGCGATGAGGACCCTGCTGCGCGACACCGGCACCGTCTTCGTCCGCGCCATGCGCATGTCGCTGCGCAACCCGACCTGGCTGGTGATCAGCCTGATGCAGCCGATCCTCTACATCGTGCTGTTCGGGCCGCTGCTGGAGCCGCTGGCCGAGCAGCTCGGCCCGGGGGACGCCTACCAGATCTTCGTGCCCGGCATCCTGGTGCAGCTGGGCATGTTCGGGGCGCTGTTCGTCGGCTTCGGGCTGATCGCGGAGTGGCGGGCCGGGGTCATCGAGAGCCAGCGGGTCACCCCGGCCAGCCGCACGGCGCTGCTGCTGGGGCGGGTGCTGCGCGACGTCGTCGTCCTGCTCACGCAGGGGGTGCTGCTCGTGCTGGTCGCGATCCCGCTCGGGCTGCGGGCACCGGTGGCCGGCGTCGCCCTGACCCTCGTGGTGGTGGCGCTGCTCGGCGCCGCGCTCGCCGCGGTGTCCTACGCCCTGGCGCTGACCCTCAAGAGCGAGGACGCGTTCGCGCCGCTCCTGAACGCGGTGGTGTTCCCGGTCGTGCTGCTCTCGGGCATCCTGCTGCCGATGTCGCTGGCCCCGGGCTGGCTGCAGACCCTCAGCGACGTCAACCCGTTCAAGCACATCGTCGAGGCCGCCCGGGAGTTCTTCGTCGGCGGCTACGGCACGGCGACCGCCTGGTGGGGCGTCGTGCTCACCCTGGTGCTGGCGGTCCTCGGCTGGGTGTTCGGGGTGCGCCGGTTCCGCCGCGAGTCCAGCTGAACGTGCGCGCGGGACGGCTGGTGCCGGTGGTACTTCCGGGTGACATCGCCCCCTCCTCGTGGGGTGTACGTCACGCGGATGTCACTGGCCGGGCCTAGCGTCCGCAGTGGAAGGCGAGCTGCCCTCGCCGTCCACGGGAGGCCCGGTTGGCGCGAGAGCGTTCGTCGTCCAGAGGGGCCGGTACCCGGCCTCTGCGCCGGGGCCCGGTCACCTTCGAGCCGGGGTGCGCCTGCCACCGCAGGTGGCGCCCCACGGGAGCCGACTCGTGAACACTCGCCGCACGTTCGTCCTCGACACCTCGGTCCTGCTCTCCGACCCCGCTGCGCTGCTGCGTTTCGGGGACGCCGACGTGGTGCTGCCGCTCGTCGTCATCGGGGAGCTCGAGGACAAGCGCAACCACCCGGAGCTGGGCTGGTTCGCCCGCCAGACGCTGCGCATCCTGGACGACCTCCGGGTCACCCACGGCCGGCTCGACGCTCCCGTTCCCGTGGGGGAGCAGGGCGGCACGCTGCACGTCGAGCTGAACCACAGCGACCCGTCCGCCCTCCCGGCCGGCTTCCGCAACGACAGCAACGACAGCCGCATCATGGTCGTCGCGCTGAACCTGCGGGCCGAGGGCCGGGACGTCTGCCTGGTCACCAAGGACGTCCCGCTGCGGGTCAAGGCCGCGGCGGTCGGGCTGGAGACCGACGAGTACCGCGTGCTCGACGCCGTGGACGCCGGCTGGACCGGCATGACCGAGCTCAGCCTCGACGACGCCGACCTCGACGAGCTCTACGAGACCGGCGAGGCGTTCCTGCCGGCGGCGGCCGAGCTCCCGACCCACACCGGCATGGTGCTGCTGTCCTCCCGCGGGTCGGCGCTGGGCCGGGTGCTGCCCGACAAGAGGGTGCGCCTGGTGCGTGGCGACCGGGAGGCCTTCGGCCTGCACGGCCGCTCGGCCGAGCAGCGGGTCGCGCTGGACCTGCTGCTGGACCCGGAGATCGGCATCGTCTCCCTCGGCGGGCGCGCGGGCACCGGCAAGTCGGCGCTGGCGCTGTGCGCGGGGCTGGAGTCGGTGATGGAGCGGCGGGCGCACAAGAAGGTGGTCATCTTCCGGCCGCTGTACGCCGTGGGCGGGCAGGAGCTCGGGTACCTGCCGGGCAGCGAGGGCGAGAAGATGTCGCCCTGGGCGCAGGCGGTCTACGACACCCTCGGCGCGCTGGTGTCGAAGGAGGTGCTCGAGGAGATCGCCGCGCGCGACCTCATCGAGGTGCTGCCGCTGACCCACATCCGCGGGCGCTCGCTGCACGACTCCTTCGTGATCGTCGACGAGGCGCAGTCGCTGGAGCGGGGCGTGCTCCTGACCGTGCTCTCCCGGCTGGGCAGCAACTCGCGGGTGGTGCTCACCCATGACGTCGCCCAGCGCGACAACCTGCGCGTCGGCCGGCACGACGGCGTCACGGCGGTGATCGAGAAGCTCAAGGGCCACGTGCTGTTCGCGCACGTGACGCTCACCCGCTCCGAGCGCTCGCCGATCGCCGCGCTGGTGACCGAGATGCTGGAGGACCTGCCGCTCTGACCGCGGCGGCCGCTCCGGGGGCTTCGGCCCCCGGAGCGGTCAGCTGGCGTCGGCCGGCTCGTCCACCGGCTGCGGCCGGGCAGCGGGCCGGCGTCGCTCCTTGGGGGCGGGCTTGGGCGGGGCGGCGACGGCGCGCACGAGCACCACGACCACCCAGCCGGCGAGCAGGCACCACGGCAGCCGGCCGATCGTCTCCTCGGTGGTGAAGTCACCACGCAACCCGAGGGCCAGCACGGGGACGGCCAGCACGAACCCGACGAGGAGGACGTCCCAGCGGAACGGGCTCATGCCTGCGGGCTGTCCAGGCGTTCGCAGAGCAGCGAGGCCCAGCGGTGCGGGGTCGCCCGGACGCCGTCGAGGAGGGCCACGGGCACGGTCAGCCGCTGCAGCACCGCGGCGGGGTCGGCGCTGAGGTCGGTGTCCTGGACGACGAGGGCGTCGACGCGGGCGAGGCCGTCGAGCCAGAGCTCGAGGTCCTCGGGCTTGCGGGTCGCCTCCACGACGGCCCACACCGCGACCGGCGACCAGATCGCCAGCATCTGCGACATCCAGTAGACGTCGCTCCGCAGCGGCGCGTCGACGGCGACGACGGTGAGGGTGCCGGCGTCGGCGGCCTCCTGCCGGCGGTCGACGGCGGCGTCGATGGTCGTCATGCGGCTGCCCTTGGGCGCGAGGCCGGCCAGGTCGCCGCGCGTCGCCCACTGCACGCGGTCGGGATCCAGCCGCAGGGAGGCGGCCAGCGCGCGGGCGGCGCGGAGCGTCTCGACGCCCGGGCCGACCACGAAGAGCACCTCACCGGCGCCGGTGGGCAGCCGGGGCGCCTCGGGCAACCGGGCGGCGAGCGCGTGGGTGAGCGCGGCGTAGGTGCCGTCGGCCTCGATCCGGTCGGCGATGTCCCCGCCGAGCAGCTCCGCGGGCACGCCCAGCTCGGTCAGCCGGGCGACGACCTCCTGCGGGCTACCGGGACGCCCGGTCCGGGGCGCGGGGGCGTCGGCGGCCGGCTCGGAGACGCGGTTCCCGAGCTCGGGAATCTCGGTGTGGTCGTCCCCGCCCATCAGCGGGCCGACCGGCAGCCGCGTGACCGTTGCGAGGGCGCGGCCGGCGGGGGTGGCCGGCGCAGCGTCCACCTCGGGAGCCGCGGGGGCGACGTCGTCGCGCGGGCCCGAGGCGTCCGTCCGCGACGGCGGGACCGCCGGGCGGCCCGAAGACGGCGGCACGGGCGGCAGCCCGCGGCCCCGCGCGCCCGGCATCGGCGGCAGCAGGGAGATCCGGGGCATGACGGTGGTGGCGTCCAGCGACATGGCGAGCGGGGCGGGGTCGCTGGCGGTGCGGGCCAGCAGCGGAGCGGCCTCGGCCAGCAGGATGCCCGGCTCCTCGACGGGGGCCTCCTCGACGGCGGTTGCCTGGGCCGGCACCTCGTCGGGCACGGGCTCGTCGGCGACGGCCTCCTCGAGCACGGCCTCCTCGGCCACGGGCTCCTCGGCCACGGCCTTCTCGGCCACGGGCTCCTGCACCGGCGCGGGAGCCGGGCTGAGCACGTCGGCCCAGACGGGGGCGTCGTCGGCGACCGGGGGAGCGGGCACCGGCTCGCCCCACAGCGGGATGTCGGCGGGGGAGCCGCCCCAGACGAGGCCGGCGGAGACCGGCGCGGGAGCAGCGGGGACGTCGAAGAGCGGGAACGACGGGGCGGGGACGACCGGCTCCGGCGCGGCGGCCAGCGTGGTGGCCGGCGCGAAGAGCAGGTCGGCGACCACCGGCTCGTTCGGGTGCACCGCATCGAGGACGGGGACGTCGACGACCGGAGCGGTCGGCTCGGCCGGGATGCCCGGCTCGTCGACCATTGCGATGGGGAGGACCGGCGAGTCGAGCACCGGCAGGGCCGGCTCGTCGGCCACCGCGAGGGGGAGCTCCGGCTCGGCCAGCGCCTCGCGAGGGGAGTCGCCGGCGAGCATCTTGCGCAGGATCCCGGCGAGCGCCTCGTCGGAGTGGCCCTGGGCGAGGGCGTCGCGGAGCGCCTCCGCGATCTCCTCCTGGCGCGCGGACGGGCCTGTCGCGGCCGGCTGGTGCGGCTCGGCCGCCCAGGTGGGCAGCTCCTCGGCGCCGGTCGTCGACGTGGAGGGCGGCGCGGTGGCCTGATCTCTCACCGTGGACTCCTCCTGCTGCACGGCCTGGGACCGCATCGACGGATCTGCTGAACGGATGGCCGCGGCCAACGACGGCCGGGCCGCCGCCGCACCGGCCGGCGCGGCCGAGACGGGGGCGGAGGCCTTCGCGGGCTCGGTCGGCCGGGCAAGCGCCTGGTCGACGGCCTGGCGCACGTCGCGGTCCCCGGAGACCATGCGGGCCAGCGCCGCCGTGAACGGGGACGGGGCGACGGCCGCCTCGTCGCGGGCCGCGGGCGTCTGCTCCACCGGAGCGGACGGAGCCGCGGCGTGCTGCGGGCGCGAGGCAGGCGAGGGCTCGCGGGTCGCCTTCGGGAAGGTGGCGCGGGTCGGGGTGGGCCGCCCGTGGGCAGGCCCGGCCGGGGCGGGAGCGCCTCCCGGGGCGCCCCCCAGCAGGCCGGCCAGCTCGTCGATCCGCTCGTCGTCCTCCGCGGGGCGGGGCGCGGGCGACCGGGAAGGGGCGGTCGGCGCGGCCGTGCCCGGGCGGGCGGCCTCGGCGGCCCAGGCGGCCGCGCCGTTGCGGGCCGGCGCCGTGCTGCGCGCACGGGCCGGAGCAGCCGCGGCCAGCGGGGAGTCGTACGCGGCGGCGGGCGTCGCCTGGACGGGGCCCGTCGACGGCGCGGGGACGCCCGGGCGGGCGAACTGGTCCGGTGCCACCTCGGCGACGTAGCGCTCGGTGGCGAAGAAGCCGAGCACGCCGCCGGACCGGACGCGGCGCACGCCGACGACCCGGGCGTGCGGCCCGAACTGCTCGCGCGCGGCCGCGATCGCGTCGTCGCGCGTGGCGGCCTCAACGGATCGCAACGGCACCGCTCACCACTCCCAGCGACTCGATCTGGGCCGTCCGGGAGACCTCCGAGTAGGAGATGACCGGCAGCCGGGGCAGGATCTGGCGCATCAGCCGCGCGAGGGCCGCGCGGACCTGAGGCGAGCAGACGAGGACGGGGGACAGGCCCTGCCGCTCGGCGTCCTCGAGCATGCCGGTGCAGCCGTGGACGAGGGCGTCCACCGCGCCGGCGTCGAGGGCCAGGACGGCGCCCATCTCGGTCTGGCGGACCGACTCGAGCAGGCGCTGCTCGAACCCCGGCTCCAGCGTGAACACGTGCAGGCGCTCGTCCGGCGTGACGTAGGGCTGGCTGATCGCCGACCCCAGCGCCGACCGCGCCGCCTCGACGAGACCGTCGAGTTCGGTCGAGTGCTTGGCACGCACAGAGAGTGCCTCGAAGATGCGGACCAGGTCCCGGATCGACACGCCCTCGGCGAGCAACGCGTGCAACACGCGCTGCACCTCTCCCAGGGTGAGCAGCGCGGGGGTCAGCTCCTCGACGACGACCGGGTGCGACCGGCGAACCATCTCCACGAGCAGGCGCACGTCCTCGCGCCCGAGCAGGTCCGCGGCGTTCTGCCGGACGACCTCGGCCAGGTGCGTGGTGATGACCGACGAGCGGTCGACGACGGTGGCCCCGGCCATCTCGGCGGCGCGCTGCAGCTCCGCGGGCACCCACTTGGCGGCGAGGCCGAACACCGGCTCGCGGGTGGGCTTGCCGGGCAGCCCGTCCAGGGCGTCGCCGATGGCGAGCACCGTGCCGGCGGGGGAGCTGCCCTTGGCGACCGGGACGCCGTTGAGCCAGATGACGTACTGCGAGGACGGCAGGTCGAGGTTGTCCCGGGTGCGCACCAGCGGGATCACCAGGCCGGTCTCCATGGCGACCTTCCGCCGCAGCGCCTTGACCCGGTCCAGCAGGTCGCCGCCGCGGGAGGCGTCGACGAGGTCGACCAGGTCGAAGGCGACCTCCAGCTCGAGCGGGTCGACCCGCATCTTCTCGGCGATCGCCTCGGGCGAGTCCGGAGCCGGCTCCAGCTCGGCGGCGGCCGCGGCGGCCTCGGCCTCCTCGTCGACCTCCTCCGGCTCGGTCATGCGGCTGGCCATGACGAGGAAGACCACGCCGACGAGCAGGAAGGGCAGCTTGGGCAGGCCCGGGATGAGGCAGAGGGCGAGGGCGGCGCCGCCGGCGATGCGGACCGGCTGGCGGAAGCGGCCGAGCTGGGCGATCAGGTCGGTGCCCATGTCGCCCTCGGTGGCCGACCGGGTCACGATGATGCCGGTCGCGGTGGACATGAGCAGCGCCGGGATCATCGAGACGAGCCCGTCGCCGACCGTCAGCAGGGAGTAGGTGCTGACCGCCTCGGCGGGCGCCATGCCGCGCTGCATCATGCCGATCGCGAACCCGCCGATGAGGTTCACCAGGGTGACGACGATGCCCGCGATGGCGTCGCCCTTGACGAACTTCGAGGCGCCGTCCATCGAGCCGTAGAAGTCGGCCTCGGCGGTGACCTCGTGCCGCCGCTTGCGGGCCTGCGCCTCGTTGATGAGGCCGGCGTTGAGGTCGGCGTCGATCGCCATCTGCTTGCCGGGCATGGCGTCGAGGGTGAAGCGGGCGCCGACCTCGGCCACGCGCCCCGCACCGTTCGTGATGACCACGAACTGCACGATCGTGAGGATCAGGAAGATGACCAGGCCGACGATGAGCGAGCCGCCGATGACGATGTGACCGAAGGCCTCGATCACCTTGCCGGCGTAGCCGTCGGTGAGCACGAGCCGCGTCGAGGAGACGTTGAGCGCGAGGCGGAAGAGCGTCGCGATGAGCAGCAGCGACGGGAAGATGGCGAAGTCCAGCGGCCGCCTGATCTGCATCGCGACCAGCAGCACCAGGAGCGAGATGGTCAGGTTGAGCCCGATCAGCATGTCCATCAGCCCCGCGGGCAGCGGCACCACCAGCATGAGCACGATGGCGACGACGCCGATCGGGACGGCGGCCTTGCCCAGGCCTTTCACTCGCCCGCTCCGGGCTCGCACGAGGGACGCTGGCTCACCCCTCCCTCATCGGCGGGCCGACGGGCACCCGGTACCGCGCCACCGAGGCCGTCCTCCCTCGCCGTACCGCGTCCTCCCTCACCGCCCACCGTGAGGGAGGACGCGCCACGATCAGGGAACCTGATCATGGCCCACCCGGGGTCCTCTCTCAGGCGGCGGCGACGGGGGGACGGCGGCGACCGGCCTTGGGCAGGTCCGTCACGTCGGGCGCCTCGAAGCCCGGACGGTGGAAGCCGCCGCGCACGCCCCGCGCGCCCAGGTGCATGACGAAGGCGAGCACCCGCGCGACGGCGGTGAACAGCTGCGCCGGCACCTCCTGGCCGAGCTCGCAGGAGGCGTGCAGCGCCCGGGCCAGCGGGATGTCCTGGACCATCGGCACCCGGGCCTCGGCGGCCTTCTCGCGCAGCTTCGCCGCGACCTCGCCGGCGCCCTTGGCCACCACCCGCGGTGCGCCCCTGGCGGCGTCGTACTTCAGCGCGACGGCGACGTGGGTCGGGTTGACCAGCAGGACGTCGGCCTCGGCGACCTCGCTCATCATCCGGTTGCGCGACATCGCCATCTGCACCCCGCGGCGGTGGGCCTTCATGTACGGGTCGCCCTCGGCCTGCTTGTGCTCCTGCTGGATCTCGTACTTGCTCATCTTCAGCTCCTTCATCATCTTCTTCCGCACGACGACGTAGTCGGCGACGGCGATGACGAGGCCGGTGACCGCGACGACGCGGAACATCAGCACGGCCGAGTCGGTGAAGGCGGCGGCGACGGCCGACAGGGGCAGGGCACCTGCCGAGGAGACCAGCACCTGGGCCCGCTCGCTGGTGATGATCACGACGGTGCCCAGGGCCGCCGTCTTGATCAGCGCCTTCGACATCTCCCACAGCCCCTGGGTGCCGAACATGCGCTTGAGCCCCGGGAGCGGGTTGAACTTCTTCAGCTTGGGCTGCAGGGGCTTGCTCGTCACGTGCACCCCGCCCTGCGCCGCCGACGAGGCCACGCCCACGAGCATGAGCGCGATCGCGGTCGGCAGCAGCGTCGTCAGGAAGGCGATCAGCGCCGTGCCGAGCAGCGCGGTCACCGTGCTGACCTCGGGGTTCTTCACCACCGTCCCGACGTGCACGAACAGCTGGCGCACCGCGTCGTACGCGTCTCCCACGAGCATCGGCAGCAGGAAGCTCGCCGCCGCCACCCCCAGCCAGGTCCCCAGCTCCTGGGTCCTCGGGATCTGCCCGTCCTTGCGCGCCTTCTTGAGGCGCTGGGGAGTCGGCGCCTCGGTCTTCTCACCACCCGGTCCGTCCTTGGCCATGTCCCACCCCCTCAGCCGCCGCGCAGCGAGGTCATGGCGCGGGCGCCGTGCTCGAGCAGCTGGTCGAGGGCCGGCGGCAGCAGGGGGAAGGTCAGCCCCAGCATCGCCAGGGTGAGCATGATCTTCACCGGGAAACCCAGGGAGAAGACGTTGAGCGCGGGGGCGGCGCGGCTGAGGAGGGCCAGCGCCACGTCGGCGAGCAGGAGCACGGCGACCATCGGGCCGGCGATCTGCAGCGCGGCCAGGAACATCATGGAGAACGCGGTGATCAGCACCGCCGCGATCTGGTCGGTGGGCACGTCCCCGCCCACGGGGAGCCCCTCGTAGGAGGTGGCGAACCCCTTGACCATCAGCAGGTGCCCGCCGCTGGTGAACAGCAGGGTCGTGGCCAGCAGGTAGTGCAGCTTGCCCAGGGAGCTGTTCTGCGTCATCGCCATGGGGTCGTAACCGGGCTGCAGCGAGAAGCCGCCCGCGAGGTCGAGCACGTCGCCGGCCATCTGCACCGCGGTGAACAGCACCTGGACGACGAAGCCCAGCGCCGCGCCGATGACGACCTCGGTGACGGCGGTGACGAGCAGGAACCCCGCCGTCGGCTCGGGCAGCGTGGGCGCGATCTGGGTGGACAGCAGCACCGCCAGGGCGAGGGCGAGGGCGCCCTTGACCGGGCCGGGGATCACCCGGGAGTTGAACGGCGGCGCGAGCAGGATGAAGCCGGCGGCCCGCGCGGTGCCGAGGAGCAGGGCCGCGAGCGTGACCGCCGGGACCGAGAGGTCCATGCCGGCTACGTCCGGTCGAGCAGTGCCGGCAGCTGGTCGAAGAGCGTGTGGGTGAAGGTGACCAGCTCGGAGAGCACCCAGTTGCCGGTGACCAGCATGGCGATCGCGACCGCGATCATCTTCGGGACGAAGGAGAGCGTGGCCTCCTGGATCTGGGTCGCCGCCTGGAACAGCGAGATCAGGAAGCCGACCAGCAGGGCGGTCAACAGGATCGGGGCGGCGACCTTGGCCGCCACCATCATGGTCTGGGCGGCGATCTCGGTGACGTCGGCGTCGCTCATCGCTACCCCGCCCCCACGTAGGAGCCCACGAGGGCCGTGGTGATCAGCGCCCAGCCGTCGACGACGACGAAGAGCAGCAGCTTGAACGGCAGCGACACGATGGTCGGCGGGACCATCATCATGCCGAGCGCCATGAGCGCGGCGCTGACGAGCATGTCGAGCACCAGGAACGGGATGAAGATGACCAGCCCGATGATGAAGGCGCTCTTCAGCTCCGACAGGACGAACGCCGGGATCAGCGTCGTCATGCTGACCTGCGTCGGATCCGCCGGGGCCTCCTCGCCGGAGAGCCCGATCATCAGCTTCAGCTCGTCCTCGCGGGTGTTCGCGAGCAGGAACTCGCGCAGCGGCACGACGCCGGCGTCGTAGGCCTGGGACACCGACATCGCGCCGTCCATGTACGGCTGGACGGCGATCTCGTTGATGTCGGAGAACACCGGGCCCATGACGAAGAGCGTCAGGAACAGCGCGATGCCGGTGAGCACCTGGTTCGGCGGCGAGGTCGCCATGCCGAGCGCGTTCCGGGTCAGCCCCAGCACCACGATGATCTTGGTGAACGAGGTGGCCAGCAGCAGCACCGACGGCGCGACCGACAGCACCGTGATCGCCAGGATCAGGGTGATCGAGCTGCTGGGGGAGCCGTCGCCGATGGAGATGTCCACGGCCCCGCCGACCTCGGGCGCCGTGGGCGCCGTCGGGGCGGTGGGCGCGGTCGGTGCGGCCGTGGCCGGGCCGGCGAGGACGACCGCCGCCACCGCGGCGACCAGCAGCGCCACCAGGACGACGAGCGCGCGGCCCCGCGTCCGGTGGCCCGGCAGGCGCACGGCGGCCGTCATGACCGGCGGACCGTGCGCTCGCGGAGCTCGTCGACCAGCGTGCCCCAGCCGTTCCGGTCGAGGACCGAGCCGGCGAGCACGCCGTCGGAGGAGCGTGCCGCCTGGGCCGGGATGGCCGGGGTCCCGGCGTCCGGCGCCGCTGCTGCCTTCGGCCGGGCCGGGGCACCGCGCTCGGCCAGGACGGCGTCGACGGCCTCGCCGTCGACCTCCGCGAGCAGGGTGACCTGCTCCTCGGTGGCCCCGATGACCAGGACGACGTCGGCGATGCGGACCACGTTCACCGAGCTGGCGCGGCCCAGCCGCTGGCGGGCGACGACCTGGATGAGGCCGTTCCCCTGGCCCAGGCCCTTCTTCTTCGCCAGCCGGGCGGCGAACCAGAGGACGCCGCCGATGAGGGCGAGGGACAGGAAGAGCCGGATGATCATCCACGTCATGAGGCCGCGGCCCCCAGCTCGGCGGCGTCGGTGACGATCTCGCTGATCCGCAGCCCGAAGTCCTCGTCGACGACGACGACCTCGCCGCGCGCGATGAGGGTGCCGTTGACGAGCAGGTCGGCGGGGGCGCTGGCGGCGCGGTCGAGCTCGACGACCTCGCCCGGGTGCAGCGAGAGCAGCTCCTGCACCGTCATGCGGGTCCGCCCGATCTCGACGGTGACCTCCATGGCGACGTGCCGCAGGAGCTCCAGGCTGCCGCGCTGCTCGCGGGCCGCGGGCAGCGTCACCTGGAGGGCGAGCGTGGCCTGGTGCTCGCCGTCGCCCATGAGGGGGACGGCGACGAACATGCCCTTGTCGCGCAGCCCGTCCAGGGCGGCGACCGGCTCCTCGGTGCGCTCCGAGGCGACCCGCACCCGGCCGAGCGTGGCCGCGGCGGCCTCGAGGGCCGGGCGGAGCGCCGCGGAGACGTCCATCTGGCCGACGGGGGAGTTCTGCAGCGCGTCGACGACGTCGCCGGAGACGACGAGCACGACGTCGCCGGAGACCTCACCGGACAGGCCGGCGGTGACGGCGAGGGCGGCCGTCGGCGGCAGCGGCACGGTGTCCGGGTCGCTGACGGGGGCGCCCGCGGTCAGCGCCGAGGTCGAGGGGACCAGGGCGGCGGCCGCGCGGGCGGCCGCGGCGACGACCGCCGTGACGGTCTGGGAGTCCTGCGAGTCGGTGCGGGGCGCGGTCATGCGGAGTCCTTCGCGGCGTGCGGGGCGTGCGGGGTGGGGACGATCGAGGCGGCGAGTCGGCGCCGGTGGTTGCTGGCGATCGCGTAGGCGAACGTCACGTCGTTGGTCGTGACCTCCAGCGGGCTGTCCCGCGGGTGGCGGAGCAGCAGCACGTCGTCGACGGCGAGGGAGAGCAGGTCGGAGGAGGAGACGGTGAGCGGCGCGAACCGGACGCTGACGTCCACCGGCACGAGGTTCAGCCGGTCGATCAGCGCCTCGCGGGCCCGTTGCCGCTTGCGCAGCGCGGACTCCGAGAGCTGCGGGGAGGCGGCGTTGTTGAGGGCCTGGGCGAAGGAGGAGAACGGCAGGACGACGGTCGCCTCGCCCTCGCGGCTGCCGACGGACATCGCGAAGCTCGCCACCATGACGGTGTCGGAGCCGGCGGCGGCCTGGGCGAGCTGCGGGTTGTACTCGCGGCCGGCGAGCACCGGCTGGATCTGGGTGACCGGCGCCAGCGAGACCGCGAACTCGTCGAGCAGCCGCTCCAGCAGGTGATTGGTGATGGTGGTCTCCATCGCCGTCATCGGCCGGTTCGGCTGCGCGGCGGCGCCGGAACCGCCGAGCATGTGGTCGACCATCGCCATGGCCATGTCGAGGGGGAAGGCCAGCAGGCCCTTCCCGGCGAGCGGCTCGAGGGTGAAGGTGGACATGAAGGTCGGGTTGGGCAGCGTCCCGACGTAGTCGTCGTAGGAGAACTGCTCGATCCCCCCGAGCTCCAGGCGCGCACCGGCGCGCAGGAACGTCGTCAGGATCGTCGTCGCCTGCCGGGCGAAGCCCTCCTGCGCGATCTGCATGACCCGCACGTGCTCGCGGGAGAGCTTGGTCGGGCGCCGGAAGTCGTAGGTGCGTGGCTCACCGCGGCGGCTACGGGTGCTCGCGACGGCCGGGGCCGGCGCGGGGGCGGGGGCCGGGGCCGGCGCGGCGGCCGGGGCCGGTCCGGTCTCGGGGGTGGTCACGCATGACCTCATCGGCGGGGACCGGCAGCACCCTGACCGGGTCCCGAGGGGGGTCCGAGCCGGCCGGGGAGCGTGGGACCGGTGGTGCGGGTGGTGCGCGGCAGGGGTGCCCTCCGGACTCGGAGGACACCCCTGCGTGGTCGCGTGTGCGCTGGTCGGGCGGGCGTTACTGCGTCACGTACTCCGTGTAGTAGATGCCCATGACCATCGGGACGCCGTCCTCGGTGTACGCCTCGATGATCTTCTTCTCCAGGGACGCCTTCAGCGCGTCCCGGGCACCGGTCACGTCGGTCGGGTTCGCCTGCGAGAAGGTGGAGATGATCGCGTCGTAGGCCTTGGCGCCGTCGACCCCGCCACCGCCGTGGCCGCCGGCGGCGGCCTCGGCCGTGTAGTCCAGCGTGATGCCGATCTTCAGGTACCCGCCGCCGGCGAGGTTGACCGCGATCGGCTCGAGCGCGGTGTAGCCACCGTGCTCCGGAGCCGCGGCCTCCGCCTCGCCCGATCCGGCGAACAGGAAGAAGTAGGCGGCGCCGGCCCCGGCGAGCAGCACGACGGCCAGCATCAGGACGAGCTTCTTCTTCCCGCCCGCGCCCTGGGTCTCCTCACCGTCGGCGGGGGCGGTCTTGTCCTTCTTGCTCATTCGGTCACTCCTCGGTGGGCGGCGTCGAGGCCGGGCAGGAGGGCGTTGGCCTCCGCCGACGCGGTGGACAGGACGACGACGTCGACCCGTCGGTTGACGGTCAGGGCGGTGGGGTCGGACTCGGGCACCAGCGGCCGGGTCGACGAGTAGCCGGTGGCCTGCAGGCGCGGCTGCGGGACCCCGTCGGCGGCCAGGTACCGGACGACCGTGGTGGCGCGGGTCGCGGACAGCTCCCAGTTGGACGGCCACGGACCGCCGGTGGTGACGGGGAGGTGGTTGGCGTGGCCCTCGACCCCGAGCTGGTTCGGCAGCTCGGCGAGGGTGGGGGCGACCGCGCTCAGGATGGCGCGGCCCTCCGGCCGGAGGACGGCCTCCTCGGCGTCGAAGAGCACCTGGTCGGCCACGATGTGCACCACCAGGCCGCGCTCGTCGATCTCGTAGCGGGCGGCCCCGGCGTAACCGGCCTCGGCGAGCGCGGCCTCGATCCGGTCGCGCGCGGCGGCGAGCTCGTCGTAGGCGGCCTTCGCCTCGGCGGCGATGCGCTCGGCCCGTTCCGCTGCGGCCTGGGCGGCGGCCTTGTCCACCTGGGCCTGCTGCACGGTGGGGTCGGGCGGGATGGCCGAGGCCAGGTCGACCACCCCGGGCAGCCCGTCGAGCACCGAGCCCTCGGGGGTCGCGCTGGTCTGCACGCTGACAGGGGTGCCGAAGGCGTTCGCCATGCCCTTGGCCAGGGCGGCGAACTTCTGCTCGTCCACCTTGCTCATCGCGAACAGCACCACGAACAGCACGAACAGCAACGTCATCATGTCGAAGCCGGACACCAGCCACCGCTCGTGGTTCTCGTGCTCCTCGTGCTCCTCGTGCTTCTTGCCGCGGCGGCGGCCGTGACCGCTGCTCACGGGGTCACGCCGCTTCCTTGGCGACCGAGCCCGGCGGCACGAGCGAGGTCAGCTTGAGGCGGACGGCGCGCGGGCTGGTGCCGGCCTGGATCTCGGCGATGCCCTCGACCAGCAGCTCCATCTGCGCGGCCTGGAGCTCGCTGACGCGCAGGATCTTGGCGCCCATGGGGAGGAACCAGAAGTTGGCGGCCATGACGCCCCAGAGCGTGGCGATGAACGCCGCGGCGACCATCGGGCCGAGCGTCTCCGGGTTGTTCAGGTTCCCCATGACGTTCATCAGGCCGACGATGCAGCCCAGGATGCCGATGGTCGGCGCGTAGCCGCCCATGTTGTTCATGAACTTGGCGGCGACCTTGTCCTCAGCCTTCTTGGCCGCGATCTCGCTCTCCAGGACGGCACGCAGCTCCTCGGGGTCGGTGCCGTCGATGCCCATCTGCAGGCCGCGCTTGAGGAACGGGTCCTCGATCTGCTTGACCTGCGCCTCGAGCGCGAGCAGGCCCTCCTTGCGGGCCTTCTCGGCGAGGCTGACCAGGGTCTGGATCTGGTCGGTCGGCGGCGGCACCTTCGCCGGCATCACGGCCATCTTGAACCAGCTGCCGACCTTCTTGAGGTCGTCCATCGTCTGGCTGGCCGCCGCCGCGCCGAAGGTGGCGATGACGACCAGGACGATCGCCGGCAGGAAGATCAGCGAGGTGGGGTCGGCGCCTTCGAGGATCATGAAGAAGACCAGGGCGACGATCGAGATGGCGAACCCGATCAGGGTGGCCGGATCCACGGATCAGCGCTCCTCTCGGGTCGGGAAGGGGACGACGGACGAGTCGCCGACCGGCTGCTCGGGGACGTGCGGCCGGTAAGCGCCCCGGTCCATCTCGTAGGAGAGGGCCAGGATCCCGGCGCGGTACTCGCGGATCTCCTGCAGCACCTCGGCCACGCTCTCGCGCACCACGTACTTCGTGCCGTCCACCAGGAAGGCGACCGTGTCGGGGTGGCCCTCGACCTTCTCGATCAGGTCGGGGTTCAGCGCGAACTCGTCGCCGTTCAGGCGCGTCACTCGGATCACGGGTCGGTCCTCTTGCTCGGTGGGGGTCGGTGGGGCGTGAACACGGTCCGGGCGGGAACGGCACTCCTGTCTTCGGCCCCGGACGGGGGCTCCTTGAGCCGAAGGTGCTGGCGGGGGACCTGTGACGGACGGCCCGGCCACCCTTTCGGGTGACCGGGCCGTCGCGGGTGGTGATGTGCTGGACGGCCCCCTCCAGGGGCCCGCCACGAGTGCGCCAGGAGATGTCCGGCCGCTCCGGGGAGGGTGGAGCCGCGTGCGCGCGCGGCTCGACCCTGCCCGGCCCGGCTCGAGCCGGGTGCCACCGACGTGTGGCGGGCCGCAGCACGGCGGCCGCTCGTGGCGATCGGGACGTCACGCCCCGGCAGACACCACGCCGCACACCTCATCAGCGCTTGAGGTTCACCAGGTCCTGGAGGATCTCGTCGGACGCCGTGATGACCCGGCTGTTGGCCTGGAAGCCGCGCTGGGCGACGATCAGCCCGGTGAACTCCTCGCTGAGGTCCACGTTCGACATCTCCAGCGCGCCCGAGCTGAGCACCCCCCGGCCGCCCTGCCCGGCCTGGCCGATCATCGCCACACCGGAGTTGTCGCCCACGCGGAAGGCGGAGTTGCCGGCCTTCTCCAGCCCGCTGGGGTTGTTGAAGGAGGCCATCGCCAGCTGCCCCAGCGCCTGGCGCAGTCCGTTGGAGTAGACGCCGGTGATCGTCCCGTCGTTGCCGAGGCTGAACGACTGCAGGGAGCCCAGGGCGAAGCCGTCGGGCTTGGGGGCCGCGAGGGTGTTGGCGCCACCGAACTGGGTGAGGTCCGGCAGGGCGATCGTGACGTCGATGTCCCAGCTGGCGTACTTGACGGGGTCCAGCGTCGCCGGGTTGAACGAGGGCAACTCGTACGGGTCGGCTGCCGGGGTCAGCTCTCCCGCCGCGTCGAAGGCGATGTCGGTGGGTGGCAGGAAGACGTCGCCGTTGGCGTGGACGACGCTGACCCGCCAGTTGTTGTCGCTCATCTTCTGGATGTTGTAGGCGACCTTCTGCATGACCCCCTGGCTGTCGTACATGTCGGCGCCGACCTGGAAAGTGGTGCCGTCGACGACGTCGGAAGGCAGGTTGCCCACGATGCTGCCGGCCGTCGTCGGCTTCGGGTCGACGATCTGGCCGTAGGGCACGACCAGGTCCTGGACCGGGCCGTTCGCGTTCACGACGCCGTTCGCGTCGGCCACCCAGCCCTGCAGGATGGAGCCGTCGGGGGTGACCAGCTTGCCGCTGGCGTCGAAGTCGAAGGAGCCCGCCCGGGTGAACAGCTGCTGCCCGCCCGCGCCCTCGACGACGAAGAACCCGTCGCCCTCGATCATGAAGTCGGTCGAGCGCCCGGTGGACTGCGCCGCACCGTTGGTCCAGTTGGTGGTGATCCCGGCGAGCTTCACGCCCAGACCGATCTGCGCCGGGTTCGTGCCACCGCGGTCGGCCGCCGGCTGACCACCGGCCCGCACGACCTGGGAGAGCGTGTCCTGGAAGACGGTCGCGCTGCTCTTGAAGCCGACGGTGTTGACGTTGGCGATGTTGTTGCCGGTGACGTCCATCTTGGTCTGGTGGGCACGCAGGCCGGAGATGGCGGAGAACATGGAGCGGAGCATCGGGGGGTTCCCTCCGGGTGGGGGCTCGGGTGGGGGAGCGCGGTTCGGCGCGGGGTCTGGGTGGGCGTCAGCGCGTGCCGACGTCGGTGATCCGGCCCACGGGCACGGCGACGCCGCCGATGGTGGCCTCGGCCTCGGACTTGTCGGTGGCCAGGCGGACCGAGCTGACGACGCCGGTCTTCGAGGCGCCGGTCGAGTCGGTGTACGTGACCGTCTGGCCGACCATCGCCCCGGCGCTGCTGGAGCGCTGCAGGGCCAGCATCGAGGCGTTCTGCTTGGCGATCTCCTCGAGCTTCTCCACCTGGCTGAACGTGGCCGTCTGGGCCATCAGCTGGTTGGTGTCGGCCGGGTTGCCCGGGTCCTGGTACTTCATTTGGGCGACCAGCAGCTTGAGGAAGGTGTCCTTCCCCATCTGGTCACCGCGGTCGACGGCGGTCGTGGCGGAGTACGTCGCGGTCGCCCCGGTGGTGGCGCTGACTGCGTCCGGCATGGTCGGCTCCTCGCTCTCAGACGCGCACGTCCACGCCGGACGACGTGGATCGGTTCTGGAGGGCGGCACGCCCCTCTCCGGTATCGGCAGGGCGACCACCGGGTCGTGACCACTCGCCGGCCGGGTGCTGCCGTCCGCCCCGGCTCTCTGTGTCCTGCCGGGCCTGCTGCTCGGCGGCGTGCCGGGAGAGCCAGGAGCCGCCCGCGTCGGCGTCCACCTCGACCCGCGACGGGCTGAGCCCGGCGGCCTCCAGGTCACGGCGGAGCTCGGGAAGGGCGTCCAGCAGGGCCGCGCGGCCGAGCTCGTGGGCGCCGCGCAGGGTCAGGTCGAGCACGCCCTCGGCCACGGTGACCTGCAGCTGCACCGGCCCGAGGGTCTCGGGGGTGAGCACGAGGGTCATCGTGTGGGAGCCGGTGCCGGCGCCGCTCAGGACCGCCACCTGGCGGGAGACCTGGCCGGAGACAGGCAGGGCGGCACCGTCGCCGGTGACGGGGGCGCTCACCGGTGCGGTGGCTGCGACGGGCGCGGGGCCGGTGGCTCCGGTGACCGCTGGGAGGCCCTCGGCATCCGGGGCGGGAACCGCGGCGGCGGTCGGCTCCGCCCCGGCCGCGGGGTCGCCGGCACCGGGCTGCTGCCCGGGCGCTCCGGCGACCGGCAGACCGGGGGTGGCGGTCGCGGCGGTCGCCGTCGTGGCAGCGTGGGTGGACGGCGCCGGGGTCGGGTGCTCCGCGGCCGGTCGCGACGGCGCGGGGGAGCCGGCGACGACGGCGAGCCCCGGTGCGCCGGCGTGCCCGGTGGCCCGCCCGCGCGCCGCCCCGTCGCCGACGACGGCGGTGACCTCCACGGCCCGGGCCGAGGCCGTGGCCGGCAAGTCGGGGCCGGGTCGCCCGGTGGGCGGGCTGCCGGGCACCGGTGCGCCGGCAACGACCGGGAGGACGGCACCGGGCACGGGTGCGGCTCCGTCCGGGTCCGTCGCCACGGGCACCGGCAGGGCCTGCGCGGCGGTGGCCCCGGCTGCCCCGGGGGCGGTGGCCGCCGCGGTGTCCGGAGAGCCTGCGGCGACCGCGGGGCCAGCCGGGCCGGCGGCGCCTGCGGCCGTCTGCGTGGCGGCCTCGCCCCGGACCAGCGCCCACACGGCGGCGGCCACGGTCACCGCGGCGGTGTCCACGACCGGCGCGGCGACCGGTTCCTCGGCGGGGACGGTCTCCTCGCCCGGGGTCTCGCCGGAGGGCTGCTCCCGGCCCTCGGCGCCGGCGTCGCGCACACCGTCGGCCAGCGCGCCGTCGAGGGCGGAGGCGAACGGTGCCGCGCTCTCGCCCGCCCCGCCGGTGGAAGACGCGGCGGACGCGGCACGCGCAGCCGGAGCGGCAGTGGTCACGGGTGCGGTCATCGGTAGGCCTCCGCCTTGCTCATCACGGACCGGACGTAGTTCTGGGTCTCCGGGTAGGGCGGGATGCCGCCGTAGCGGCTCACCGTCCCCGGCCCGGCGTTGTAGGCCGCCAGCGCGAGCTCCGTGGTGCCGAACTGCCGGGTCAGCGAGCTCAGGTAGCGGGCCGCGCCGTCGATGGCCGAGGACGGGTCCAGCGCGTCGACGCCGAGCCCCTTCGCCGTCGCAGGCATGAACTGCATGAGGCCCTGGGCGCCGGCCGGGGAGACGGCCGAGGTGTCGAAGCCGGACTCCTGCTTGGCGACCGCGGCCAGCAGCGAGGCCTCCACGCCGTGCCTGCTGGCCGCCCGCTGGAACAGGTCCGCGTAGGGGACGCCGGCCAGCGCCCCCGCGGCCGTCGGGACGGAGGGGGAGACGGCGGCCTCCGGCAGCACCCTGCGGATCACCGTCGGGTTGCCGACCGCCTGGACCTTCACCGTCTCCCCGGCCTGGGGCGCGGCGACCATCTGGCCGTTGCCCAGGTAGATGCCCACGTGGTCGATGCCCGCGCGGGAGGAGGAGTGGTCGAAGAAGACCAGGTCGCCGGGGCGCGCGGAGGCGAGCGAGGCGACGGCCTTGCCGGCGGTCGCCTGCTGGGAGGAGGTGCGCGGCAGGTCGATCCCCAGGTTGCCGAACACGAGCTTGGTGAAGCCGGAGCAGTCGAGGCCCGTGCGGGGGTCGGTGCCGCCCCACAGGTAGGGGACGCCGAGGTACTTCTGGGCCTCGGCGACCACCGCGCTCTCCGAGGCGGTGGCGGTGGCGGAGGTCGCCGCGCCGGCCGCGGTGCTGCCGGTGAGGCCGGCGGCGCCGGCGGCGGACGCCCACGCCGCGGACGACGACGTCCGCGGGACCGCCGGCTGGAAGCGGGCCTGGATCTCGGCGATCCGGGACTGCACCGCGCTCACCCCGTCCATGCCGTCCCCCTCCCCGTGTCCGTCTCCGCGTCGTCGGCTGCCTCCGAGGCGGTGTCCGTGGCCGCGACCCGGCCGGCGCGGCCGGTGACCAGGTCGTCCACGGCCCGCACCTCGGCGGCGTCCGCGGCCTGCTGCTCGGCCAGCCGGTACCGCTCGGCCAGCCGCTCGAGCGCCTTCGTCCGGCGCGCGGCGGCGGTCCACTCCGCGCGCACGGCCTCGGCCTGCTCGGCCTGCGCCGTGGCGAGCGAGCGGGCGTCGGCGGCGTCGGTCGCCGCCGTCCGCAGCAGCACCATGGCCGCCACGAAAGAGCCGGCCGGCAGTGAGGGCGGGAGCAGGGCACCGGCCAGCGCCGTCTCCTGCTCGGTGGCCCGCCGGGCGGCCTCGCCGGCGGCGTTCGCCGCGGCGGCTGCGGCGGCGGCCGCGGCTCGCTCCTCGGTGCGACGCAGCTCGAGGACCGGCTGCAGCCGGAACGCCGCGCGCTTCACGCGCCCCTCACGATGCGCTGCAGCCAGGCCCACGCCTCCGGCGCCGGCGTCGACTCCCCGAGCGGCTGCTGCAGGAAGGCGTCGATCTGGGGCGCGAGCAGGCGGGCCCGGTCCACCATCGGGTCGCTGCCGGCCTGGTAGGCGCCGATCTCGATCAGCTCGCCCACGTCCCGCAGGGCACCCATGAGCCGGCGGATCTCGCGGGCGTCGGCCATCTGCGCAGGAGGCACCACGGCGCCTGCGACGCGGGAGATCGACTCCAGGACGTCGATGGCGGGGAAGTGCCCGGCCGTGGCCAGTGTGCGGGTGAGCACGACGTGCCCGTCGAGGATGGAGCGCGCCGTGTCGGCGATCGGCTCGTTGTGGTCGTCACCCTCGACGAGCACCGTGTACAGCCCGGTGATCGACCCGACCGCGCCGGTGCCGGCCTTCTCCAGGAGCTGCGGCATCATCGCGAAGACGCTCGGGGGGTAGCCCCGCGTGGCCGGCGGCTCGCCCGCGGAGAGGCCGACCTCGCGCTGCGCCATGGCTGTGCGGGTGATGGAGTCCATGAGCAGCAGGACGTCGCGGCCCTGGTCGCGGAAAGCCTCCGCGATGCGGGTGGCGACGAAGGCGGCCTTGAGGCGCACGAGCGGCGGCTCGTCGGAGGTGGCCACCACGACGACCGTGCGGGCCAGGCCCTCGGGGCCGAGGTTCTCCTCGATGAACTCGCGCACCTCGCGGCCGCGCTCGCCGATGAGGCCGATGACGCGCACGTCGGCGTCGGTGCCGCGGGTGATCTGGGCGAGCAGGCTGGACTTGCCGACGCCGGAGCCGGCGAAGATGCCCAGGCGCTGGCCCTTGCCGCAGGGGACGAGGGTGTCCAGCGCGCGGACGCCGAAGGTGAGCGGCTCCGCGACGCGGGCGCGCGAGAGGGCGTGCGGCGTCTCGGTCTCCAGGTCGACCCACGACACGCGGCCGTCCAGGGCGGGGCCGCCGTCCACGGGGCGGCCGAGACCGTCGAGGACGCGGCCGAGCAGCGCCTCGCCCACCGGGACCTGCAGGGGGCGGCCGGTGGCGCGCACCGCCGCGCCGGCGTGCACGCCGGACAGCCCGCCCAGCGGCATGCAGGTGAGCCGGTCGCGGCCCACCGCCACCACCTCGGCCAGCAGCGGTCGGCCGGTGGGGTCGACCTCGACCAGGTCGCCCACGGCCGCGGTGACGCCGTCGACGCTCAGGGTCAGCCCCATCGCGCCGGTCACCACCCCGGTCACCTGGGGGCGGGCCGCCGCGCGGGCGCGCTCCAGGACGCTCGACGGGACGGTCATGTCCCGAGCACCGCCTGCACCCGCTGCAGCGCCGTGCCCAGCTGCGCGTCGATCCGCCGGGGGCCGGACTCGGCGATCGCGCCGGCCCGCTCCACCGACGGGTCGGCGACCACCCGGACGCTGCCGGGCAGCCCTTCGAGCGCCTCGGCGGGCACCTCGGCGAGGTCGTCGGGGTGCAGCCGCACGACCGCCGGGGCGTCGGCGGGGCAGAAGGTCAGGGCCCGGCGCACCGCGTCCATGACCGGGTCGCTGGTCAGGGCGAGCTCCCGGCCGAGGAGGTCCTCGACGAGGGTGAGCGCGGTGCCGAGGATCGAGTCGCGGATGTCGTCGGCCACCGGCTGGGCGGTCGCCTCCAGCTGCCGGACGGCGGCGTCGAGCGCGGCGGTCGCCGAGACGAGCCGGCGCTCCCACCGGGCCCGCACCTCGGCCAGGCGCGCCTGGGCGTCCCGCTCGGCCTCGGCGACGACGGCCTCCGCGGCCAGCAGGCCTTCGGCGTGACCGGCGGCGTAACCCTCGGTGCGCGCCTGCGCCCGCAGCCGGGTCAGCTCCTCGGCGTAGACGTCGCCGAGGCGGAAGGAGGGCCGGCTCCCGGCGACCGGCTGGTCCTCGGCCCGGCGCACGGTGCTCCGCCGCTCGACGGGCGAGGGCTGGACCGGGACGGCGGGGGAGGCGGCCGCCGGGGCGGCCGCGACCGGTGCCGTGGGGAGGGGGGCGCCGCCCGTCCGCGCAGCCGGGACGGTGGCCACGCCGGCACGGTGCTCGGCCATGACCTCCCGGTAGGGGCGGGCCTGCGCGGCGGAGCCGCCGCGCAGGACCGCGCCCTCCCGGGGCGGCCGGTGACCGGCCTCGGACCCTGCCCATCGGCGCGACCCCGCGCCGTCGTCACGCGACGAACTCATCGTCCCCGCCGCGGTTGATGGTCAGCACGCCCTGCTCCTCGAGGGTGCGGATGACCGCGACGACCTTGGCCTGGGCCTCCTCGACCGTGCGGGTGCGCACCGGGCCGAGCAGCTCGATCTCCTCGGTGAGGTTCTCGGCGGCGCGTTCGGAGAGGTTCCGCTTGATCTTGTCCTGCACGTCGGGCCGCACACCCTTGAGCGCGGTGGCCAGGTCGTTGGCCTCCACCTCGCGCAGCACGAGCTGCAGGGAGCGGTCGTCGATGGTGACGATGTCCTCGAAGACGAACATCTGCGAGCGGACCTGGTCGGCGAGCTCCGGGTCGGTGTTGTCCAGCCACTCGAGGATCGAGCGCTCGGTCGGCCGCGGGGAGCGGTTGATGATCTCCACGAGGGTCTCGACACCGCCGACGGTGGTCATGTCCTGGTGCGCCAGGATCGAGCCCATCCGGCGGCCGAGCTCCTCCTCGACCAGCCGCACCATCTCCGGCGAGGTGCGGTCCATGGTGGCGATGCGGTGGGCGACCTCGGCCTGCTGCTCCGGGGCGAACCCGGAGAGGACCTCGGCCGATTGCGCGGCCGTGAGGTGGGCCAGGACCAGCGCGATGATCTGCGCGTGCTCGTCCTTGAGGAAGGTGACCAGCTGCCGGACGTCGGCGTTGCGCAGGGAGGCGAAGGGCACCTCGGTGTAGACGACGTTGAGCCGCGACAGGATGCCGTCGGCCTTGTCCTGGCCGAGGCCCGCGGCGAGGATCTCGCGGGCGAACTCGACGCCGCCGCGGCCGACGAACTGCTGCGCGGTCATCAGGCCGTGGAACTCGCGCATGACGCCGTCGACGTCCTCGAGCTCCACCGACCCCAGCTTCATGAGCTCGCGGGTGAGCGCCTCGACCTCGCGGGGGCGCAGCTGGGCGAGCAGGACGCCGGCCTCCTCCTTGCTCATCTGGGCGAGGAAGACCGCGGCCTTGCGCAGCCCGGGCAGCTCCGGCCGCGGCGGTACGACGACGGTGCCCGGCTGGATGCTGGCAAGGGTCATGACTTGGTCTCGCTGAGCCAGCCGCGGAGCATCGCCGCGACCTCGTCGGGTCGTTCGCTGACCATCGCCGAGATCTCCCCCCGCACCTTCGCCCGCTCGACCGCCTCGAGCTCCAGGGCCGCGTTGTCGAGCTGGACCTCCTCGCGGGTGCTGGCCACCCGGAGGCGGTCCAGCTCGGCGAGCATCTCCTCGTCGAGCTCCAGCGGCTCGTAGTCCTCCTCCTCGTCGGCACCGCGGCGGGAGCGGAGCCAGACGATGAGGACGACGAGCGCGATCCCGGCCGCGATGCCGCCGGTGCGGATCATCGACCACATCTGCTCGTTCGCCTCGGCCTCGCGCGCGGCCTCCATCGCCGCGGCGGCGTTCTCGGCGGCGGTGGCGTCGAAGGGCAGCGAGGCGACGGTGATGTCGTCGCCGCGGGCCTCGTCGAGGCCGACGGCGGTGACCATCAGGTCCGTCATCTGCTGCTGGTTGAGGTTGCCGGCGACGGCCTGGTCCATCACGACGGAGACGGTGAGCCGGTTCAGCTCCCCGGGGGCGCCCTGCACGACCTCGGTGGTCTCCCCGACGGCGTTGTTCGCCGTGGTGGACTCCTTGTTGTACGTGGACTCGCCGCCGGCGTCCCCGGCGGCGTCGGGCATGTTCTCCGGGCCCAGGACCCCGCCGACCGGGGCGCCGGCGCCGACGTACTCCTCGGTGGTGGTCTGCTCCGAGATCGGCGGGACGTCCTCGTCGAAGGTGTAGGTCTTCGAGGTGGTGCTGCGCTCGGAGAGGTCGACGTCGGCGCGCACGGAGACCACGGAGCGGCCCGGGCCCACGACCGAGTCGAGGATCTTCTGGGCGCTCGCCGACAGCCGGTTCTCGTACTCCTGCTCCACCTGCGACCGCGCGTCGCCGGCGGCTGCCGTCACGCCGGTGCCGGCGGCGGAGAGCACCTGGCCGGTCGAGTCGGCCACGGTGACCTGGTCGGGGTCCATGCCCTGGATGCTCGAGGACACCAGGTTGGTGACCGCCTGGATCTGCTCGCCGGCGAGCGCCGTGCCGGGGGCCAGGTCGAGCAGCACCGACGCCGTCGGCGCGGCCTTGTCGGTCACGAAGACCTCGTCCTCGGGGAGCGCCACGTGGACGACGGCGGAGTTGACGCCGGCCAGCGACTCCAGCGTCTTCGCCAGCTCGCCCTCCAGGGCCCGCTGGTAGGTCACCTGCTGCTGGAACTCGCTGGTGGTGATGCCCTGCTCGTCGAGCAGCGCGTAGCCGGTGTCGTTGCCCGCCGGCAGGCCCTGGCCGCTCATGGCCAGCCGCAGGTCGTAGACGGAGTCCTTGGCGACCATGATCGTGCTGCCGCCGTCGGCGAGCTCGTAGGCCACCCCCTGGGCGTTGAGCTCCTCGACGATGGCCGAGGCGTCGCTCGCGGCGAGGTTGGAGAACAGCGGGGCCTGGGTCGGCGTGGTGATCCAGCTGTAGAAGAAGAACCCGCCGAGGGTCAGCCCGGCGAGCAGCAGGCCGATGACGACCTTCTGCCCGAGGCTGATCGTGTCGAACGTGGAGCGGGTGCGCTCCAGCGTCCCGGCGAGTGCCGACTTCATCAGATCTGCATCCTCATGATCTCGTTGAAGGCCGCGACGGCCTGGTTCTTGATCGTCACGACCATCTCGGTCGCCACGCCGGACTCAGCGCTGGCGATCATGTAGTCGTGCACGTCCTTGAGGTCGCCGGTGGCGGCCTGGACGGCGAGCTCGCTGGAGGCCGACTGCTTGGCGCGGAGTTCGTCGAACGTCGCGGCCAGGACGGCGGCGAAGCCGTCGGTGCCCTCGGCCGCGGGGGTGCCGCGCGTGCTGCCGGCGACACCGGTGACGGCACCGAGCCCGACCGGGGTGATGCCGCCGAGCGGGATCGTCATCAGCGCTTCCCGAGCTGCAGCGCCGCCTGGTAGGCGGTGGTGGCCCGCTCGACGACGGCCAGGTTCGCCTGGTAGCCGCGCTGGGCCATCATCATGTGGGTCATCTGGTCACCCAGGTCGATGTCGGGGTACCGCACGTAGCCCTCCGCGTCGGCCAGCGCGTGGTCCGGCTCGTACACCAGCCGGCCCTCCGGGTCGCCGAACTCGGCGCGGGCCACGCGGACCCCGCCCTCGCCGCTGCCGTAGTCGACCGCCTGGGCGACGACGAGCCGCGCCTGGAAGGCGTCCTCGTCGGTGCGGCGCACCGTGTTGATGTTGGCGATGTTGTCGGCGGCGGCGTCGAGCCACTTCCGGTGGGTCATCAGCCCGGACTGGGAGATGCTCAGGGCCTGGAACATGCTCATCGTCAGGACGTCCTCAGGGCGGTGCGGAGCGAGCTGTACCGGCCGTCCAGCGCGTTGAGCGCCAGTTGGTAGCGCAGCCCGGTCTCGGTGGCGATGACGGTCTCCGCATCCAGGTTGACGTTGTTGCCGTTGGTGTTGGTCGGCTCGAGCGAGCGGGCGGTCGTGCCGCCGGAGATCACCGGCGTGGAACCGCTCCGGACGGCCCCGCGCAGCGACGTCTCGAAGTCGGTCCGACCGGCGAGGAAGCCGGGCGTGTTGACGTTCGCGATGTTGTCGGCGGTGACGCGCTGCCGCTGTGCGAGCCCGGCGAGGGCCGCCTTCAGGACCGTCGAGGTGGCGTCGGGGATCATCGAGCGGATCCTCGGCGGGTGGAGCAGGACACGATCGACCTCCGGGTACGCGGAACACACTCGCGAGCGAGTGCAGGGCCGCCGATCCGTGGCGAAGGTGGTGCTCTCCGTGCACACCTCTCATCGGCACGCGCCGCTACCCGCATGACCGCGCCCCCGGCACGGAAGGGGCGGCAGGAGCCGGGTGGGGCGGCGGTGACGACTGTGACCACCGCCCGAACCCGAACGCTGCCGGAGCGTGCCCGCCCCGGAAGGCGACGGAGCCCCGCTCCCCGAGGCGGGGGAGCGGGGCTCCGGACGTGCGGTGCGGCGGTCAGAGGGCGCGGTCGACGAACGAGGCGACGGGCCGGCTGGGGGCGTAGGACATGCGGGCGGCCAGGTCGCGCTGGCGCTGGGACTGCATGATCCGCTCGACCAGCTCCTCGGCGACGGCGAGCTGGTGCTGCAGCAGCCGGGCGGCGCGCTCGCGCAGGTCGTCGGGGAGCGGGCCCACGGTCGAGGGCGGGACCCAGTCGTCGATGCGCCGGCCCCAGGAGGCGATCTCCTCGGCGCGGCCGTGCGCCATGGTCTGCTCCGCGGCGAGCACCTCCCCCTCGAGGTGGGTGAGCACCGTGGCCCAGTCGGCGGGCTGCGGTGCGCCGTCCCCTGCCCGTCTCCCGGTCACGATGCCGAGGCTGCGCCGGCGAGGGAGGCCGCGGCCTGGCGCCACGCGTCGCGCAGCGGCTCGACCACCTGGCGGCAGGCCGCGATGCGGTTGCCGTCGAGCTTCACGTTGGCCTGCACCAGCTCGCCGATCAGCCAGTTGTAGAGCGAGGCCAGCCGGGGGCCGCCGTCCCAGACGTCGACCCGCAGGCTGGAGAGGAGCTCGTAGACGATCGCCTGGGCGTGCTGCAGCTGCTCGCTGGCCTCCTGGCGGTCACCGGAGGCCACGGCCAGCTGGGCGCGCTCGAGGTCGAGCGCCAGCCGGTCGTAGAGCATGACCAGCACCTGCTGCGGCGACGCGGTCGCGACCGAGTCGCCGAGGTAGCGGGCGCGGAGGGAGGCGGCACTCATCGGGGGGTTCTCCTGGGACGAGGGGGCGAAGCGGGAAGAAGCGGGATCAGCCCATCGCGCTGAGCTGACCGGCCAGCCACGTCGACTGGTTCTTGAGGGAGTTCAGCGCGGTCTCCATGGCGGTGAACTGGCGGGTGAGGGTCTCGCGGCGCTTCTCCAGCCGCAGATCCCAGGCCTCGATGCGCGCCTGGATGTCCTTGGCGTTGGCGTCCTGGCCCTTGGCGAGGGAGACGAGCGATCCCGTGGTGGCGTCGGACGCCGACTTGGAGACCTCGAGCAGCCGAGCGGCGATGCCGGGCACGGCCTTGATGACCGTGCCGTCGGCCCTGGTGCTCTCGGGAGTGCCGAGAACCAGGGCGCTGGCCAGCTCGGGATCGTCCTTCAGCGCGGTGAGGAAGGTGTCCTTCTTGAAGGTCACCGTTCCCTCCCGGGTCAACGAGAAGCCCGCCTGGGCGGGGGAGCCGCTGGCCCCGACGGCGCTCGAGACAGCGTCGAGCAGCCGGCCGGCCAGCTGGCTGACCGAGAAATCCCCGCCCAGCGCTGCGGTGCTGCCCTTGGTGTTGTTGGTGTAGTCCTTGACCGTCCTGATGGCAGCGTTCACCGCGTCGACCATCGTCTGCACCTTGCTGGCGACCGCGTCGGGGTCGCTGGCGACCGAGACCGTCACCGGCGAGGTCTCGACCTTGGCGACCGTGATCGTCGTGCCCGGCATGACCTTGTCGAAGACGTTGGTCGAGGAGTACACGGAGTAGCTGCTGGCGCCGCCCTGGCCGCCGATCTTCAGTTCTGCGTTCGCGCCCAGTGCCGTCGTCTCGAACGTGCCTGCCCCACCCAGTGAGAACCGGCTGTCCGCGCCGGTCTTCTTGCTGGTCACCTGGAGGACGTACTCGGGCGTTGCACCGTCGCTCACCTGCACGACGGCGGCGCTGAGCCCGAAGGTCTTGTCGGCGTTGATGGCGGCCGCGGCGTCGGCCAACGTCTGGCTGCCCCCGACTGCGATCGATCCCTTGACGGCGCCGCCGGCGTCGCGGACCTCGATGCTCGAGGCGCCATAGTCCGCGGACGGCGCGGTCCACGCGGTGGTGCCCCGGTTCAGGACGCCGTGGCTGCTGGCGACGCCCACGACCGTGAATGTGAGAGAGCCCGTCGGAGCGCCGGTGGTGGCGGTGGCGGCGACGCTCGACGACGAGCTGGAGGCCTTGGTCGGCGTCCAGGCGTCGGGCTTGAGTGCGGCTTCGGCCGCGGCGGTGATCGCCAGGAACGTGGTGTTCACGGTCCGGTATCCGGATGCGGCGTTCTCGGTCGCCTTGAGCCGGGTCTTCAGCGCGGTCTGCGACGCCCCTTCGGCGGCGACCAGCTGGTTGATCAGGTTCGTCGTGTCCAGCCCGGAGACGAGGCCGTCGACGCTCATGCCTGCCATGCGGTTCCTCCTGGTTCCGGTGCTGGTGCGAATGAGGGGGGAGGCCGCAGGGCCTCCCCCCTCACCCGGGTGGTGCTGAGGAGCTCCCTCAGCTACTCAGCTGGGATCAGCGGAGCAGCGAGAGGACGCCCTGCGAGGCCTGGTTGGCCTGCGCGAGCATCGAGGTACCGGCCTGCGACAGGATCTGGTTCCGGGTGAACTGGACCATCTCCTGCGCCATGTCGGCGTCCCGGATGCGGCTCTCCGACGCGGTCAGGTTCTCGACCGTGACGTTGAGGTTGTTGATGGTGTGGTCGAACCGGTTCTGCAGCGCACCGAGGTCCGCCCGGGTCGTCGACACCGTCTTGATGGCCTCGTCGAGCTTGGTGATGGCCAGGTCCGCACCCGACGCCGCCGCGAAGCTGATCTGCTTGGCGTCCGCGTCAGCTTCCGAGGTCGGAACGGCCGTCGTGAACGTGAGACCCGTGGTGGTGTTGGCGACCGTCGCGCCGACGCCGGCGTCGGTCAGAGCGGTCTGGATGGCCGCCGTCCGCTGGGCAGCGGTCGAACCGTCCGCGAACTTCACCGTGGAGAGATCAAGGCTCTTGTCGCCAACCGTGATCGTCCCGTTGAGCTTGTCGAAGCTCTCGGCGAGGGTGTAGTTGTTCGCTGCACCCACGGTGGCAACACCGGCGGTGCCGGTCGTGCCGTCGTGAGCGGTCTGGGTGCCGACCGTGCCGGTCAGAGCATCCGTAGCGGCCGCCAGGGTGACGTCCAGGCCGTCGATCTTGAGACCGGCGGCGCTCATGTCGGTGCCGACCTTGACGGTGATCTTCTCACCGGCGTTGGCGCCGACCTGGAAGTTGCCCGCGTAGCTACCGTCCAGCAGCTTGGTGCCGTTGAACGTGGTGGTGTCGGCGATCCGGGTCAGCTCGCTCTTGAGCTGGCTGATCTCGGACTGGATGTTGCCCTTGGCGTCGTCGTTCAGACCACCGGCGTTGCTGGCCTGGACCGACAGGTCGCGCATGCGCTGCAGGATGCTGTGCGTCTCGGTGAGCGCACCTTCAGCGGTCTGCACGACCGACACGCCGTCCTGGGTGTTGCGGACGGCGACCTTCAGGCCACCGATCTGCGAGCGCAGGCCCTCCGAGATGGCTAGGCCGGCCGCGTCGTCGGCGGCGCGGTTGATGCGGAAACCGGAGGAGAGCTTCTCCAGCGACTTCGACATCTGGTTGTCCGTGACGGACAGGTTGCGGTACGCGTTGAGCGCCGCGATGTTGTTGTTGACGCGCAGACCCATGGTGATCCTCCTTGGACGGGGCCGTACTGGGGTCCCGCTGCATCCGTGCTGCGGGCCGTGCTGGTGTCGCAGAGTGGGTTTCGGCCTGGGGCGGCTGGGACTTGAGGCGAACGAAACTTTTTCTCCGCCGTGTCTCCCTCAGGCGGGTCGGGCCGCGGCGCGCTCCGGGGTGATCCAGGCGCCCGCGGGGGCACGGGGCGCGGGCGGCGCCGGGACCGGTGACGGGAGCCTGCTGCCGGTCTGGCCGGTGAGCCGCTCGAGGTAGCTGCGCTGCTGGTTGCGCGCCCGGACCCCGCCGGTGGCCGGCACCGGGGTGCCGTCCCAGATCTGGCCCATGGCCGCGTGCAGCAGGGTCAGCGCCCGCGCGCGCATCTGGGAGACGCGGGAGAGCGTCACGCCCAGGTCTTCCGCGATGTCGGTCAGTGATTCATCACCGAAGAAATTGCGCTCGATGACCTCGTCGAGCCGGTCGGGGAGTGCGCGGATGGCTTCGTGCAGGTGCCGTGCCCGCTCGCTGCGCACGACCGCGCGTTCGGGGGACTCGCCGGTGTCGGGCAGGTCCAGCGAGCTGCCGTCGGGGCCGGACTCCGCGTCGATGCTCACCATCACCGCGCGGTGGACGTCGACCTGGAGGTGATCGAGCTCGCTGCGGGCGATCCCCAGGCTCGTGGCCAGCTCCTCGCGCGTGGGCGGCCGGCCCAGGCTGATGGTCAACGCGTCGGCGGCGGCGTCGGTGCGCCGGGCCGCGGCCCGCACCGACCGGCTCGCCCAGTCGCCGGAGCGCAGCTCGTCGAGCACCGCGCCCTGCAGCCGGGCCAGCGCGTAGGTCGCGAAGGAGGCGCCGGCCGACGGGTCGAACCGGCGGGCCACCTCGACGAGGGCCACGTGAGCGCAGGAGAGCAGGTCCTCACGGCTGACGTGGCTCGGCAGCGAGATGCGCGAGGCGACGGCGTTGACGGCGAAGGCGGCGAGCGGCAGGTGCTCGGTCACCAGGGCGTCGACCTCCTGGGAAGACCGCCCCTTGACCGGGTGCGGCGCCCGGCCGTTCTGCGGGCGTTCGCGCGACGGCCGGTCATGCGCGGCCCGCTCACGCAGGGATCGCTCGGTCGCGAGGGCACGGACTGGGGTCACGTCCGTATCTCTCGGCGGGCGGGGGGCGGGTCGGCACCGCCTCTCGGCACAAATCCGCACGAACTTGAGCGCCAGTTCCGTGCTTCGGCTCAACCCCCTCCGAGCGGGTGCCGATGGCTGCTGCGACGGCGGTGCCCGGCTCTGCGGCCGGGGCGACCGCGAGCACGAGCGAGACGACGGAAGGCGGTGGACACGTGGACTACCAGCACCTGTCGACGTTGCTGTGGCGGGAGCAGGAGCTCCTGGACCTGCTCCTGTTCAAGGCCGAGGAGAAGCAGTACCTGATCCTCACGGGCAAAACCCGCTGGCTCCAGCGCATCGCGCACGAGATCGAGGTGGTCCTCGACCAGCTCCGCACGCTGGAGGTGGAGCGCGCCGCGGCCACCGAGGCGCTGGCCCAGCGCCTCGGCATCGAGACCAACCCCTCGCTGCGGCAGGTGGCCGAGGTGGCCCCCGCCCCGTGGAACGACCTCTACGCCAAGCACCACGAGGCGCTGCTGGTGCTGGTCACCGAGCTGCGCAGCCTCTCCGACGCCAATCGCGAGCTGATCGAGGGCGGGCTGGCCGCCATCGGGGACGCCCTGCTGCAGGTGCGCGCCCCCTCGGCCGGCACCTACGGCGCGAGCGGCCGGCACTCCGACGGCAGCCACCGCGCGGTCACCCTGGACGGTGCCCTGTGAGCACGTTCAGCGGGTTGAACACGGCGACCACCGCCCTGTGGGCGCACCGCCGCGGCCTCGACGTCACCGGCCAGAACATCGCGAACGTCAACACCGAGGGCTACTCGCGCCAGCGGGTGGACCTGACGGCGGTCAGCGGGAGCACCGTGCCGGCGTTCTTCTCCACCAGCTCCGGCATCGGTCAGGGTGTCAGCGCCGACGAGGTCATGCGCATCCGCGACTCCTTCCTGGAGGGCCGCGGGCACACCGAGCACGCCAACAACGCGCAGCTCGTGGCCGAGACCGACGCCCTGCAGCTGGTCGAGCAGGCCTTCCGCGAGCCCGGGGACACCGGGATCCAGAAGATGCTGGCCGAGATGTGGAGCGGCTGGCAGGACGTCGCCAACAAGCCCGACGACGACGCCGCCCGCGGGCAGGTGCTCAAGCGGCTGGAGACCGTCGTCGGCGGCCTGCACTTCAGCCAGCAGCAGCTCGGCGGGCAGTGGGACCAGACCCGCGAGAACCTCGCGGTCCTGGTCGACGACGTCAACGCCGCCGCGGGCAACGTCGCCGAGCTCAACGTGGCGATCCAGCGGGCGACCCAGAGCGGCCTGCCCAGCAACGACCTCGCCGACCAGCGCGACCTGCTCATCATGAAGCTGGCCGACCAGGTGGGCGCCACGGTCCGGCACGGGAAGGACGGCGTGCTGGACGTGGCCGTCGGCGGGATGTCCCTCGTGTCGGGCGGCTCGGCGACGCCGATCGTCCTCACCGGGGCCCTCGACCCGGAGGCCGCCGGCACCGATCCGCTGCGCCTCGCGACCGCGGCGGGGGACTTCACCGTGCGCGCCGGCGGCACGGCGGCCGGGCAGCTCGCCGCCCTGAACACGATCATCCCCGGCTACCGCGCACAGCTCGACGGCGTCGCCGCGAACCTCGCGACGGCGCTCAACGACGCGCACACCGCGGGCTTCGACCTCTACGGCGCGGCCGGGACGGCGATCCTCGGATCCTCGGGCGGCGGCCCGGTCACCGCTACGTCGATCCAGGTGGTCATCACCGACCCCAAGCGGCTCGCCGCCTCGTCGGTCGGCCCGGGGGCGCCGAACCTCGACCACGGGAACGCCGACGCCATCGCGCAGCTCGCGACGTCGGTGACCGGCGTCGACGCCGGCTACCGCAGGATGATCGTCGAGCTCGGCGTCCAGTCGGCGGTGTCCCAGCGCAACCTCGCCATCCAGGGCAGCATCACGACCACGGTGGACGCGGCGCGCGACTCCGTCGCCGGCGTCAACCTCGACGAGGAGCTCACCAACATGCTCTCGTACCAGCACGCCTACTCGGCCGCCGGGCGCATGATCACCGCGATCGACGAGGCGCTCGACGTCCTCATCAACCGCACCGGCCTGGTCGGGCGCTGACCGGGATGCGGATCACCCAGCGCGCCGTCGCGCTCACCAGCCTCCAGGGCCTCAATGCCAACCTCGACGCCCTCGGCAAGCTCCAGCAGCAGCTCACCTCCGGCCGGATGGTCAGCGCACCGTCCGACTCGCCCACCGGGACCAACCGCGCGATGCAGACGCGCTCGGACCAGGACGCGGTGGCGCAGTACGCGCGCAACATCTCCGACGGGCAGAGTTGGCTCAACCAGACCGACTCGACCCTGCAGCAGATGATGGACGTGACCCGCAAGGTCCGGGACATCACCGTGCAGGGCTCCAACACCGGCGCGATGTCCGGCACCGCGAGGCAGGCCCTCGCCACGGAGGCCTCAGCACTGCGGGAGAGCCTGCTCGGCCTGGCGAACACCACGGTCGCCGGCCGCCCCCTGTTCGGCGGCATCAGCACCGGGCCGCGAGCCTACGACCCCGACACCGGGGCCTTCATCGGCCTCGACACCGCCCAGGTGTCGCGCCGCGTGTCGGCGACCGAGAGCGTGCGCATCGACGTCAGCGGCCCCGAGGCCTTCGGACCGGTCGGTGCCGACCTGTTCGCCGTCGTCGACCGGATCGCCGCCAATCTCACCGGTGACCCGGCGGCGCTGGAGACCGACCTCGCCGAGCTGGACGGGCTGATGAACCGCATGCAGTCGGCGATCGCCGACGTCGGTGCGCGGTCGGCCCGCGTCGAGCGGGAGGGGCAGATCAACGTCGACCAGGGCATCAGCCTGCAGACCCGGCTCGCCGAGGTCGAGAACATCGACCTGCCCAACACGATCATGAAGTTGCAGATGCAGCAGACGGCGTACGAGGCGGCGCTCGCCGCGACGGCGAAGACCATCACCCCCACGCTGCTGGACTACCTCCGCTGATGACCACCCTCGCCGACCACCCCGCAGCGGCTCCGACGACGGCTCCGGCTCCGCCCCCGGTCCAGGTGCTGTCGTTCGTCGAGCCGCTGCCGGGCTTCCCTCGACACCGGGACTACGTCCTGGTCGGCGCGGACACCGCCGGGTTGCTCTTCTGGCTCCAGGCGGTCGCCCCGGACGGGCCCCGGTTCCTCGCCGTGCCGGCCCGGGAGTTCTTCCCCGGGTACGCGCCGGTGCTGCCCGGGGCGGTGCAGGCGGAGCTCGGGATCGCCGACCCGGCGCAGGCGCGGGTCTTCTGCCTGGTCACCGTGCCCGACGGCGACGTGGCCCGGGCGACGGCGAACCTGCGGGCCCCGGTGGTCGTCGCCCCCGCGACCCACCGGGCCCGCCAGGTCGTGCTGGATGACGGCGGCCTTCCCCTTCGGCGGCGCCTGCGCCGATAACCTCGGTGGCCGCGTCCCGACGCGGCTTCACGCCTGCCCCGGCGGGCGACGCCACGGACGGCCATCACACACCCATGGAGGGGTACTCGTGCTCACACTCACCCGCAGCGTCGGCGAGACGATCCGCATCGGCGACGACATCGAGGTCCACGTCGTCGAGGTGCGGGGCGGCACCGTCCGCCTCGGCTTCAAGGCGCCGCGCGAGATCGCGATCCACCGCGAGGAGGTCTACCGGCAGATCGCCGAGGCCAACCTCCTGGCGGCGCAGGTCACCGCGGACACGCTCGGCGCCCTGGCGGCGTTCGCGCCGACCGCGGTCGCCGACGCGCCGGAACTCGAGGCGGCCGTGCCGGCCGACGCCGGTCCCGCGGAGGCTGCACGCGGCGCTGAGTGACAGATGTTCACGGTCGCCGGGGGGCCCACCTCGGCAGACCGCGCCAATCTGACGGGGCAACGAGCTGACCTGACCGCGACACGGGCAACTATTGCCGAAGCTTCGCCCTCATAATGCGTGGGACACAGCGAGTTGTGTGCCGTGTCCGCTGCGTGCATGCGGCAGATTCCTCCCCAAGCAAGTGACAGGGGGCGATCAAGATGGCACGCAACGCATTCACCGCTTCGGTGGCGGGGGACCAGACCGGCGACCAGGAGTCCGTGGTGGTCCACGTGCAGCTGCGACCTCGCCGGGGCGCCACCCGCAAGTGCCTGGCGGCGCTCGCCGCGCTGGCCGCCGAGCACGAGGACGTGGCCGTCGCCGTCACCGGCCTGAGCAAGGACGACCGCGTCGTCCGGGTGACCGTCGGCGTCGACCTCGGCCCGCGAGCCGCCGTGGCGAAGTTCTCGCCGCAGGCGCAGGCGGCCTACGCCTTCGTGTCGGCGGTCTTCACCTCGTTGTACGACCACATGCCGGTCTACGCGGCCGAGCCCAGCAGCGCCGAGCGCGCCGCCGCCGCGACCCTCCTCGAGCACGCCGCCGCCGGTGCGGCCCGCGCCGACGCCCTGCCGGTCGAGGTGCTCGAGGCGCTGCCCGCCGCCCCGGTTCCCGTCCCGCTCGTCCCGTCGCCGCGCCGCCCCGGTCCGGGGGAGCGCATCCCGGCCTGACCGCCTCCCGTGCAGTGCGGGGTGCCGGCCGCCCGGCGCCCCCTTCTTCCCCGTAGTGCCAGGAGCTCCGATGCCCGACCGCATCCCCTTCCCGACCTCCGCCGACGACGACCGGTCCCGCACCCGGCAGCCTCTGGTGTTCGGGGGCATCCCCGAGTCCGACGGGTGGGCCCTGGCGCCGATCACGCCCCGCGACCGGGTGCACTTCCGCGTGGACCGCGAACTCCCGCTCGACGAGTTCCGCCAGGTCCTGCCCGACGGCGTGACCGTGAGCTACGACCAGGGCGACGGGCTCTACCGCGTGGACGGGGCCTGCGGCTCGGCCGCCGTGCTGGCCGACTGGGTCAAGGCATGGTGCGCCGGTCGGGGTACCACCACGATCGGCCTCCGCGCGGAGACCGACGTCCGCCGTCGCGCGCCCCGCGACCTCCCGCCGGCGTTCCTGGACGACCTGTGCCGGCACTACGGGCCGATCAGCCTCAAGCGCCTGCAGCGCAACATGAGCACGATCCGGCTGCACCTGCCCGACCCCGACGACCTGGGGCAGCAGGTGTTCGAGTGGATCCTCAAGGCGGTCGCGCAGTACGACGAGACGAAGTCGGTTCCCTTCGGGGCCTTCCTGGCGACGCAGCTGTCCAAGTGGGTGCACGACCTCGGGCGCAACGCGCACGGGCGCACCGCGGCCGACACGGAGCACAAGCAGCAGAAGGCGATCGCCGCCTTCATGGCCGAGCACCAGCGCCGGCCGAGTGAGAAGGAGCTCGCCACCTACATGGGGCAGAGCGTCGCCACGCTGCGCCGCAACTCCCAGACCGTCGCCACGCTCAACGGGCTGCGGAACCTGCAGTCGCTGGACGGCACCCCCGACGCCACCGAGATCCTGCTGCCCGACTCCTCCGAGGCGCCCGACGAGATCATGGGCGAGGCCGAGCAGACCCTGCTCTCGCACGCCCTGACCGCCGCCTGCGCGCCGGACCCGGAGGCGCGCCGCGACCAGCGCGCCGGCCAGCCCAACGTGCTCGGCTGGGCGACCTGGTACCTGACGACGTGGGGGGGACGCACCAAGACCCAGCTGTCGGCGGACCTCAACACCTCGGTGCGGAACATGAACGTCTACGCCGACCGCGTCGAGAAGGCGCTCAAGGACCGGCTGGCCGAGCTCGCCGACTGAAAAAGGACCTCCCTGCCCCCCGCACCTCGCGCGCTCGGCGCGGGGCCCTGCAGGGAGGCCGTTCCAGCCCGTCACCTGCTCGCGGCGGGTCCCTGAAGGGGGCCGTTCCAGCACGTCACCGGGGTCCCTGAAGGGGGCCGTTCCGGCACGTCGCGGGATCTCGTCGTCCGGGGCCGGATGGCGTCGACGGGTGACGCCCGGGACGGGACGGACACGCCCGGAGATCCGATACGGAAAAGGCTCAGTCGCAGGGTCGAACAGGCCATGAACCTGCCGATATCCACTCCGTGACACCCCGCCCGAGGACCCGCCGCCCGGCCCGCACGCCCTGCGCGGCGACCGGGGCGTGGTACCGGGGTGGGGCCCGGTGAGCGCGCTGCCCGCGGACGACCCCGGCTCCGCCGCGCTCGTCCCGCACTGGCTGGACGCCACCGCCCGCGAGCTCCTGGCCGCCTCGGTGCGCACCGCCCTCGACGGCCCGGCGCACCCGGTGTCCACGATCCTGCAGGACGTGCTGACCGAGCTCCACGTGGCCGCCGCCCGCGAGGCGGTGTGGCCGGCCTCCACCGCGCGCGTGCGCCTGGCCACCGGGTGGGACGACGACGTCCTGCCGATCCGGCTCAGCCCGGCCGAGCTCGGCGCGGTGCTGGGGCTGCCCGCCCTGCCCGCCCGGCTGCGCGGGCTCCTCGGCGCCCGGAGCCGCTCGTGACGCCCGGCCCCTTCGGCACCAGCACCGTTCCGCGGGGGTTGCTGCAGCGGTTCCGCGCCGCGCCGGTGGACGTCGCAGACCTGCACGACGTCGCCACGCAGCTTCTGCCGCACCTGGCCTCGTCCCACCTGCACCTCCGGCTGGTCCGGCGCCCGGGCGCGGGGACCGTCCTGCACCTCGAGGAGGACGAGCGGGTGCAGCGCGTGCCCCTCACCGACCTGGCCGACGACATGAGCCGCGCGGGCATCCCGGGCACCGCCGCGGGCATCGCCGCTGCCCTGCGCACGTGGGTCGACCGGCGGCCGGTGACCGACGCGGCCGCCGCCGCGGCGGGCATCGCCGCCCTCGACTGGGCGGACCGGTCGGAGACCGCGGTGGGCTGGACCGTCGTCGTCGTGCGCGGGGAGCTCGCCGTCGCCTGGGCGCCCTCGCCGGGGGCGCGGGCGGCCGAGCTGCACCGGGTCCGCTCCGCGGCGACCGGCCGGGCGCACGAGGTGCCCCTGCAGCTGCGGGTCGAGGGCCCGCTGGCGCTCTGGTCGCACCGGGCGGTGCCCGTGCTCGCCTCGGCGGCCCTGGTCGCCCCCGAGCTGATGATGCAGCGGATCGCGGACCGCGGCCTGACGCTGCCGGACATGCACGTGGTCGTGACGCCGCACCGGCCGGTGGCCTGCGCGGACCCCGGTGTCGCGCGGCGGCTCGCCGGTCAGGCCAGCGAGGCGAGCGTGACGCTGCCCTGGCGCTCGGTCGTCGACCTGCCCTGGATCTGACGGCCCCGTCCGGAGCCTCCGCGCGAGCCTGCGAGCGGTGAGGAGGACGGGGTCCCTGCTCAGGAGATGGAGCCGAACTCCCAGTGCCAGGGCTCGGGCTTCTCGCTCCCGGGCCGGGCCCAGTCGGGCTGCACGAAGCCGAAGCGTGCGGCGTTGGCCGTCATCCAGTTCCACTCCGGCGTGCGGGCCACGTTGACGCCGCCCCCGAGGTCGATGGCCAGGGCCCAGCCGTGGTTGGAGGTCCCCGGCACGGCCGCCAGCGCCGGCTTGGCGTGGAACGCCGCCACCTGCGCGCCGAAGGACCGGTAGGAGTCGGTGATCTGCAGGGGGGTGCCGAACTCGGCCTCGTAGGCCGCGTCCAGCTGCGCGTAGGCGGCGGCCGCGTCGCAGCGCAGCGCGTGGCGGGCGACGCCGAGCCGGCACAGCGCCTCGGCGGGGATCCGGCCGTTGGACCAGCCGCCCCACTGCGGGTCGACCCTCCCCGGCGCGGGCAGGGGGGCGCCGCACGCGCCCGTGCCGACGCCGACGGGCAACGCCGGGTTCGGCTCGGCCGGGCGCGGCAGGGTCACCCGCACCGCCGACGACCCGGCCGCCATGGAGCTGACGGCGACCTGGTACGAGGCGGCGGAGGCGCCGACGACCTCGCCCTCGCCGAGGTAGATGCCGACGTCCCGCCCGCCGGGTGCGAACACGAGGTCGCCGATCTGCACGTCCCGGGGCGGGACCGACGCGCCGGAGGCCCACTGGGCGCCGGGGTCGCCGGGCAGGGCGTACCCGGCCAGCAGCCAGGACGCGGCCGTGAAGCCGCCGCAGTCGTAGGTCTCCGGGCCGGCGCTCCCCGCGAGGAAGGGCTTGCCGAGTTGGGAGAGCGCGTTGCTCACCGCGGCGACGGTCTCCGCCGCCGGCACCGCGACCGGTTCGCTGCCGATCACGGCCCAGGCCACCCCGGGGACGGGCTGCCCGTCGGCGTCCAGGGCCGGGGAGAGGCCGGGCGGGAAGGCGGCGGGATCGGTGAGCGCGGACGCCGGTGGCGGGGCGATGCCGGCCGCGGCCAGCCGACCGAGGTAGTCCTGCCAGCGCCGCGTCGCGGCCTCGTTGCGCTCCTGCTGCGCGCCGGCCGCGGGGACGGCGCCCAGCCCGGCGAGCCGGCCGGTGACCTCCGCGGGGAGCTCGCCCGCCTCCGCGCGCACGGCGGCGAGGACCTCGGCGGCGCGCTGCTCGATGGCGGCCAGGGCGGCCCGTGCGTCGGCCACGCGGGTGCCGGCGGCCTGCAGGAGGACGGCGGTGCGCTCGGCGCTGATCACGTCGCCGACGAGTGCGCGTTCGGCCCGGTCGGCGAGCGCCTGACGCATCATCGAGCCGGTGGTGCTGCGCGGCTGGTCCAGGTCGAGCCCGAGCACCGGGTAGCGGCTGGTGCCGTCGGCCCGGTAGAGCCGCGCCGCCCCGGTCCCCACGGTCTGCCGCCGGGCAGCGAGCTCGGCGCGGGCGGCCTCCTCGGCGGCCAGCGCCTCCTCGAGGCGGCTGCGCCGCTGGTCGGCCTCGTCGGCGAGCTGGGAGTACAGATCGGCCTGCTCCAGCAACGAGCTGCGCGCAGTGAGCGCGAGCGTGGTGGGGTCGGGCGCGGAGCCGCCGCTGTCGGGCGACTGCGCGCCGGGCAGCAGCACCGCGAGGGCCGCGGGGACGAGCAGGGCGCTCGTCGCGACGACGCCTAGGCGCGTCGGCCAGCGGGAACCGGTCCGCGGGGCGCGGCGGTGCGGAGCCTCTGCCCGGGCGCGCCGGCCGCGGGCGGGCGTGCGCCGGACGGCGGCGCGACCGCCGGCCGGGCGGCCGCGGGTGCCGGGGGACCCCGCCGGGCGCCGGGTGCCGGCCCCGCCGGAGCGGGCGGCGAGCGCCGCACGGGCAGCGGCCAGCTGCTCGGGGGTGGTGCCGGGGCGCGCCGCGGCGGCCTGGCGCAGGGCCAGCGCCTCGCGCAGTGCCCGGGCCTCCGCCGGGGTCAGGGGCGGTCGGGCCGTGGCGCGCTTCCCGCCGGCCGGGGTGCGGCCGGAGGCCGAGGACGCGGTGCGGGGTGCGGTCGCGCGGCCGGGCGTCCGCGATGCAGGCACTGCGTCCCCCGGGCGATCTCGTCGTGACGGATGCGGCTCCTCGGACCGCTGGGGTCAGGAGCTCTCCGCCATCCATCGACGCGCCGGGGGAGGTGCTTGAAAGGCGACGAGAAGAGGTCACCCGTCCGGGGTGGGGTGAACCTCGGGGGACCAGCCGGGCACTGGTGCGCCGGGCCGGTGGGTCAGGGCGCCCACCAGGCGCCGTGCCGGTGTTCCAGGGGGATCCGCAGCTCGCCGCCGTCCTCGGTGGAGACGACGAACTCCAGCTTGGTGATGCGGACGGGGGGGCCCTCGCCGTCGGGCTCCAGCAACCGGCCGGTGGCGAGCGGCATGGGCGGCAGGACGAGGAGGTCCTCGTCGTGGAGCTCGGCCATGCACGGTCCTCTCGAGATGGGGGCGCACCCACCGTAGGGAACCCGGCCGCCGATGCAACGGGCCGGGTGACCCCGGAGGGTCACCCGGCCCGGGCGGTCCCCGTCACCAGAGGGCGGGGGGCGTGGCTCAGCGCGCGTCGACGGGCAGGTAGTCCCGAGCCGTCTCGCCGGTGTAGACCTGCCGCGGGCGACCGATCTTCGTGGCGGGATCGGCGATCATCTCGCGCCACTGCGCGATCCAGCCGGGCAGCCGGCCCAGTGCGAACAGCACGGTGAACATCCGCGTCGGGAAGCCCATCGCCTGGTAGATCAGCCCGGTGTAGAAGTCGACGTTCGGGTAGAGCTTGCGCTGGATGAAGAACTCGTCGTTGAGCGCGATCTCCTCGAGCTGACGGGCCAGGTCGAGCAGCTCGTTGTTGCCGCCGAGCTTGTCGAGCACGGTGTCCGCGGTCGACTTCACGATGGCGGCCCGGGGGTCGTAGTTCTTGTAGACCCGGTGCCCGAAACCCATGAGCTTGACGCCGGGCTCCCTGTTCTTCACCCGCTCGACGAACCGCGGGATGTCACCGCCGTCGGCCCGGATGGCCTCGAGCATCTCCAGCACCGACTGGTTGGCGCCACCGTGCAGCGGGCCGAACAGCGCGTTGATGCCGGCGGAGACGGAGGCGAACAGGTTGGCGTGCGAGGAGCCCACCAGCCGGACCGTCGACGTCGAGCAGTTCTGCTCGTGGTCGGCGTGCAGGACGAAGAGCTGGTCCAGCGCCTTGACCAGCTCGGGGTCCTGCTCGTAGGGCTCGGCCGGGAAGCCGAACGTCATCCGCAGGAAGTTCTCCACCAGCCCGCAGGAGTTGTCCGGGTAGAGGAACGGCTGGCCGACCGACTTCTTGTACGCGTAGGCCGCGATCGTCGGCAGCTTCGCGAGCAGACGGAGCGTGGTGATCTCCACCTGCTCCTCGTCGAAGGGGTCCAGCGAGTCCTGGTAGAAGGTCGACAGGGCGCTGACCGCCGACGAGAGCACCGGCATCGGGTGGGCGTCGCGCGGGAAGCCGTTGAAGAACTGCTTGAGGTCCTCGTGCAGCAGCGTGTGCCGCCGGATCCGCTGGTCGAACCCGCCGAGCTGGTCGGCCGTGGGCAGCTCGCCGTAGATCAGCAGGTAGGTAACCTCCAGGAAGCTGGACTTCTCCGCCAGCTGCTCGATCGGGTACCCGCGGTAGCGCAGGATGCCGGCGTCGCCGTCGATGTAGGTGATCGCCGACGTGCAGGAGGCGGTGTTGACGAAGCCGATGTCCAGCGCGACCTTGCCGGTCGTGGCCAGCAGCTTGCTCGTGTCGATGCCGTCGGAACCCTCGGTCCCTTGCTTGACGGCCATGGGCAGTTCGCCACCGGGGTAGCGCAGGGATACGTCAGTCTCGGTCATCGGGGACGACGCTAACCCCTCGGAGGCCCGCTCGCGGCACGACCCGTCGCGGCGCGGGGCGGGAGCGGCACCGATCCGTGCGCTCCCGCCCCGCGCCGGTTCACGGGTGGGTCATCGAGAGGACGTCCAGGGCCTCGTCGAGCTGGGCCTCGGTGAGCTTGCCCTGTTCGACGTACCCGCGCTCCACGACGACCTGGCGGATCGTCTTCTGCTCGGCCAGCGACTGCTTGGCCACCTTGGCCGCCTCCTCGTAGCCGATGTACTTGTTCAGGGGGGTGACGATCGAGGGGGAGGACTCGGCGTAGGTGCGGCACTGCTCGACGTTGGCGACGATGCCGTCCACGCAGCGGTCGGCGAGCAGCCGGCTGACGTTGGCCAGCAGCCGGATCGACTCCAGCACGTTGCGCGCCATGAGCGGCAGCGTCACGTTCAGCTCGAAGACGCCCGTGGTGCCGGCGTAGGTCACCGCGGCGTCGTTGCCGATCACCTGGGCGCCGACCTGGATGACCGCTTCGGGGATGACCGGGTTCACCTTGCCCGGCATGATGGAGCTGCCCGGCTGCAGGTCGGGCAGCTGGATCTCGCCCAGGCCGGTGCGCGGGCCCGAGCCCATCCAGCGCAGGTCGTTGGCGATCTTGATCAGGCCGACGGCGATCGTCTTCAGCTGGCCCGAGCCCTCGACCAGGGCGTCACGGGAGCTCTGCGCCTCGAAGTGGTCGCGGGCCTCGCTCAGCGGGAGGTCGAGCTCGGCGGCGAGCTTCTCGATGATCGCGGCGGCGAACCCGGGCGGGGTGTTGATGCCGGTGCCCACGGCCGTGCCACCGAGGGGCAGCTCGCCGATGCGGGGGAGCGAGGCCTCCAGCCGCTCGACGCCGTAGCGGACGGCCGCGGCGTACCCGCCGAACTCCTGGCCCAGGGTCACCGGGGTGGCGTCCATCAGGTGGGTGCGGCCGCTCTTGACCACCTCGGCGAACTCCTCGGCCTTGCGCTGCAGCGAGGCCTCGAGGTGCCGCAGGGCCGGGATGAGCGTGACGACGATGGCGCGGGTCGCGGCGATGTGGATCGCCGACGGGAAGACGTCGTTGGACGACTGCGAGGCGTTGACGTGGTCGTTCGGGTGCACCGGGGCGCCGAGCGACTCGGTGGCCAGGGTGGCGATGACCTCGTTGGTGTTCATGTTGCTCGACGTGCCGGAGCCGGTCTGGAAGACGTCGATGGGGAAGTGGTCGTCCCAGTCACCGCGGGCCACCGTGCCGGCGGCCGCGGTGATGGCGTCGGCGATCCCGCGGTCGAGGACCCCGAGGTCGGCGTTGACCGTGGCGGCTGCGCCCTTGATGGCGGCCAGCGCGCCGATCAGCTCCCGCTCGATGGGGGTGCCGGAGATGGGGAAGTTCTCGACGGCGCGCTGGGTCTGCGCCCGCCACTTGGCCCAGGAGGGGACGCGGACCTCTCCCATGGAGTCGTGCTCGATGCGGAAGTCGGCGGTGTCCTGACCGCTGCCGTCCTGCGCTGCGCCGTTCTTCTGGGCCACGCTGTGCTCCCGGGGGTGTGGATGGTGACAGGGCTCCGCACGGGACCCTAGACACCCGTGGGCGAGGGTGCCGGTCCCGCCCTCGCCCGGGCAGTCGCGGAGGGGCGTGCGCCGTCGTCGCCGGTGGTCACCGTCGCTGTCGGCCTACGAGGAAGTGCGCCGGCACCTGCGGGGGCCGGGTCATGGCCTGCACCGTCATGGTCGGCACCGAGCCGGCGTGACGATGGGCACCTGCGCACGGCTCCTGCTCGGCTAGCCTCCGGGTGCGTGAGCGCCCCCCAGGACCCCTCCCGCCCGCCGGCCGTGCGGGTCTCCGATGCCGAGCGGGAGTTGGTGGTGGCGCAGCTGCAGACGGCCGTCGGCGAGGGACGGATCGACCTCGACGAGTTCGGCCAGCGCGCGGAGGCGGCCTACGCGGCGGTGACCCGGGCCGAGCTCGACGAGCTGGTGGCCGACCTGCCCCTCGACGCGGCACCGCGCGTGCAGATCGTGGGGCAGCGCCCGGTCGAGGAGCTGTCGAGCGTCTTCGGCGACGTCACCCTGACGGTCACCACGACCCCGCCGCGGCGCGTCAGCACCGTCTTCGGCGACATCCGCATCGATCTGCGCGGCCTGCGGACCGGCGCCGACCGGATCGACCTGACGGCCACCACCGTCTTCGGCGACATCGACGTCATCCTCGCCGAGGGGGTGGACGGGGAGCTGCACGGCCGGACCGTCTTCGGCGACCGGAAGGTGCAGCTCGCCCCCGTGCCGAGGCTGGCGGGCACCCCCCTGGTCGTCGTCCAGGCGAAGGCGACCTTCGGCGACCTCCGCCTGCGCAGCCTCGCGCCGGGTGACTCGCCCAGCCGCTGGAAGGCGCTGATGGACCGGCTCGCCGCCCGCCGCCTGCCGTGACACCGCGATCCGGAGGACCGCGATGGCTCAGTCCCGGTCGAAGGGGACTGCGGAGTAGGCGCGCAGCTTCTCCAGCGAGTGCAGGCTGTCGATCGAGCGGATCGTCCCCGACCGGGACCGCATGACCAGCGACTGGGTGGTGCACCCGCCGGCGCTGTAGCGGACCCCGCGCAGGAGCTCCCCGTCGGTGATCCCGGTGGCGACGAAGAAGACGTCGCCGCGCACCAGGTCGTCGATGTGCAGCACCCGGTCGAGGTCGTGGCCGGCGTCGAGGGCCTTCTGCCGCTCGTCGTCGTCCTTGGGCCAGAGCCGGCCCTGCAGCGCGCCGCCCATGCACTTCAGCGCGCACGCGGTGATGATCCCCTCCGGGGTGCCTCCGATGCCCAGGAGCAGGTCGACCCCGGTGCCCTCGCGGGCCGCGGCGATCGCGCCGGCGACGTCGCCGTCGGTGATGAACTTGATCCGGGCGCCGGCCTCGCGCACCTCCTGGACCAGCTGCTCGTGGCGCGGCCGGTCGAGGATGCAGACGGTCACGTCGCCGACCGAGCTGTGCTTGGCCTTCGCGATGCGGCGGATGTTCTCGGCCACCGGGGCGGTGATGTCGACGACGTCGGCCGCTGCCGGGCCGGTGGCGAGCTTCTCCATGTAGAAGACGGCGGACGGGTCGTACATGGCGCCGCGCTCGGCGACGGCCATGACGGCGATGGCGTTGGGCATGCCCTTGGCCATCAGGGTGGTGCCGTCGACCGGGTCGACGGCGACGTCGCACTCCGGCCCCTGGCCGTCACCGACCTGCTCGCCGTTGTAGAGCATGGGCGCCTCGTCCTTCTCGCCCTCGCCGATGACCACGACGCCCTTCATGCGCACCGTGCCGATGAGCGCGCGCATGGCATCGACCGCCGCGCCGTCGCCGCCGTTCTTGTCGCCGCGCCCCACCCAGCGGCCGGCCGCCATGGCACCGGCCTCGGTGACCCGCACCAGCTCGAGGGCCAGGTTGCGGTCGGGCGCCGGGCGGTCGGCGCTGAACGGGCGTCCGGAGGCCGGGGGCAGCGGGCCGTCGGGAAGGGGCAGCGACACAGGACCTCCAGGAGTTGGACCCTGTCCTCCCCACCCGGGACGCGGGGGGCGCGCACCGGGAGGCGGCGAGGCGGGGAGAGCTCGCCTGCGATCCTAGGGGAATGACCGGATCCGGCCCGACGAGCCAGCGTCCCCCGCACCCCGACGACGCGGCCGCTCCCGGGGCCGAGGCCGTGCCGCCACCGGTGTCCGCCGTCGAGCGGGCCAACCGGTTGAGCGCCGGGAACATGCTCCGCTCCCTGCTGCCCCTGGTCGTCGTCTGCCTGCTCGTCGTGGGCTGGCAGGCGTTCCGCAACAACCCCGACGACCCGATCCGCGAGGTCGACCCGACCAGCACGCTGCGGCTGGCCGAGGCGCGGGCGGTCTACCCCCTGCTGATCCCCGCGCTCGACGAGGGCTACCGGCCCACGAGCATCCGCACCGACGCCGGCACCGCCCCCGAGGGCTCCCCGGTCACCGTGCAGCTGGGCTACGTGACGCCGGCCGGCGCCTACGCCGGCTACGTGGTGACCGACGACGCCGACGCCGAGGCCGTCGACGCGGTGCTGAGCGGCGCGACGGAGGACGGCGCGGTGCAGATCGACGGCGAGGAGTGGGTCCGGTCCACGACGCAGCGGGGGGAGACGGCCCTCTCGCGGGTCGCCGACGGCGTCACCCTCGTCGTGACCGGCTCGGCCGCGGACGACGAGCTGCGCGAGGTCGCCGAGGCCGTGGAGCCCTTCTCAGGGTGAGCCGCGTCCGCCCGCGCCCAGGTCACGAGACGGGAACGCCTCGGTGCGTCCGGCCGCGGGGGGAGCGCTCCGGCGGCAGTGTGGGGTCGACGCCCGTGGAACCCACCCCAGCGAGGAGAACCCGGATGCCCGAGCACGAGGACTACTGCCCCAGCGGCGACCACCGGCCTCCGGCCGAGGGCGGGTCCTGCGACTGCGGGATGGTGACCCGGATCCCGGTGGACGTCCCGCTCGCCGGGCCGGTGGACGTGCGCACGGTGCTGGCGCGCTACCTCGACGAGGACGCCGGCAGCGCTTCCGCTCCGGGTGCGCCCGCGGTGGAGCAGCGGGTGGACCGGCTGCTGGCGGCCCTGGCCCACGCCGGGTTCGTGCTCACGCAGGAGCCTCGCCTGAGCCGATCCGCCTGAGCCGCCGCCGGCCCGGGGCGCTCAGCCCTCGTCGGCGGGCGCGGCGGCCGCCAGGCGCTCCCGGGCCCGGTCCAGCCAGTGCTGGCAGAGCCCGGCCAGCTGCTCGCCGCGCTCCCAGAGGTTGAGCGACTCCTCGAGCGTCAGCCCGCCGGCCTCCAGCCGCCGCACGACGTCGGCCAGCTCCTCCCGCGCCTGCTCGTAGGTCGTCGTCGGCTCGGGGGTGCGCTCGTCGGCGCTCATGCGGGCTCCTCCTGGGCGGTGGTGGGGTCGGTGGCCGCGTCGCGGTCGACGCGGACGGGGAGGCGGCCACCGGCCACCCGCACCCGCAGCAGCTCGCCGTCGGCCACCTCGGCGGGGTCGCGCACCAGCGCGCCGTCCGCCCGCTGCACCACGGCGTAGCCGCGCTCCAGCGTCGCGGCGGGGGAGAGCGCCGCCACCCGTGCGCGGGCGTGCTCGAGGTCCCGCTCGGCGCCCTCGACGCGGTGGGTGAGCGTTCGGCGGGCACGGGTGCGCAGGGCGAGGACGTCGTCCTCCCGGCCGTGCAGCAGGCGGTCGGGGGAGGCGAGCACCGGCCGGGTGCGGACGGAGTCCAGCCAGCGCTCCTGCTGCTCCAGCCGGACGGCGACCAGGTGCCGGGCGCGGGCGCGCAGCCCGTCGACCAGCCGGCGCTGCTCGCCGATCTCCGGGACGATCCGGTGCGCCGCGTCGGTCGGGGTGGCGGCCCGCACGTCGGCGGCGTGGTCGACCAGCGTGGTGTCCGTCTCGTGCCCGACGGCGGTGACCACGGGGGTGCGGCAGCCGGCGATCGCCCGGACCAGCCCCTCGTCGGAGAAGGGCAGCAGGTCCTCCACCGAGCCGCCGCCGCGGGCGACGACGATGACCTCCACCGCTGGGTCGGCGTCGAGCTTCAGCAACCCCTCGATGACGTTCGCCGCCGCCTGCGGCCCCTGCACGACGCAGTGGTGCAACGCGAAGCGCACCGCCGGCCACCGTCGGCGCGCGGTGACCAGCACGTCGCGCTCGGCGGCGCTGTCCCGGCCGGTGATCAGGCCGACGACGCCGGGCGCGAAGGGCAGCGGCCGCTTCCGGGCCGGGTCGAACAGGCCCTCGGCGGCGAGCAGCCGGCGGATCCGCTCGATGCGGGCCAGCAGCTCGCCGAGCCCGACGGCGCGGATCTCGGTGGCCCGCAGCGAGAAGGAGCCGCGCGCGACGTAGTAGTCGGGGCGGGCCCGCACGATCACCCGGGCGCCCTCGGTGAGCTCCAAACCGGGGCGCTCGGCGACGTCGCGGTGGCAGGTGACCGGGACCGAGAGGTCGGCCGCCGGGTCGCGCAGGGTGAGGAAGACGGTGGCCGCGCCGCCGCGCCGCGACAGCTGTGCGACCTGACCCTCGACCCAGACCTCGCCGAGCCGGCCGATCCAGTCGGCCACCTTGCGGGCCACCGTGCGGACCGGCCACGGCGACTCCGGGGACGACGGAGCCGTCATTCCGTCAGCCTGCCGTGGCCCCTCTGCAGGGGCCCACGCCGAGCGTGCGAGGCGTGGGGAGCAGAGGGGTCCTCTTCCATGCCCCGAGGGTGTCAGACGGCACCGACACGGCCCTCGACGCCCCCGACGGCCCCTCGGCAGGGGCCACGCCGAGCCTGCGAGGTCGTGGGGGCAGAGGGGCCTTTCTCAGGTTCCGCGCGGCGCCAGCGGGCTGGACTCGACGGCCTGCTCCTCGAGCTTCTCCAGCCGGTTGCGCAGCATCCGCAGGTACGGGTCGCGAGCCCGCGTGGCCTGCTCGTAGGCCAGCAGGTCGGAGACGGTCGACAGCTGGTAGCCGCGGAGGCGGCCGCGCAGCTGGGCGATGGAGAAGTCGTCGTAGCCGTCGACGGGCGGGTCACCGACGGGCGCACCGTCGGTGCCGGCGTCGCCTCCGTCGGTCGGCGCACCGGTGGCGGCGGCGACCGGGCTGCCGCTCTCGTCCACGGCGACGTCCGGACCGGCGTCCGTGGCGGTGGCGGCCGTGGCCGTGCCGTCGGTGGCGGCGACCGTCTCGTCGGTGCCGGTGTCCTCCTGCGGCTCCTCCACGGCGGCGATGCCCTCGTCGGTGACCGCCGCGTCGACGGTCGCCACCTCGCCGTCGGGGGTGAGCACGTCGACGGTCTCCGCGCCGTCGGCCTGCACGTCGGCCTGCTCGTCGGTCGTGGCGGCGGCGGGGGCGGGCTCGGACTCCAGGAGCGCACGCTCCAGGGCGCCGGCGTCCTCGGTGACCACCGCGTCGTCGGCGGCCGTCTCACCACCGGAGGTCTCGTCGAGCGGGTCGGTCTCGGCGACCTCGGGCACGACCTCGTCGATCGCCAGCTCCTCGAGCACCTCCTCGGTGCTGATCGCATCCTCCGGCACGTCGGCCAGGACGCCCTGAGCGCGGTCGGCCCCGTCGGCCAGGGCCTCGGCGCCGTCGGCCAGGTCCTCGACCAGCTCGCGGCTGAGGTCGTCGACGGCCGCCACCACCGCGTCGGCGGCGGGGTCGTCGGGGAGGTCGGCCACCTCGTCGTCGGTGATGCCGTCGGCGCGGTCGAAGGCGGAGCCGCGGAAGCCGGTCACCGGCTCGTCGTCGTCGTCGTCGAAGGTCGCCAGCCCCGGTTCGCCCTCACCGCGCAACCCGACGAGGAGCTCGTCGCCGCGGGCGACCAGCCCGGCGTAGGTCTGCTGGACCTTCATGGCGTGCTGCATGGCCACGCCGATGACGCGCACCGGCAGGCCGGGCAGCGTCTCGGGCAGCTTGCGCGCCTCGTCGAGCACGGTCGCCGCCAGACCGGCAGCGGCGCGGACAACCTCGGGGATCTCACGGGACATGCCGCACAGCGTGCCCCAGAACCTCCGCACCGACACCCGGTGTGGCCGAATCCACCCGTTCTGGCGGCCACGTGCAGGGCCCGTCGCGAGCGTGCGAGTGACGGGGGGCACAGGGGCCTTCAACTACCATGGCTGGCATGGCTGAACAGCGCGGACGTGTCCTGCTGGCCGATCCCCGGGGGTACTGCGCCGGCGTGGACCGGGCGGTGGTCGCCGTCGAGCGGGCGCTGGAGATCCACGGCGCCCCGGTCTACGTCCGCAAGCAGATCGTCCACAACAAGCACGTCGTCGCCACCCTGGAGCGGCGCGGCGCGATCTTCGTGGACGAGACCGACGAGGTGCCCGAGGGCTCGGTCGTCGTGTTCAGCGCGCACGGGGTCAGCCCCTCGGTGCACGAGGAGGCCGCCACCCGGCAGCTGCGCACCATCGATGCCACCTGCCCCCTGGTCACGAAGGTGCACCAGGAAGCGAAGCGCTTCGCCCGCGACGACTACGACATCCTGCTGATCGGCCACCGTGGGCACGAGGAGGTCGAGGGCACCTCCGGTGAGGCCCCCGCCCACATCCAGCTCGTCGACGGGCCCGAGGACGTCGCGAACGTGCAGGTGCGCGACCCGGAGAAGGTCGTGTGGCTGTCGCAGACCACGCTCTCGGTCGACGAGACGCTGGCGACGGTGGACCAGCTCAAGACCCGCTTCCCCGGCCTGCAGTCCCCGCCGAGCGACGACATCTGCTACGCCACGCAGAACCGGCAGCAGGCGGTCAAGCAGATGGCGGGCGAGTGCGACCTGGTGCTCGTCGTGGGGTCCACCAACTCGTCGAACTCAGTGCGGCTGGTCGAGGTGGCGCTGGAGGCCGGGGCCCGCGACTCGCACCTGGTCGACTTCGCCTCCGAGATCGACGAGGCATGGCTCGAGGGCGTGGGCACCGTCGGCGTCACCAGCGGGGCGTCGGTGCCGGAGATCCTCGTCAGCGAGGTGCTCGACTTCCTCGCCGCGCGCGGCTACCCCGACGTCGAGACGGTGAAGGCCGCCGAGGAGCGGCTGGTCTTCGCGCTCCCGCACGAACTGCGCCGGGCGGAGAAGGCCAAGCAGAACACCGGCGACTGAGCACCGGCGACCAGCCGCCGCTACGACGAAGCCCCGGTCCGCAGCAGCGGACCGGGGCTTCGTCGTCGGAGGCGTCAGCGGCGGGTGACCAGCCGAACGATGCCCAGCAGGACGGCGATGGCGGTCGCGACGGCCATGGTCGGGAAGCCACGCACCAGCAGCGTGGCCAGCGTGGGCAGGTTCAGCGTCGCCGAGGGCGCCAGGGCGATGTTGACCACCGCGACCAGCGTGAAGACCAGTGGCGGGGCGACGACGACGGTGAGCAGGTCGCGGCGGCGGACCAGCAGGGTGCCCGCCGAGACGCCCACCGAGAGGGCGATCAGGGTGACCAGCCCCAGGCCGACGCCGATGAAGGAGTCGAGCGCGCCACCGGCGAGGGTCAGCAGGAAGATCCCGAGCACGGCCAGCGAGCCGCGCAGGCGGCTCTCGGGTGCCGACGACGGGGACGCGGTCCGTGCCCGGCCACGCTCCTGCGCGGGCCGTCCCGCCGACCGCGGCGGGACGGGCTCGCGCCTCGGCGGGACGGGCTCGCGTCGGCGGGACCGGGGTGGCTCCGGCCCGTCGAACCGGTCGTCGGAGTACTCCCGTTCGGCGGCGCGCAGGCGCTCGCCGGCGCCTCCGGGCACGGGTGCCCCGGGACGGGCCGGGCGCACGGGACGGGATGGGCGCTCGTTGCCCACGGGAGGACGCGGTGCGCGCGCGGGGTACGGCCGCTCGGGCGGACCTCCGCCCTGCCATGCGCCCGCCGTGCTCGCCGTGGCCATGGCGCACCTCCGTCCCGCTCCGCTGGACGACCCGACTGGCCGCCCGACGCAGCCACGGTAGCGACCCGAGCTGGCAGTTCGTGGGAGGACGCCCTCGCGTCGTGGGGGACCGTTGGGGGCCCAGCAACCCAGGGTGATGGCTGTGACGCGCGGGGTGGAGGAAGTCCGGTCACCGGGTCGTCCCGGCGTCAGCCGGAGGTGCCGTCCCGCTCCTCTGCCGGTGCCGCATCGAGTCGCCCGAGGTCGCCCGTCGGCCGGAGCGCGCGGATGGTCGCCTCGACGGGCTCGGGCTCCGGAACGGGGGACTCCGCAACCCCCAGGTCGTCGAACCGGCGTGCGGCGGTCAGCACCGAGCGCTCGTAGGAGCCGACCGTCTCGTTGTAGCGGGTGAGCGTGGTGGAGAGCGCCGAGCCCAGACGGGTCAGGTGCCCCGACAGCGTGCTCAAGCGGGCGTGCAGCCGCCGGCCGACCTCGAGCACCTGGTCGGCGTCGCGGGCCAGCCGCTCCTGCCGCCACGAGTAGGCGACCGTGCGCAGCAGCGCCAGCAGGGTGCTCGGGGTCGCGAGCACCACGTCCCGGGCGAAGCCGTACTCCAGCAGCCCGGGTTCGGCCTCCAGCGCCGTCGTCAGGAACCCGTCGGAGGGCACGAACAGCACGGTGAAGGGGGCGGCGGGCCGGAAGGCGGTGGGGTAGCGGCGGGCGGCCAGCTGGTCGACGTGGGTGCGTAGCTGCCGGGCGTGCGCCGCGATCCGCTGGGCGCGGACGTCGCGGTCCTCGGCCTGCACCGCCTCGATGTAACCGGTGAACGGCACCTTGGCGTCGACCACCACCTGCCGGCCGTCGGCGAGGGTGACCACGAGGTCGGGGCGGACCCCGGCGCCCTCGTCGTTGGTGCCGCCCGGCTGCTCGACGAAGTCGCAGTGCTCGAGCAGGCCGGCGACCTCGACCACCCGCCGCAGCTGCACCTCGCCCCAGCGCCCGCGCACGTGCGGCGTGCGCAGCGCGGTGACCAGCGCGGCCGTCTCGTGCTTCAGCTGGGCCGAGGCGTGGCCGACGGTGCCCATCTGCTCCCGCAGCTCTCCGTGCGCGGTGGCCCGGGCCCGCTCCATGCCCGCGAGCAGCCGGTGCAGGTGGTCCAGCGACTCGTGCACCGGCTCCAGGCCCGCCTCCTCCGGGCGGCGCCGGGCGAGCAGGGTGACGACGCCCAGCGCGATGGCGGCACCGAGCAGCGCGCCGAGGAGGAGCCCGAGGAAGAGGGAAGCGGCGTCCATGGGCAGGACCCTGCCGGAGAGGTCCGACAGTTCGCGCGAGGTGGCGGAAGGGCCGCCCGCCAGGGGCCCGCGCGGGGCGTGCGAGGCGGGGGAAGGTGGTCCTTCAGCCGGCGGGCACCCCGGAGTGCGTCGCCTCGTGGTCGAGCAGCCAGCGCTTGACCGGCGTCCCCCAGCGGAAGCCGCCCAGGCCGCCGTCGGAGCCGAGCACCCGGTGGCAGGGCACGAACAGGGCCGCCGCGTTGCGCGCGCACGCGTTGGCCGCCGCGCGCACCGCGGCGGGGCGGCCGCAGCGCGCGGCGAAGGCCGCGTAGGTGTCCGGTCGCCCGGGGGGCACGGTCCGCAGCACGTCCCACGCCTCCTGCAGGAAGGGGCCGGAGCGCTGCCGGACGGCGACGCCGTCGATCGCGCCGACCCGGCCGGCGTGGAACTCCTCGACCGCGTCGAGCACCGGCAGGTGGGCGGCGGCCTCGCTGCGCGCGGGGCGCAGGGAGGGGTGCACGACGGCGAGGAGGTCGGCGACCTCGGCGGTCCACCCGCTGGCGAGCACGACGTCCCGCCCGTCGGGGTCGGTCTCGACGACGACGGTGAACGGGCCGGGCGGGGTGCTCACGGTGGCGTGGCGGGTGGGCGTGGTCATCAGGCGCTCCTCACGAGGGCGGGGGTGCGGGTGAACAGCGACGGCGCGGCGAGCGCCCAGAGGTGCATCACGGCGTAGGACCGCCACGGCCGCCAGCGGGTGGCGGCCTCGGCGTCGGAGCTGCCGAGCGAGGCCAGCGACCGGCGCAGCGCGAGGTCGCCGGGGAGCCAGACGTCGGGGTCGCCCATGCCGCGCAGCGCGACCAGCGCCGCCGTCCAGGGGCCGATGCCCGGGACGGCGAGCAGCGCGCGGCCGGCCTCCTCCCGGTCGGCGCCCGGGTCGAGGGCGATGCCGCCCTGGTCCAGCGCGGTGGCGAGGGCCGACACCGTGCGCCGGCGCGCCCCCGTGAGCCCCACCTCGGTGAGGTCGGCGCCGGCGAGCGCGGCAGGGCGGGGGAAGGCGTGGGTCAGCGAGCCGACCGGCTCGGCCAGCGGGGTGCCGGCCGCCAGGAGCCGGGCGGTGAGCGTCCGCGCCCCGGCGATCGACACCTGCTGGCCGAGCACCGCGCGGACGGCCAGCTCCGCGGCGTCGGGCGAGGCCGGCACCCGGCGCCCGGGCGCGCCGCCGACGAGCGCGGCGAGGGCCGGGTCGGCGCCGAGGACGTCGTCGACGGCGGCCGGGTCGGCGTCGAGGTCGAGCATCCGGCGGCAGCGGCTCACCGCCGCCCCGAGGTCGCGCAGCTCCGTCAGCCGCAACCGCGCCGTCACCGACGGGCCGCCGTCGGCTGCCGGGGAGAGCCGGACCACCGCGGGGCCGTGCGGGAGGTCGAGGACGCGGGAGAACGTCGTGCCGTCCCACTCCTCCAGGCCGGGCACGGCGTGGGCGCCCAGGAACAGCAGCACCTCCTCGGCGGCGTAGGGCGCCCGGGCGGCCAACCGCAGCGTGAGCCAGCCGGGCTGCCCGGTGGGGGTGCTCCGGCGGGCGCGGCGGAGCTCGGTCGGGGTGGTGGCGAACACCTCGCGCACCGTGTCGTTGAACTGGCGCACGCTGGCGAACCCCGCGGCGAAGGCGATGTCGGCCACCGGCAGCGCGGTGGTCTCCAGCAGCACCCGGGCGGTCTGCGCGCGTCGCGCCCGGGCCAGGGCGAGCGCCCCGACGCCGAGCTCGCCCACGAGCAGCCGGTGCAGCTGGCGCTCGGAGTAGCCGAGCCGGGAGGCCAGGCCCGGGACCCCCGACCGCTCGACCTCCCCGTCGGCGATCAGCCGCATGGCGCGGGCGACGACGTCGGCGCGCACGTCCCACTCGGGCGACCCGGGGACGGCGTCCGGGCGGCAGCGCCGGCAGGCGCGGTAGCCCGCTCCCTGCGCGGCGGCGGCCGTCGAGAAGAAGGAGACGTTGCGGGCCAGTGGCGTGCGGGCCGGGCAGGAGGGGCGGCAGTAGATGCCGGTGGTGCGCACCGCGGTGACGAACCAGCCGTCGAAGCGCGCGTCCCGGCCGGCGACGGCGCGGTAGCAGCGCTCGTGGTCCAGCGACTGCGTCATGGGACGAGCATGGCAGCCCGCCCGAGGTGGTCACCGGCGGTTTTCGGACGTCGCCGTGATGAGCGCCGGGATCCGGTCCAGCACCCGGTCTCGGGTGGGCTCCCCGCCTCCGCTCGTCCACCGGTCGGTGGACGACCGACCAGCGCATCGGGGGTCCCGGCGGGAGGGGTGCGGCAGGAGCCTGTGCCCATGACGACGACGGAGGTGGCGCCGCTCCCGCTGGGGACCGGCGTCGTGGAGCCGGCCGTGACCGTGCGCGGTCTGGCCAAGCGGTACGACGGTCGGGCGGTGCTCGACGGGCTTGACCTCGACGTGCAGCGGGGGGAGTGCTTCGCCCTCCTGGGGCCCAACGGTGCCGGGAAGACGACGACGATCGAGATCCTCGAGGGGGTTCGCCGCCGCGACGCCGGCGACGTCCGGGTGCTGGGCGAGGACCCCGCCACCGGGCGCCGGGAGTGGCGGGCGCGCATGGGCGTCGTCAGCCAGGGGGAGCCGGCGGGCCAGGCGCTGTCGGTGCGCGAGGCGCTCGACCACTTCGCGCGGTACCACGCCCGGCCCCGCCCGACCGACGAACTGCTCGCCGCCACCGGGCTCGAGGTGAAGGCCGGCACCCGGGTAGCGGCGCTCTCCGGCGGGCAGCGGCGGCGGCTCGCCGTGGCCCTCGGGGTGCAGGGTCGGCCGGAGCTCGTCTTCCTCGACGAACCGACGACCGGCATGGACCCGGTCGCGCGACGGCAGTTCTGGGGGCTCGTCCGCGGCCTGCGGGCCGACGGCACCACGGTGCTGCTCACCACGCACTACCTGGACGAGGCGGCCGAACTCGCCGACCGGGTGGGCGTGATCGCCGAGGGACGGCTCGTGGACGTCGCCCCTCCGGCGGAGCTGGGCGCCGAGCTGCGCCGGAGCGCCACCGTCAGCTGGCTCGAGGCGGGGACCCGCCGGCGGGTGGTCACCGAGCGCCCGGCCGACGTCCTGCGCGACCTGCTGGCCACCACGACCCGGGGCGAGGTCCCCGGTCTCACCGTCACCCGGCCCGGCCTGGAGGACGTCTACCTCCAGCTCGTCGGCGCCGCCCCCGCGAGCTCCGGAGGAGACCCGGCATGACCGCCGTCCTGACCCCGCCGACCACCCGCCCCGCCCCGCCGTCCGCGCTGTCGATCGCCCGGGCGCGGGTCGGGCTGGAGCTGCGGCTGTTCTTCCGCGAACGCCAGCAGGTGGTGTTCTCGTTCGCCTACCCGGTCGTCATGATGGTGATCTTCGGGGCGGTGCTCGGCGGCGACGTGCTGCCCGGGAACGTGCCCTTCCCGCAGTACTTCCTGGCCGGCATCGCGGCCACCGGCATCATGCTGACCAGCTTCCAGGCGGTCGGCACCGGCATCGCCGCCGAGCGGGAGACCGGCCAGCTGGAGCGGCTGCAGCTGCTGGGCGCGCCCCCGGTGGCCTACTTCGCCGGCAAGGCCGGGCAGGTGCTGGTCACCACGGCCGCGCAGCTCGCGCTGCTGCTGCCGGTGGCCCGGTACGGCTACGACGTGCCGATGCCGGTCGACCTGGCCCACTGGCTGACCTTCGCCTGGGTCGCGGTGCTCGGTGCCCTGGCCGGCACGGTGCTGGGCATCGCGGTGTCGGCGCTGCGAGGCAGCGCGCAGTCGGTGACCACGAGCGTCTCGGCGTTCGCGATCGTGCTGCAGTTCTTCTCCGGCGTCTTCTTCGCCTTCGGGGAGCTGCCCGGCTGGATGCAGCAGGTGGCCGCGCTCTTCCCGCTCAAGTGGATGACCCAGGGCATGCGCTCGGCGTTCCTCCCCGAGCAGGCGGCGGCCGCCGAGGCGGCGGGCAGCTGGGAGCACGGCCGGATCGCCCTGGTGCTGGTCGCGTGGGTGATCATCGGTGCCGTGGTGTGCGTGCGCACGTTCCGCTGGCGCCGGGTCGACGGGTGACCGACCGCCCGACCCGGGCCGCCGTCGTCCCTCCCGACGAGGAGGACGACGGCGGCCCGCCGCTGTCCGAGCGCGGCTGGCGGCTCACCGTCCTCGGCCTGCACGCGGTCTTCGCGCTGCTCGTGACGATCGCCGTGGTGACGATCGCGCTCTCGCCGTTCGAGGCGCCGAAGGCGGTGCTGCTCTTCTCGCTGGGTGTGCTGGCCGTGGCCTACACCCTGCTCGGCGCCCCGGCGCTGGTCACCCGCGACCAGCGCCGCGCGAACGCCTACCTCGCGGTGTTGGTGCTGGTCTTCGGCGTCCTGGCCTGGTTCGAGCCCTCGCTGCTTTTCCTGCTCTTCCTCGGCTACGCGCAGGTGTGGTTCCTCTCCGAGACCGTCGCCCGCGGCGTGCTCTGGACCCTCGCGCTCGCCACCGCGAGCACGGTGGGGCCCTTCGTGTCGTGGACCCGCGGCGACGAGCCGCTGTCCGGCCCCGCCCAGACGCTGGTCGGCCTGACGTTCAGCCTCGCGATGGGGTTCTGGATCTTCCAGGTGCTCGAGCAGAGCCGGCAGCGCGCCCTGCTGATCCGCGCACTGGAGCGCACCCGGGCCGAGCTGGCCACCGCCGAGCGCGAACGCGGGGTGCTGGCCGAGCGGGAGCGCCTGGCCCGCGAGGTCCACGACACCCTCGCGCAGGGCTACACGAGCATCGTCGTCCTCGCGCAGACCGCTGCGGCGCAGTTGCCGGAGGGCGCCGAGGCCGTGCGGGACCGGCTCGCCCTCATCGAGGAGGTGGCGCGCGACAACCTGCAGGAGGCGCGGGCCGTGGTGGCCGCCTTCGCGCCGGTCGCGCTCGAGGGCTCGACGCTGGTCGAGGCGCTGGAGCGGCTGGCCGAGCGGTTCGGCCGGGAGACCGGGCTGGCGGTGCGGGTGGACACCGCGGCGCTGGACGGCGGCGTCGCGCTGCGCCGCGACGAGGAGGTCGTGCTGCTGCGGGGCGCGCAGGAGGCCCTGACCAACGTGCGCCGGCACGCCGACGCCACGAGGGTGGCGATCCGGATCTTCGCCGTGGGGGAGGGGGGCGCTCGCCACGTGTCGGTGCACGTGGAGGACGACGGCGTGGGCTTCGACCCCGCGCACGCCCGGGGGTCGGGGCTGGACGGGTTGCGCGGGCGGGTCGCCTCCGTCGGCGGCGAGGTGGACGTCGAGTCCTCGCCGGGTGCCGGCACCCGCGTGACCGTTCGGGTGCCGGGCTCGTGATCCGCGTCGTCGTGGTGGACGACCACCCCGTGGTCCGCGGAGGCCTGGTCGGGTGGCTGGACGCGCAGGACGACCTGTCGGTGGTGGGGGAGGCGGGCGACGGTCTGGAGGCGCTCGCCGTGGTGGCGGGGTCGACGCCGGACGTCGTCCTCATGGACCTGCGCATGCCGCGGATGGACGGCGCCACGGCGACGGAGAGGCTGGCCGCGTCGCACCCCGGCGTCCGCGTGCTCGTGCTGACCACCTACGACACCGACGCCGACATCGTGCGGGCGGTGGAGGCGGGCGCGACGGGCTACCTGCTCAAGGACGTCCCGCTGCCCCAGCTCGCGGACGCCGTCCGCGCGGCCGCCCGGGGCGAGACGGTGCTGGCGCCGCCGGTCGCGGCGCGACTGGTGTCGCGGATGCGGGCACCGGCGGCCGAGGCGCCCACCGCGCGGGAGCTCGAGGTCCTGCGCGGGGTGGCGCGCGGGCTGACCAACGCCGAGATCGGCCGTGAGCTGTTCATCGGCGAGGCGACGGTGAAGACCCACCTGCTGCGCGTGTTCGCGAAGCTCGGCGTGGACGACCGGACGAGGGCGGTGCTGGTGGCCGTCGAGCGCGGCCTGCTGCCGTCACCGGGGCGGTGAGCGGACCGTCGTCAAGGCCGTCGCGAAGTCTGTGGACAAGCCCTTGACCTGCACTTTCGGGTCGCGGGCGCCAGTGACTCGCGGTAGCATTCGTACATGTGTTCGACAGGTGCGGAGGGCGCGGTGGCCCGGCTGGGCGCCGCGCTGGACGACCTGGCCGCCGAACGGCTCGACGGCGCGTTCGGCCCGCAGCTGATCGAGCAGCTGGGTGCGCTGCTCACCGCGTCCAACCGGCTGGCCGCGCAGGTGGCCCGCCGGGTGCGGGAGTGCGAGGTCACCCAGGCCGCCGAGCACGACGGGAAGGTCTCGATGGCCTCCTGGCTGCGCGGGCACGCGCTGCTCTCGGCCGGCGCGGCGTCGCGGCTGGTGCGCTCGGGCCGGGCGCTGCCGGAGCTGCCGGCGGTGGCCGCGGCCTCCGCCGCGGGGGCGATCACCGCCGAGGCGGTGGTGGTGATCGCCGCGGTGGCCACCCCGGGGAACCTGGCCGCCGCCGCGGCCCAGGACGTCGACCTCGCCGGGGTCGATGCCGCGCTGGCCGAGGTGGCCGCGAGCCGGCCGCACGCCGAGCTGCGGCAGGTGGTGGCCCACTACCTGGCCCGGCTGGACCCCGACGGGCCCGAACCCGATCCCACCGAGGGCCGGTCGCTGACCTTCGTCAAGCACGCCGACGGGTCGGTCTCCTTCCGCGGCGAACTGGACGCCGTGGGCGGGGAGAAGGTGCAGGCCGCGCTGGAGTCGGTGGTGCAGGCCGACCGGCCCGCCGGGGACACCCGGACCCGGGCCCAGCAGCAGGGCGACGCGTTCGTGCAGCTCGCCGACAACGCCCTGGCCGCGGGCGCCCTGCCGGTGCTGCGCACCCACAAACCCCAGGTGGTCGTTCGGGTGGACCTGGAGGACCTCATCGACCCGGACGCCGGCCCCGGCGCGGCCACCCTCGGCTTCGGCGCCACGATCTCCGCGGCCCGGGCCCGCTGGCTGGCCTGCGACGGCACCGTCACCCGCATCGTGCTGGGCCCCGAGGGCCAGCCCCTCGACGTCGGCCGCGTTCGGCCCCTTCGCAGGGGCCCGCCGCGAGCTTGCGAGTGGCGGGGGGCGGAGGGGTCCTTTCGTTCGCAGGCTGCCATGCCCCCGCCCACTGGTGCGACGTCCACCACATCGTGCACTGGGCCGACGGCGGGGACACCTCGCTGGAGAACTCAGCCCTGCTCTGCGAACGGCACCACACCAAGATCCACCACGGGTTCCGCGTCGAACGACAACCCGACGGCCGATGGCGCACCTACCGGCCCGACGGCACCGAGACCCTGATCCTGCCCCGCATCACCGCAGAACCCGAACGATCACGGACGGGGGGAGCGGTCAGACGCGGTCGGCCGCCACCTGAGGGTGCTCCGACCGGGGTCGCGGAACGCCGCCTGCCCGCGCCGGGTCGCCGCCGTCCGGCCGACCGCCGTCCGGTGGCTGCGGCTCTGGCACGGCCGGGCGCCCGAAGTGCCAGCCCTGGCCGTAGTCGACCCCGAGCGACCGCAGCACGTCCGCCTCCGCCGCCGTCTCGACGCCCTCGGCCACGACGCCGGCGTGCAGCCCCCGGGCGAAGTCGACCAGCGAGCGCACCAGCACGGTGCGCACGGGGTCGGTGTCCAGGCCGCTGACGATGCTGCGGTCGATCTTGATGACGTCGGGCGAGGTGACGACGATGTGCCGGAGCGAGGAGAACCCGGCGCCGACGTCGTCGATCGCCAGGCGCAGGCCGGCCGCCCGGAACGGGGCGAGCATCGCGGCGAGGGCGTCGTAGTCCTCGACCGGGTCGTGCTCGGAGAGCTCCAGCAGGATGCGGTCCAGGGGCTGCTCCCCGAGGAGTGCGGCGCACCCCGGCGTCAGGAGCGTGCCGGGGGAGACGTTCATCGCGACGTAGCCCTCGCTGCCGTGCAGGTGGTCGGCGGCGCGGCGCAGGGCGAGGAGCTCCAGTTCGTCACCCAGGCCGACGCTGTGCGCCTCCTCGAACACGACGTCGGGGGCCTTCTGCCACTCGCCGGGGAAACGGCTCAGGGCCTCCGCGCCCACCCGCGCCCCGGTGGCGAGGTCGACGATCGGCTGCAGCGCGACGACCGGCCCACCCGCGGCCACCAGCGGGTGGAGCCGTCGCTCGATCTCCGTGCGCCGGTGCTCCTCCTTGACCTGCGGCTCGATGATCACCGAGGCGGCGGACGCGAGGACGTCCATGAGCGCCTTGTCGCGCTTGGTGAGGTCCTTGTCGGAGGTCAGCCCGGCAGCGCAGAAGGTGCCGTAGAGGGTGCCGTCGGACAGCGTCACCGGCACCGAGACGTAGCTGCGGATCCGTGGCATGCGCGCGGCCGGCAGCCTCATCGCCTCGGGGAAGTCCTTGAGGTCGGGGATCACCGCGGGGAGCTTGCGGTCCAGGATCGCCTGGCACAGCGTCGTCTCCTGGACCTGGGTGGCGCCCTCCTGGAACAGGAAGGGCACCGACGACTCGACCACCTCCAGGTGCTGGGTGGTGCCGTCCAGCCGTGACAGGAACGCCACGGAGAGCCGCAGCGACTTCTTGGCCGTCCGTAGCAGGTCGGCGATCTGCTGCTCGGTGTCCGTGCGGTTCTTGCCCACACCCCCGTCGTCGGCCGGTGCGGCCGGCTGCTGGAGCGGGCGCCTCACCCGGAAGGGTGGAGGCGCCCGCGGGGTCAGCCGAGGGAGGCGGTGAAGGTCACGCTGTCGGTGGAGACCGTGGTGCACTCCATCGACAGGGGTCCGGCTTCGACGGTCTGGCCCTCGGTGCAGGTGACCTCCCGGTCGCCCACGCTGAAGGTCGCCTCGCCGTCCTGGACCCCGCCGAAGGACACCGTGGTGCCGAGGACGTCGACCGACTCGGCGTCCGCGCCGAGGGTCACGGAGCACGAGGTCCCGGAGCAGTCGACGGCATTGCCCACGGCGCCCGCCGCCGAACTCGCCGACGAGGCGACGGCGCCGGTGTCCTCGAGGACGGACGTGCCGGTGTTCGGCTCGGTGCCCGAGCATGCGGCGAGAGGGAACAGCAGCACGGCACCCGCGGCGAGTGCCCCGCGGGAGAGCCTGCGCGTGTATGAGGTGGCCATGATCCGAGGCTAGGTCGGCCACTTCGGCGCCGCGCCCGCTCGGACCGATCGTCACGGGACTGTGATATGGGTCACCAAACCGACATCAAGGGGTCACGAGGACGCCGGATCCGCCGGCCTCGACGGTGACGCGCGCCTCGCCGGTCGCGACGCCGGTCAGCTCCTGCCCGAACGGCAGCGGGTCCATGGGGATGGTGACGGTGAACCGCTGCCGGAGCAGCGCCCTGCTCGCGTCGTCCAGGAACGTGGCGGTGTCGATCTGGGTGGGTTGCACGGCGAGGTCCCCGCCCTCCGGCTCGATCACCGCCCGCGCCGAGGCGGAGAGCCGGCGCCCGAGCACCTCGACCGACCCGGTCAGCCGCAGCTCACCGTCGGGTGCGCCGTCGAGACGCAGGGAGCGGCCGGTGGCCTCCAGGTAGGTGTTGAGGTCCTCGTAGGTCAGCGTCGCCACCTCGCGGGTCCGCTCGAGGTAGACGGTGTCGATGTCCTGCGTGAGCAGGTCGTGGAACGGGACGTGGACGCCGGACAGCTCCGCCTGCACGCGCTCGATGCGCAGCGGGCCGGCGCGCAGGTCCTCGACGACGATCTCGACGCGCTCGTACCGCCCGGCGATCAACTGGGGCAGGAAGAAGGCGCCGTGCACCTCGACCTCCGGCCGCTCCAGGACGCCGGTGGTCAGCTGGACGTTGCGCGCCAGGAGCCCCTCCGCAGCCCAGCGGGCCAGCCGGTCGGCCCCCCACAGCACGAGGAGGACGCCGATGGCCACGCTCCCGGCCAGGAGGAGCGTCGACCGGCGCGGCCGCCGCACCGTCCACCTCTGCGTCGCGGTGCTCATCGCCCGGCGGTCTCCAGGGTCGGCTCGCCGACCCGCCGGCCGGTGGGGGAGCGGGCCGCGGTCTCGGCGGTGTCGCGCAGCTCCTCGCGGGAGACCGCCTCGGTCCGGATGCGGCGGCTGGGCCAGCTGGACCACCGGCCCAGGAGAGTGAGCAGCGCGGGGGTGAGCACCGGGCGGACGAGGAAGGTGTCGATCAGCAGGCCGACGCTCATGGTGAAGGCGACCTGCCGGAAGGTGTCGAGGGGGATGATCGCCACCATCGCGAACGTCGTCGCGAGGATCACGCCGGCGGCGCTGATCGCGCGCGCGGTGGCCGGCATGGCGAAGGCGATCGCCTTGCTCAGCGGCAACCGGTTCGCGGCGTCCCAGATGGAGCCCACCGCGAAGACGTTGTAGTCCGAGCCGAGCGCCAGCAGCAGGACCGCGGTGGCGAACGGGACGTAGAAGGTCAGCCCCGGGTCGTCGAGCCACCCCTGGAACACGAGCACGGTCAGGCCCATGGCCGCGCCGACGCTCAGGGCGCTGGTGAAGAGCAGAGCGATGGGGGCCACCAGCGCCCGCAGGTAGAAGACCAGCACGAGCAGTTCCACGGCCAGGGCCGCCAGCAGCGTGTACCGGAGGTTGTCCCGCGTGATCTGGGCCAGCTCGGCGGCGATCGCGGTCTGGCCGGTGACCAGCACGTCGGCGTCCCCGAGGCCGGCGTCGGCCAGCAGGGGCGCCAGCCGGTCCTCCAGCCGCCGCAGGTCGGCGATGGCCCCGGCGGCCAGCGGGTCGCTGTCCAGGACGACGACGAATCGTGCGGCGTCGCCGTCCTGGGAGAACACGACCCCGTAGTTGTCCGGGAGCGGGTTCTGGGCCGGCCCGAGCACCGTGGCCACGCCCGGCTGGGCGGTGAGCGCGCGCTGCACCGATTCGAGCGCGGCGCGGTCGTCGGCGATCCCCGGACGCTCCAGGATGATCTCGGTGGGCGCCACGACGCCCCGGACGCCGGCCTCCTCGAGCACGGCGGCGCCGCGGCTGACGGGGTCGTCGCTGGGCAGCCCGCCGGTGAACGACAGGTCCAGGCGCAGCGAGGTCAGGGGGAGCGCGGCCACGACGAGGACGGCGGTCCCGAGCGCGGCGGCGACCGCCGCGCCCCGGCGGCTGACGACGATCCGGACCAGCGGGCCGGCACCCCGGGTGGAGGGCTCCCGACGGGGGCGCGCGGCGGCGGGCAGGAAGAGCCACCGCCCGAGGATCGCGAGCATCGCCGGCACGAGCGTGAGCGAGACGAGGACCCCGATGACCACGGTCAGCGACAGCGCGGGACCGAAGGCGCGGAAGAGCTCGTAGTCGGCGGCCAGCAGCGCGGCCGTCCCCGCCGCGACCGTGATGCCGGCGACGGCGATGATCGGGCCTTCGACGGCGACGGCGGCGCGGGCCGCCTCGAGGCGTGGCAGGCCCCGGTCGAGCTCGCGGCGCAGCCCGGAGAAGAACAGCACGCAGTAGTCGGTGATCACGCCGATGAGCAGGGCCGCGATCAGCGGCTGGACCTGGTCGGGCAGGGAGAACCCGAACGCCGCCGCCAGCACCCCCAGGCTGCGGATGGCGACCAGGTAGCCGAGCCCGGCGGTGAAGAGCACCACGAAGGGCGCGACGAGCGACCGGAAGACCAGCCCCACGACGACGGCGATGAGGACGAGCGTGGCGACCTCGAACACGTGGATCCGGGACTGCAGGTAGGACACCTGCTGGATCTGTGCCGGGACGACGCCGGTCACGTAGGTCTGCACGCCGGGCTGGTTCTCGAAGTGCGCGGCGTACTGGCGGGCGAGCGCGGCCGTCTGCGCCAGGGACGTGAACGGCGTGACGTAGAGGTAGGTGACGGCGGTGTCGGAGGTGCCGGTCGGGATCGGGACGGCGGCGGCGATGTTCCCGCGGCCCTCGGGCACCGTGCCGTCCAGGTAGTTCTGGGTGAACGACAGCGCCCACAGCGCCACGTCGGCGCGGGTCAGCACGCTGAGGCCGCCCGGGTCGTGCACCACGACCGAGGTGTCGGACAGCACGGGGAGCCGGAACAGCTGCAGGCTGCGCTCCTGCGCCTGGACGACGGGGCTGTCGGAGGGAACCAGCGAGCCGATGCCGCCGCCACCGCCGCTCGCCGTGGGCAGGGACATCGAGACCCACACGGTGATCAGGATCCAGGCCAGCACGACGAACCAGCGGGCCTTGACGACGGTGGCGCGGTAGGCGGCCGCGAGCAGGCGAAACGGTCCCCCCCCGCGCGCGGGCTGCCGACCGCCGGTCGTCATGCCGGCGGTGGGGGAGACGTCATCCGACCGTGCACCTGGCCTCCACCCCTGGCCGATCCCCGGTTGGCACCGCAGGCGGAGGGTAACCGGGGGCGGACGCGCCTGCCCGGCGAGCGGAGGTCCCACCATGGCCGAGACCGGCACGAGGTCACCGGTGCCCCAGGAGGGGTGGCGGCGAGTGCTGCGGTGGTGGGGGCGGACAGGCGCCTTCCTGGGCGGCCTCGTCGTCGGAGTGGTCATCGCCGGTTTGCTGAGCCAGGGCAGCGTGCTCGTGGCGGCCCCGGTGCCGACGAACCCGGACGCCGCCCTGCCGGGCGCCGATCTCGGCGAGGAGAGCGGGGCGACGGGGCAGCTGACGGTGGACGACGACTGCCTGCAGGCGGTCAACGCCGCCGAGGACATCGCCCAGCTCGTCGACGAGCTGGGCGAGGCGATCGCCGAGTTCAACGCCGCCCGGCTCGACGAGATCGTCCGCCGGCTGCAGCCCCTGCAGCGACAGCTGCAGAACAGCATCGACACCTGCGAGGTGGGCGCCGGCGTCCCGGACGGCCCGTCCGTCGCCGTGCCGACGGGCGTGGCACCGCCGACCGGCTCGGCCGCACCCGGGAGCCCCGACACGACCGACTGACCGGCGCCGCCCGCGGCGGTCAGGGGTCCGGGCCCCGGGCGCCGTAGGCTGGTGCCCCGTGAGTCTCACCATCGGGATCGTCGGCCTGCCCAACGTCGGCAAGTCGACGCTCTTCAACGCCCTGACCAAGAACGACGTCCTCGCGGCGAACTACCCGTTCGCGACGATCGAGCCGAACGTCGGCGTGGTGGGGGTGCCTGACCCGCGGCTGGAGAAGCTCGCGGAGATCTTCGGCTCGCAGAAGATCATCCCGGCGACGGTCTCGTTCGTCGACATCGCCGGCATCGTGCGCGGCGCCAGCGAGGGCCAGGGCCTGGGCAACAAGTTCCTCGCCAACATCCGCGAGAGCGACGCGATCTGCCAGGTCATCCGCGTCTTCACCGACCCCGACGTCGTGCACGTCGAGGGCAAGGTCAGCCCGGCTGACGACATCGAGACGATCAACACCGAGCTCGTGCTGGCCGACATGCAGACGCTGGAGAAGGCGATCCCGCGGCTGGAGAAGGAGTCGCGCAAGGACAAGGACCGCAAGGCCCTGCACGACGCCGCCGTCGCCGCGCAGGAGGTGCTGGACAGCGGCAAGACGCTCTTCTCCGCCGGGGTCGACCCCGAGCCGCTGCGCGAGCTGACGCTGCTGACGACCAAGCCGTTCCTCTACGTCTTCAACGTCGACGCCGACGAGCTGGGCAACGCCGAGGTGCTCGACGAGCTGCGCGCGCTGGTCGCCCCGGCCGAGGCCATCTTCCTCGACGCGCAGACCGAGTCGGAGCTGATCGAGCTGCCCGCCGAGGAGGCCGCCGAGCTGCTGGAGTCGATCGGGCAGAACGAGCCCGGGCTCGACCAGCTCGCCAAGGTCGGGTTCCGCACCCTCGGGCTGCAGACGTACCTGACGGCCGGGCCGAAGGAGGCCCGCGCCTGGACGATCCCGGTCGGCGCCACCGCCCCGCAGGCCGCCGGCGTCATCCACACCGACTTCCAGCGCGGCTTCATCAAGGCCGAGATCGTCAGCTACGACCAGCTGGTCGAGGCGGGGTCCATGGCCGAGGCCAAGTCCAAGGGCTGGGTGCGCATGGAGGGCAAGGACTACGTCATGGCCGACGGCGACGTCGTGGAGTTCCGCTTCAACGTCTGATGGGACACGATGCCCCGGCTCAGTCGCTCGTCGACGCCAGCGGTCGGGGCCGAGGCGTGGAAGAGCCTCGGTCGCCCTCCACCGGCCTCCTCGTGTCCGAGGTCCAGCGGCATACCCGGACCGGGCAGACCACGGTGGTCGCCCCGTCAGTCCTGCCCGGGGGGATCGGTGAGCCAGTCACCCCTGTAGACGGAGATCCTCCGGACACCCAGTTCCGTGCGCAGTTCCTGGTTCGTCTCCGTCGCGCACAGAGGAGCCCCCTCGTAGCTGAGATAGAACTCCTCGCGGTCGAAGGTCAGGAGTCGCGTGGGCTGGACGACGCCCTTGAACCGCGTGTCGGGTTGTAGGCGGAAGACGGTCACGTTCCCGAGGCATCCCGGCGCGCTGTCCCGCTCGAGCGCCTCCTCGACCAAGCGCATCCGGTCTTCCCGCACGTATTCGGAGATCATCCACACGATGGCGAACGACTTGGAGGCCGGAGCTCGCCACGGTATGGAATAGGTCTGCGTCGTCTGTGCGTCCAGGTCAGCATTCCGGCTGACCACCTGGGCGTAGGCGCAGTCCTCGTCAGCGCGTAATTGCGCCATGGTGAGCTCGTGGAACTTCCTCCAGTCGTTCTCCGCGGAGAAGCAGAAGACCACTTGTGACGTGAACAGGGACGCTCGGACATCCCCACTGTTGTCGAGAGTGACCTCGACGGTTCCGAGACGCTCCTCGGGGTCGAGCCTCTGCACCACGACGCGGACTTCGGGCGTCACCGACGTGATCAGCTGAGAAGGCGTGTAAGAGGTCGCCTGCCAGAACTGGACAGCCGGCAACAGAGCGGGCAGCAGAGCCAGTGGAGCCAGGAGCGACAGACGCCATCGTCGGCCCTTGAAGGATCTGAACAGCAGGATCGACACGAGTGCTGCACCGCAGATGACCGATGCGACTGCGAGTGCGGTCGGCAGCGGCTCTCGAGGTGGGTCGATCGCCGCGAGCAAGGTCGGCAGCCCGACGATGGCGGACACAGCCCCGCCGACGACAGCCGCTGCACGCGCGCCCGGCAGCGGGAGTACCAGCAGCAGGAGGACCGTGGCCGGCAGCACCACCACGGAGCTCACCACGATCACGCGGTCCAGGAACAGAGCGGGCACGGTCAGCGCACTTCCCGCAGGAACGCGCACCAGGAGGATCGACAGCCACAGGACCGGCAGCAGCAGCAGCATGCAGCCGAGACGCCCCCTCCATGTGCGGTGGTATTCGCGCCTGTAGGCCCTCCACCACGTGCCACCCCGCATGGCGCACGTTCTAGTACCGGCAGCGCCGGAGCGGCAAGCGAAGGTCGCCTGCTGTCTCCACGTCTCCTGCCCGAGGGAGGTCGGCCGGTGAGGTCGTCGATCCGGCCGCCGTTGACCCTCGTCCTCGGTCCGCCCGGAACGGTCCCGCGGCTGGGTGCGCATGGAGGGGGAGGACCACGTCATGGCCGACGGCGACGTGGTGGACTGCCGCTTCGACGTCCTACCTCGCACCCGGACGGCGGGGTAGGGCGGAACAGGAGCTACAGCACCGGCGTTCTGGTGACGATGTCTCCTCTGGCCGGCCATGCCGGGGCGGCAGCTGGAACCCACGACGGAGGAGACCTGATGGACTACCTGCGACAGCTGCAGGCGGAGCGGCCGCTGCTCTTCGGCATCGTGCTCCTGGTGGGTTTCATCGTCGCCTTCCAGCTGGCGATCTTCGTGATCCAGCTGGTCGTCGGGCCCTTCGGCCTGCCGGGCTGGGCGCCGCTCGTGATCCTGGTGGGTGGCCTCGTCCTCATCGCCCGGCGACAGCAGCGCTAGGCGCTCAGCCGAGGAGCGCGTTGAGCCGGGCCGCCTGCCGCGTGAGGTGGTCGCGCTCCCGCAGGTCCGGGGCCGACCGGGCGGCCTCGGCGTAGAGCCGCGCCGCGGTGGCGAGGTCGCCGTCCTTCTCGTGCAGGTACGCGGCGACGGCGGTGTAGCGGGGGAGCGAGGGGTCGAGGTCGGCCAGCGCGGCCAGCCCGGCCCGCGCGCCGTCGGCCTCCCCGACCGCGACGGCCCGGTTGAGGCGGGCGATCGGGCTGCCGGTCAGCCGCACCAGCTCGTCGTACCACTCGACGATCTGCACCCAGTCGGTCTCCTCGGTGCTGCGCGCGTCGGCGTGCAGCGCGGCGATCGCGGCCTGCGCCTGGAACTCGCCCAGCCGGTCGCGTGCCAGCGCGGCCTGGAGCACGTCGACCCCCTCGGCGATCAGCCGGGTGTCCCACGCGGCGCGGTCCTGCTCGGCCAGCGGCACGAGGCCGCCGTCGGGGCGGGTCCGCGCCCGGCGCCGCGCGTGGTGCAGCAGCATGAGCGCGAGCAACCCCGACACCTCCGGGTGGTCGCTGACGGCCGCCAGCTGCCGGGTGAGGCGGATCGCCTCCGCGGCGAGGTCGACGTCGCCCGAGTAGCCCTCGTTGAAGACCAGGTAGAGCACCCGCAGCACGGTGGCGATGTCGCCGGGGCGGTCGAAGCGGACGCCCGAGACCGTCCGCTTGGCCCGGCTGATGCGCTGCGCCATGGTCGCCTCCGGCACGAGGTAGGCCTGGGCGATCTGCCGCGTGGTCAGCCCGCCGACGGCGCGCAGCGTCAGCGCGACCGCGGACGCCGGGGTCAGCGACGGGTGGGCGCACAGGAAGTAGAGCCGCAGCGAATCGTCCCGGGCCTCCGCCGCGCCGGGCTCCGGCTCCGCGCCCACCCGCTCCTCGCGCCGCTGCCGGGCGGTCTCGGCTCGCGTGGCGTCGAGGAACTTGTGCCAGGCCACCGTGACCAGCCAGCCCTGCGGGTCGCGCGGTGGGTCGTCCGGCCACACCCGCACGGCTTCGACAAGGGCTTCCTGGACGGCGTCCTCGGCCGCCGCGAAGTCTGCTCCGCGGCGGCCGAGGGTCCCGATCACGGTGGGGACGATCGCCCGGAGGAGGGCCTCGTCCACCGGTGCGGTCACTCCGTGATGGTGGGCGGCGCCGTCAGGAAGGGACGCAGCTCCAGCCACTCGTGGATCGGCTCGCCACCAGCGCCGGGGGCCGCGGACAGCTCGCCGGCCAGCTCGACCGCCCGTTCGTGGCTGTCGACGTCGATCACCATCCAGCCGGCGATCAGATCCTTGGTCTCCGCGAACGGGCCGTCGGTGACCGGCGGCCGCCCCTCGCCGTCCGAGCGGACCCAGATGCCCTCGGGCGCGAGCGCCTGCCCGTCGACGAACTCGCCGGTGCGCTCCAGTCGCGTCGCGAAGTCCTGCATGTACTGCATGTGCGCCGAGATCTCCTCCGGCGTCCACTTCTCCATCGGGACGTCGTTCACCGCCGCCGGCGCGCCGCGGTAGTGCTTGAGCAGCAGGTACTTGGCCATGGTGTTCTCCCTGGTGAGGTACAGCCCATCGTGGCCGTTCGCACCCTGGGACGGAACCGCCTGGAGTTTCTCGACATGCCCCCCGGGCCCGGTCGTGAAAATCTCCATACGGCGTCAGACCCGGCCGCGGAGGATCTGGTGCCAGTAGACCTGCGGCAGCCCGTAGCGGTCGAAGAGCCACTGCCAGCGGCGCGGCACGAACGGGTCGAGGAAGGGCACCGACGGCTGCGACCGGTTGTCGCGGTCGACCTCGTTGAGCATCAGCTTCCGGCGGCTCACGGTGATCGGCATGACCGTGTAGCCGTCGTACCGCTGCATCGGCTTGCCGTTCGCGACGGCCGACAGGTTGCTGCTCAACACCTTCACCTGCTTGCGCAGCGCGCCCCCCGACGGGCGGGTGACGAGGTCGGCGGCGTCGCCGAGACCCCAGATCGAGTCGTGGCGGCGGTGCTGCATCGTCTCCGGGTCGACGTCGACCAGGCCGGGGGAGGGGTCGACGGCGAGGCCTGCGTCGGCGATCCAGCGCGGTGCCCGGTAGTGCGGGACGGCGTGCGCGAACGCGACGTCCTCCAGCACCCGCCGGCCGCCGGGGGAGGTGACCGTCACCGAGTGCAGGTCGCCGTCCACCCGCTCGAGCCGGGATTCGCGCAGCACCTCGACGCCGTAGCCGGCGAACGCCTCCTCCAGGCGCCGGTCCGCCTCCGGGACACCCGTCCCGGTCGCCGCCGGCAGCACGAGGCGGATCTGCAGGTCACCGAGCACCCCGGAGCGCCGCCAGTGGTCGCACGCCATCAGCAGCGGCTTGAGCGCGGTCGGCGCGCACGACGCCGGCTCCGGCGGCACGGTGAAGACGACCGAGCCCGAGCGCAGCGACGTCACGCCCGGCCAGACCACCGGCGTGCTGCCGGGCACGTAGGACGACGCGGCCCACCCCTCGGCGTAGGCCTGCTGCAACCCCGGCGTGGCGTCCCAGTCCTCGACCAGGCCCGGGCAGAGCACGAGGGTGGAGCAGTGCAGGGTCCGCCCACCGCGGGTGCGCACCGTCATGACGGCGGGGTCCACGGCGTCGACGGCGTCGCGGATCCAGGTGCACCCGTCGGGCACGACGTCGGCCATCGGGCGCTCGAGGTCGGCCATCTCCGCCTCGCCGGCGGCCACGTAGTTCAGCAGCGGCTTGTACCGGTGCACCGGGGACGGCGCCACGAGGGTGACGTCCTCCACCCCGTCGCGGAGCAACCGCGCCGCCAGCGAGATGCCGGCGTTGCCGCCGCCCACGATGAGTACCTCGGTGTGCTCCACGTCCGCTCCCGCCCTCGCGCTGCGGACTCCCGGTCACCGCCGCAGCTCGGCCACGGGGGCGAGCCTGCCCACTTCGAGCGGGTTCCGCACCGCGGACGCCCGGTGGATCGGGGTCGTCACAGAGGGGCGGCGAGGCTCGCCGTGGTCGCGACCAGCGCGAAGCCGCCCAACCAGGCCGCGCGGATCCCGACCCGCCGGCTGCCGTCGCCGGCTCGTGCCAGCAGCAGGCCCGCCAGGAGTGCGACGGCACCGGTCCCCACCGCCGCGACCTCCATCACCAGCCACGGTGACGCCGTGGCGCTGAGCCACCGGGTGGGCGGGGTCAGCCCGAGCATCCAGCTGTAGGACGCCGCCCAGAACGCGACCGCGAGGGCCGCCAGGGCGAGCACCGGCGACCGCCACCGGTCGGCGCGGGCACTTCGGGAGCGTTCGCGGGGGTCGAGCACGCGGCGGAGATTAGGGGAGCGGCGCGCCGCGCGGTGGCGTCAGGAGCGCGCCGGACCGCGCGCGGCCGTGGCGGGCCGTGTGGACCGGTGGGCCGCCGGTGCCCGCCGACCGCCGCGGCGGATGCCGGCGGGTCAGCCGGCGAGGCGGGCGCACTCCTCGCAGCGGGCGGCGTCGTGCTGCGCCGGCCAGTCCTGCGCGGCGGTCGCGCGCACGAGTTGACCGCAGAGCGACGCCTCCAGCCCGTCGACCACGGGCTTGGCCACGGCGTGGACGACGTCGTCGGCACCCCCGCGACCGGCAGCGTCGACATCACGCCCGATCCACCCGACCCGGATGCCGATCACGAAAAGGCTCGCCGTCATGGCGCCAGGGTGGGCACCCCAGATGTCCGGCGGGTGACGCCCTCCCGAACTCCGGACGGCGACGCGGCGTCTCAGCCCTCCGCGGCGGGCCGGTAGACCACGTGCAGCACCCCGGTCGGCAGCGCCTCGGAGGACACCAGCTCCAGCGGCGTGCGGCCCAGCTCGTCGGTCCAGCGCCGCTCGCCCGAGACGACCACCGGGTCGACGAGCAGCACCAACTCGTCGAGCAGGCCGGCGGCCAGCAGCGACCGCACGGTGGTGAGGCTCCCCGACATGCCGATGGTGCCGTCGGTGCGGTCCTTGAGCGCCCGCACATCGTCGAGGCTGCGCAGAACCGTCGTCCCGGCCCAGTGGGAGCCCTCCAGCGTCGTCGACAGCACGTACTTCTGGACGGGGTTGATGAACTCGGCGAACTCGTCGCTGTCGTTGCCCGGCCAGTACTGCGCCCACTGGTCGTGCAGCACGCGGCCCATGAGGTAGGCCTCGCAGCGGCCCAGGTGCCGGTCCATCGCCTGCCCCATCGCCTCGTCGAAGTAGGGGCCGTGCCACAGGTCGGGGCGCTCGGCCGAGCCGTCGACGGTGGTGAACAGAGCAGCGGCGATGCGTCCCACGGGATCTCCTTCGGTGATGCGGTCGACGAGAACCTAGACGGGGCAGGTCCGCCGATCTCATCGGCCGGCGTGCGCGTTCCCGGCTCCGACCGGCAGGCTGGCACCCGGTGGCCGGCCGGCGGCCACCGCTGCGCCGAGGAGGTACCACGTGCCCCGCCCCCCGTTCCCGCCGTTCACCCTGGAGACCGCCCGGCAGAAGGTCCGCGCCGCGGAGGACGCGTGGAACACCCGCGACCCCGAGCGGGTGGCGCAGGCCTACACCGAGGACACGGTGTGGCGGAACCGCGCCGAGTTCCTGCACGGCCGTGACGAGGTCGTGCAGTTCCTGACCCGCAAGTGGCAGCGCGAGCTGGACTACGCGCTCCGCAAGGAGCTGTGGGCGTTCAGCGACGACCGCATCGCGGTGCGGTTCCAGTACGAGTGGCAGGACGCCGAGGGCGGCACCTGGCGCTCGTACGGCAACGAGAACTGGGAGTTCGCCGAGGACGGCCTCATGCGCCGGCGGGAGGCCAGCATCAACGACGTCCCCATCGCCCTCGAGGAGCGCTGGATCCTCGGACCGAGGGAGGACGGCGACACGACCCCGCTGCCGCTGCGCTGAGGCCGGGGATCCCACCAGGGCGACCCTGAGCGCGGAACCAGGGGTGGTTCCGGGTGTCACCGGATGTCCGCCGGGCGGCGCGGGCGGCACGCTCGTGGCATGACGAACTCAGCCCCCCTCCCTCCCCCCGCGGACATCCCCGCCACGGACCGGCAGCCGCCCCCGTCGCGGCCGGAGCTCCGGCGCAGCAGCACCGACAAGATGGCCGGTGGCGTGTGCGGCGGCCTGGCCGACTACACCGGCATCGACGCCGTCCTCTGGCGGGTGGGCTTCGTGGGCCTCACCGTCGCCGGGGGCGCCGGCATCCTGGTCTACCTGCTGCTGTGGGTGCTCATGCCGTCGGGCCCGGCCCGCAGCGACGAGACGCCCAGCCCTCTGGAGCGACTGGTCCAGCGGCTGCACCACGCGCTCACCGGGCGGCGCGAGGAGTCCCCGCGCTGACGACGCGAGGGTCGGCGCCGGCTCCCGTGACCGGCGCCGATCCGCCAGGATGGCGCCCACACCCCTCGAGCAGCGACGGAGCACCGAGTGACCGTTCCTTCCGGACACCAGCCCGCCCCGATGGTCGTCCCGCGCTTCTTCATCCGGCAGCGGGTCACGATGATGGTCAACCGCTACGAGGTCCGGGCGGCCGCGCCCGACGGCAGCGAAGGGCACCTCCTCGCGCTCGCCGAGCAGAAGCGGATGAAGCTCCGCGAGGAGGTCGTCTTCTTCGCCGATGAGTCCAGGAGCCGGCGGGTTTTCTCCTTCAGGGCCCGCCAGCGCCTCGACGTCGGCGCCGAGCACGACGTCGTCGACGAGTACGGCCAGCCCATCGGCTACTTCAGGAAGGACTTCGGGGCCAGCCTGCTGCGCTCGACCTGGCACCTCTCCGCGCCCGGCCTCGAGGCGGTCGGCCAGGAGCGCAACCAGTTCATCGCGGTGCTGCGCCGGGTGTGGAACTTCATCCCGTTCCTCAACAACATCCCGGTGCCCTTCCTGTTCCACTTCGACTTCACCGACAGCCGCACCGGTGCGGTCGTGCTGAGCAGCGAGAAGCGGATCGGGCTGCGCGACCACTACACGGTCACCGTCCCCGACCCACGCGTGGACTTCCGGGTGGCGGCGGCGATGGCGGTGGCCCTGGACGCCTTGCAGAGCCGCTGACCGCAGCGGGCGGCGCAGCGGGGGAAGGTGCGGCGGGCCGACGGCGTTGCCGGGTGCAACCGACGTGAAAGGCCCGCACCACTCATGAGCATCACCCTGTCCGTCCTCGACCTGGCCCCCATCCCACGCGGGGAGACCGCGAGCAGCGCCATCGCCGCGAGCGTCGCGCTCGCCCAGCGCGCGGAGGAGCACGGCTACGCGCGCGTCTGGTACGCCGAGCACCACAACATGCCCTCGATCGCCTCGTCGGCCACCAGCGTGCTGATCTCCCACGTCGGCGCGCACACCCGCACCATCCGGCTCGGGGCCGGCGGCGTCATGCTGCCCAACCACTCGCCGCTGACGATCGCCGAGCAGTTCGGCACGCTCGACGCGATGTACCCCGGCCGCATCGACCTGGGCCTGGGCCGTGCCCCCGGCAGCGACCAGAACACCATGTACGCCCTGCGCCGCGATCCGCGCTCGGCCGACACGTTCCCGCAAGACGTCCTCGAGCTGCAGGCCTACCTCGCCGGCGAGAGCCGGGTGCCCGGAGTCGACGCCATCCCGGGCAAGGGCTCGCGGGTGCCGCTGTACGTCCTGGGCTCCTCGATGTTCGGCGCCACGCTCGCGGCCGCGCTCGGGCTGCCCTACGCCTTCGCCTCGCACTTCGCGCCGGCCATGCTCGAGCCCGCCGTCGCGGCCTACCGGCGGGAGTTCAAGCCCTCCGAGCAGCTCGCCGAGCCCCACGTGATCGCCGGCGTCAACGTCGTCGCGGCCGACAGCACCGCGGCCGCGCAGGAGCAGCTGCAGGCGGTCCGCCGGAACCTGGCCATCGGCCTGTTCGGCCGGGGCCGCGCGCTCACCGACGAGCAGGCCGACCAGCTCCTCGCCCAGGGGGCCGGCCAGCACGTGGAGACGATGCTCACCCACACCGCCGTCGGCACCCCGGCCGAGGTGCGCGAGCACATCGAGGGGTTCGCCGAGCTCGCCGACGCCGACGAGCTGATCGTCGCCCACCAGTCGGGCTCCCTCGAGGGGCGGCTGCGGTCGGTGGAGCTGCTGGCCGGGGCCATGGCGGCCCACGCACTGTGATGCAGGCGTGTTTCGGGCCCCCGGGAGCGACGGGTAGGCGGCGGCGGTGACGTACTCGATCGTGGCCCGTGACCCGGAGACAGGGGAGATGGGCGTCGCCACGCAGTCCCAGGCCTTCGCGGTCGGGAACAGCGTCCCCTTCGCCCTCCCCGGGCACGGCGTCATCGCGACGCAGTCGATGGCCGAGCCCATGTACGGCGCCGTCGGCCTGGACCTGCTCCGCGGGGGCTTCACCGCGCAGGAGGTGCTGACGGCGCTCAGCAGCGTCGACCCGCAGCCCGAGCGCCGGCAGGTCGCCGTCCTCGGCCTCGCCGGCGACTTCGCCGTGTACACCGGCGCGAACTGCGTCGACGCCGCCGGCCACCTCGTCGGCGACACCTCCGTGGCGCTGGCCAACATGGCCAGCTCGCCGGCGGTGTGGGAGGCGATGGTCGAGCGTTTCGAGGGCTCCATCGGCCCCCTCGCGCAGCGGCTGCTCAACGCGCTCGTGGCGGGGGAGGAGGCCGGGGGCGACTTCCGGGGACGCCGGTCGGCCGCGATCATGGTCGTCCGCGCCACCACGACCGGCCGGCCCTGGCACGACATGGTGGTCGACCTGCGGGTAGACGACTCCCCGGACCCGCTCGGCGTCCTCGCCGAGCTCACCGTCACCCGCGCCCGCTACCAGGACGTCGTCCGCGCCTTCCAGCAGGCCATCGACGGCGACCCGGTCACCGCCGACCGGGAGCTGGAGCTGCTGCGGCCGATGGACCCGGTCAGCGAGCCCGACCAGCTGATGTGGCGGGCCGTGGTCGCGGCGCTCGCCGGTCGCGAGGACGACGCCCGCGCGATGCTCGTCGACCTCGCCGCCTCGGCACCTCAGTTCATCGAGGCGGCCAGCCGATTCGGCAAGGCCGGGCTCATGCCGGCCGACGTCGTCGACCGGATCATCCCGCCCGTGCCCCCCAGCTGACCCGCGGCACGGGGACCTCGCCGGCCTGGGTGGGCAGCACGGGGGCGGTGCGGCAGCCCGCGGAGACCCGGGAGATGCGGCGGGCGGGCACCCGGAGTGGGTGCCCGCCCGCCGGCCGGTGGTCCTGCTGTCAGCTCTTCGGCCGCGCGCCGGCGCGGAGGGCGCCGAGCAGGTCGTGGTTGAGCCGGGAGATCGTCTCCATCGAGATGCCCTTGGGGCAGGAGGCGGAGCACTCGCCGATGTTGGTGCAGCCGCCGAAGCCCTCGCGGTCCTGCTGCGCCACCATGTTGACCACCCGGTCGTTGCGCTCCGGCTGGCCCTGGGGGAGCAGCCCGAGGTGCGTCACCTTCGCGGCGGTGAACAGCATCGAGGAGGCGTTCGGGCAGGCGGCCACGCAGGCGCCGCAGCCGATGCAGGTCGCGGCGTCGAACGCCGCGTCCGAGTCGGCCTTGGGCACCGGCGTCGCGTGCGCCTCCGGGGCCGTCCCGGTCGGCACGCTGATGTAGCCGCCGGCCTGGATGATCCGGTCGAACGCCCGCCGGTCGACGGCGAGGTCCTTGATGATCGGGAACGCGGTGGCCCGCCACGGCTCGATGTCGATCGTGTCGCCATCGGCGAAGGAACGCATGTGCAGCTGGCACGTCGTCGTCTGCTGCGGGCCGTGCGCCTGGCCGTTGATCATCACGCCGCACATGCCGCAGATGCCCTCGCGGCAGTCGTGGTCGAACGCGACCGGGTCGTCGCCCTGCAGGATCAGCTGCTCGTTGAGCACGTCGAGCATCTCGAGGAACGACATGTCGGGGGAGATGTCGGTGATCTTGTAGGTCACCATCTTGCCCTTGACCGTCGGTCCCTGCTGACGCCAGATGCGCAGCGTCAGGTTCATCCCGCGCTTCTTCTCCGCCCCGGGGTTGCCGACGCTGGAGCGCATCGCGCCTTCGTGTGTGGCTGTCACTTGTAGCTCCGCTGGGCGAGGTGGACGTACTCGTACTCGAGGGCTTCCCGGTGCAGCACCGGGGGCTGGCCCTCCGGCGTCCACTCCCAGGCCGCCACGTAGGCGAAGTTCTCGTCGTCGCGCAGCGCCTCGCCCTCCGGGGTCTGGCTCTCCGCGCGGAAGTGGCCGCCGCAGCTCTCGCGGCGGTGCAAGGCGTCGATGCACATGAGCTCGGCGAGCTCGATGAAGTCGGCGACCCGGCCGGCGTGCTCCAGCGTCTGGTTGAAGGAGTGCCAGTCGCCGGTGACCTTCAGGTTGGTCCAGAACTCCTGGCGGATCTCCTGGATGCGGTCGATGGCCTTGCGCAGGCCCTCGTCCGTGCGCTCCATGCCGCAGAGGTCCCACATGAGCTGGCCGACCTCGCGGTGGAAGGACGCGGGGGTGCGGTTGCCGTTGATGCTGAGCAGCTTCTGCACCTGCTCCTGCACGCCGGTGAGCGCCTCGACGACGGCCGGGTGGCTCTCGTCGACCTTCTCGAACGGGCCGTCGGCGAGGTAGCTGCTGATCGTCGACGGGAGCACGAAGTAGCCGTCGGCCAGGCCCTGCATCAACGCGGAGGCACCGAGCCGGTTGGCCCCGTGGTCGGAGAAGTTGGCCTCACCGATCACGAACATGCCGGGGATCGTCGACTGGAGGTCGTAGTCGACCCACAGGCCGCCCATCGTGTAGTGGACGGCGGGGTAGATCCGCATGGGGACCGCGTAGGGGTCCTCGCCCGTGATCTGGGCGTACATGTCGAACAGGTTCCCGTACTTGGCCTCGACCGCCGGGCGACCCAGCCGCTCGATCGCCTCGGCGAAGTCCAGGTACACGCCCAGACCGCCGGGGCCGACTCCGCGGCCCTCGTCGCAGACGTTCTTGGCCTGGCGCGAGGCGATGTCGCGGGGCACCAGGTTGCCGAAGGAGGGGTAGAGGCGCTCGAGGTAGTAGTCGCGGTCGGACTCGGGGATGTCCCGCGGGTCGCGGTCGTCGCCGCGCTCCTTGGGCACCCACACGCGGCCGTCGTTGCGCAGCGACTCCGACATCAGGGTCAGCTTGGACTGGTAGTCGCCCTTGACCGGGATGCAGGTCGGGTGGATCTGCGTGTAGCAGGGGTTGGCGAAGTACGCGCCCCGCTTGTGCGCCCGCCAGATCGCCGTGGTGTTGGAGCCCTTGGCGTTGGTGGAGAGGTAGAAGACGTTGCCGTAGCCACCGCTGGCGATGACGACCGCGTCGGCGAAGTGCGTGCTGATCTCGCCGCTGACCAGGTCGCGGGCGACGATGCCGCGGGCGCGCCCGTCGACCACGATCAGGTCGAGCATCTCGGTGCGCGCGTTCTGCTCGACGGTGCCGGCCGCGATCTGCCGCTCCAGCGCCTGGTAGGCGCCGTAGAGCAGCTGCTGGCCCGTCTGGCCGCGGGCGTAGAAGGTGCGCGAGACCTGGGTGCCACCGAAGGAGCGGTTGTCGAGCAGGCCGCCGTACTCGCGGGCGAAGGGCACGCCCTGGGCGACGCACTGGTCGATGATGTTGACGCTGACCTCGGCGAGGCGGTGCACGTTGTTCTCGCGCGAGCGGAAGTCACCGCCCTTGACCGTGTCGTAGAACAGCCGGTGCACGCTGTCGCCGTCGTTGCGGTAGTTCTTGGCGGCGTTGATACCGCCCTGCGCGGCGACGCTGTGCGCGCGGCGCGGGCTGTCCTGGTACCAGAACGACTTCACCTTGTAGCCGGCCTCGCCCAGGGTGGCGGCGGCGGAGCCACCGGCCAGGCCGGTGCCGACGACGATGATCGTCATCTTGCGGCGGTTGGCGGGGTTGACCAGGCGGCCGCGGAACTTGCGCTCGCTCCAGCGCTCGCCGATCGGGACGTCGGTGGGGGCCTTGGTGTCGGCGATGGGCTCGCCGACGGTGAACAGCTCGAGAGGCATCTGGGGAGGTCCTTAGTCGATGAGCCCGAAGAGGACGGAGAAAGGCACGAGCAGGAAGCCGAGGGTGAGGGCGGTCGCGAACACGATGGCGAACAGGCTGACCGTCTTCTCGCGACGGCGGTTGCTCTGGCCCAGGGTCTGCGTGGCGCTCCAGATGCCGTGGCGCAGGTGCATGCCCAGCAGGATCACCGAGATGGCGTAGAAGATCGTGACGAAGGGGTTCTGGAAGCTCGCCACGAGCCGTTCGTACGGCGTGCTGTCGAAGCCCTCGGCGTTCACCGCACCCAGGGTGAGGTCGAGGATGTGGTAGATGATGAAGGCGCCGATGATCACGCCGCCCCAGCGCATGGTGCGCGAGGCGTAGCTCTGCGCCGTCGCCTTCTTGGTGACGTAGCCCTGCGGGCGGGCCCGCTTGGCCTGGCGCCACAGCGACACGGCGGCCCAGAAGTGGGCAACCACCGCGACGAGCAGCACGATCCGGATGACCCAGAGCGTCGTCTGCCCCGGCAGCGCCGGGTTGCCGACCGTCCGGATCCAGCCCGAGTACGAGTTGAAGGCCTCGGCGCCCGAGAAGGCCTTGAGATTCCCGATCACGTGGGCGATCAGGTACAGCACCATGATGATGCCGCTGACCGCCATGACGGCCTTCTTGAAGACCGAGTTGGTCTTCGCAACCTTCGGGGTCCTGCGCTGCGCGTGCTCCACCGTCACCACAAGTCCCCACGCTAGGACTACACGGTCCTTGCCACCAACCAAACACGAGGTGACACACCTCATGTAAGGGCACCCTCACCGCTACCGGGCCTCCCGCCCGAGCCCTGGGAGCCGGCGCGCGGGGCAGGTGGTCGCGGTGCCCTCCGAGGGGGCAGGCTGTGCCCGTGCCCACCACCCGTGGCTTCCTCGGCCGCCGTCGCGAGCGCGATCCGCGGCTGCCCCCCGGCCAGTACGACGTCGGCGCGGACTGGCCCGTGCTCACCGCCGAACCGACCCCGCGCATCTCGCCGGAGACGTGGAGCATCACCGTCGACGGGCAGGTCGAGCAGCCCACCACCTGGTCGTGGGACGACGCCCACCGCCTGCCGTCATCGGAGTACCGCGGCGACATCCACTGCGTCACCACGTGGTCGAAGTTCGACACCCGGTTCACCGGGATCAGCGTCGACACGCTGCTCGAGGCCGCCCGGCCCACCGCCGAGGCGCAGTTCGTCATGGCGACGTCGAAGACCGGCTACACCACCAACCTGCCGCTGGCCGACGTGACCGGGGGGAAGGCCTGGCTGGTCTGGGACTTCGACGGCCGGCCGCTGACCCCCGAGCACGGCGGCCCGGTCCGGCTGCTGGTGCCGCACCTGTACTTCTGGAAGAGCGCCAAGTGGATCAGCAAGCTGACGCTGCTCCGGCGCGATCAGCCCGGCTTCTGGGAGCAGAACGGCTACCACGACCGGGGCGACCCGTGGCGGCAGCAGCGGTACCAGGGTGACTAGGCCGCTGGGCGCCGGCGTCGCAGGCGCACCCTCGGGCGGCTGGCGGACGGCGACGGTCGCGGGCGTGCGGCGCCCGGTGCCGCGGTCGGTGCAGCTCCGGCTCGACGTCGCCGACCGGGTCGACCACCTGCCCGGCCAGCACTACGTCGTGCGGCTGACCGCCCCGGACGGCTACACCGCGCAGCGCTCGTACTCGATCGCCTCCGCACCCGGCGACCCGTTGCTGGAGCTCTTCGTGGAGCGGCTGGACGACGGCGAGGTCTCCACCCACCTCGCCGACGTCGTCGAGCCCGGCGACGTGCTCGAGGTGCGCGGCCCGATCGGCGGCTGGTTCGTCTGGGACACCGAGAGCCCGGCGCTGCTGGTCGCCGGCGGCAGTGGCGTCGTCCCGTTCGTGTCGATGCTGCGGACCGCGCGGGCGCTGGGGCGCACCGAGCTGCTGCGCACGGCCGTCTCGGTGCGGACGGTGGAGCTGCTGCCCTACGCCGACGAGCTGCTCGCCGCCGGCGCGCTGGTGGTGACCACGCGGGAGCCGCGCGGCATCCGCCCCGCCGGCCGGCTCACCGCCATGGATCTGGTGCCGCTGTGGGAACCCGGTCAGACGGTGTACGTCTGCGGCTCGGCCGCCTTCGCCGGCGCGGCCACCCGGCTGCTCGAGATGCTCGGTGTCCCGGCCGCGGACATCCGGGTGGAGCAGTTCGGCCCGAGCGGCTGAGGGACCTGACGGGTCCCCCAGCCGCCGGGTTCAGCCGGGCTCAGCCGGCCGCGGTCGGGTTCTCCGGGGTGAACAGCCACTGCTGGAAGAGCTCGTCGAGCTGCTGACCGGACACCTTCTCCGCGAGCGCGATGAACTCGTCGGTGGTGACGGTGCCGCCGGCCTGCGAGTCGACCCACTGGCGGACGATCGCGAAGAACGCGTCGTCGCCCACCTCGTTCCTCAGCGCCTGCAGGGTCATGGCGCCGCGGTAGTAGACCGCGATGTCGAACAGGTTCTCCGTCGCCGGCCCCGGGTCCCCGATCGTGAGCTCCCAGAACTCCGGCGGAGCTCCGGCGGCGATGGCGTCGAACTCCTGCTGCGGCGTGGACAACCCCTCGCGCTCGAGCCAGAGCCACTCGGCGTAGGTGGCGAAGCCCTCGTTGAGCCAGATGTGCTGCCACGTGTCGACGCGCAGCAGGTCACCGGTCCACTGGTGCGCCAGCTCGTGCACCACCACGAGGTCGCCGCTCACCGGGTCGGAGAAGAACGCCGACGAGTAGATCGACCGGGACTGCGTCTCCAGCGCGAACTGGAACTCCGGCAGATCGTCGACGATGCCGCCGGAGGCCCGGAACGGGTACGGGCCGAAGATGCCGGAGAGGAACTCGGTGATCTCCGGCTGCCGGGCCAGCGACGCCTCGGCCAGCTCCCCGATGCTCGGGCCCTCCGTCTCCGGGTCGGGGTCCATGGTGAACAGGTCGGGGTCCAGGGCATCCCAGTAGTGGATGCCGTCGGCGACGTACTCGCGCAGGTTGAACTCGCCGATCGCGAGCGTCACCAGGTAGGGCGCCATCGGCTCCTGCGCGCGCCACTCCCAGGTCGTCCACCCGTGCGCCGCGCGGGTGCCCCGGAGGACGCCGTTGGAGACGGCCTCCAGCCCCTCGGGGACCGTGGCCCGGACGGTGACCGACGCGGCGTCCCGCGGGTGGTCGTTGGCCGGGAACCAGGTGGCCGCGACGTCGGGCTGGCCGGCCACGATCGCGCCGTCGTCGGTGTGCATGAAGCCGGAGATGCCCAGGGCGTCGGTGAGGGTCTGCGGGACACCGCCGTAGACCACGGTGGCGGCGAACCGCTGCCCGGCGCGCAGCCCCTTGCCGAGGGTCACGGTGAGCTCCCCGCCCTCGCGGGCCCAGGCCGCCTCCCGGGAGCCCACCCGCACGGAGCGGACCTCCAGGCCCTCGAGGTCGAGGTTGAAGGCGGAGAGGTCCTGCAGCGCCCGCGCGGTGATGGTCGCGGTGCCGTCGAGGAGGTCGGTGGCCGGGTCGTAGCGCAGGTCCAGGTCGTAGTGCAGGACGTCGTACCCACCGTTCCCGTCGAGCGGGAAGTAGGGGTCCCCGGCCCCCGGGGCCCCCGGGGCACCGGCGGGGGGCTGGTCGTCGGCGTGCGCCACGCCGGAGCCGAGGCCGAGCACCACCACCGTCGCCGCGGTCAGCAGGGTGAGTTTCCGGGACATGAGGCCGCTCCTGTGAGCCGTCGTGGATCTCCTCTGCGCGGATACGCGGACGGTGAGGCTAGATGCCCGGAACCGGGCCGGATCCGCTGCCCGGACCGGCTCGTGCGCCGCCGCCGCGTGGGGCCACCGTCGGGACACGCGTGGTCGCGCCGTGCGATGGGAGCCCGGCGACGGAGCCAGCCCCGCCGGCGCTGATCGCCTCGGCGGCCAGCACAGGTGCCGTCGTCCACGACCGGCCGCACCGCCGACACGCCCGACCGGTGACGCCCGTCACAGGTCGGGTCCGCCGGGCACCCGGCGGGATGACCGAGGCCACGGTGGCGGGCGGTGTGGCCGGTGCCGGTCCGGGTAGGGCCCGCCGGAGGATGTGCCGCCCGTTCCCGGTCCCGGTGCCCCGGACGTGGAGGAGGAGCCGTGGAGGACCTGGAGGAGGACCGGAAGCGCGCCGAGCTCGGCGAGACCGACGCGCCGGCCGAGGACGAGATCGCCGAGGCGTTCGGGAAGATCGTCAGCGAGGGGGCTCAGCGCCTGCACCGCCGGTGGCGGGAGGTGCTGGCGACCGGGCTGGCCGGGGGGCTGGAGGTGGCCGTCGGCGTGCTGGCCCTGCTGGCGGTCCTCGAGGCGACCGGCAGCGAACTGCTGGCCGGGCTCGCGTTCAGCATCGGATTCATCGCCCTCATGCTCGGCCGCAGCGAGCTGTTCACCGAGGGCTTCCTGGTCCCGGTGACCGCGGTCTTCGCGAGACGGGCCAGCGGTGCGCAGCTGGCGAAGCTGTGGACCGGGACGCTGGTCGCCAACCTGATCGGCGGCTGGCTGGTCATGTGGTTGGTCGTGCAGGCGTTCCCCGATCTGGCGGGCATCGCCGTCGAGTCCGCGAAGCACTTCGTCGAGGCCCCGCTGGACCTGCAGTCGGTCTGCCTGGCGTTCCTCGGCGGGAGCGTGATCACGCTGATGACCCGGATGCAGCACGGCGCGCACTCGGAGACGGGCAAGATCGTCGCCTCGGTGATCGGCGGGTTCCTCCTGGCCGGCCTGCTGCTGTTCCACTCGATCCTCGACTCGCTGCTGATCTTCGGCGCCCTCCACGCCGGCGCCCCGTTCGGTTACGGGGAGTGGCTGGCCTGGTTCTGGTACACACTGCTGCTCAACATGGCCGGGGGGCTGTTCGTGGTCACGCTCATCCGCCTGGTGCGGAGCAAGGACCTCATCGACCGCGAGCGCGCGGCGGTGGCCGCGGGCGAGTAGGGGCCGCGCCGTCCGGCGATGGTGGGGGAGGACGCCTTCCTCCCGGTCGCCACCGCGTGGGCGACCGGCCTGGTCGTCGCCGGCAGCTGGAGGCTCGCGGCGTGGGTCCTCGGGGCCGTGCTGCTGGTCCGACGCGGCGTCCAGCCCCGTGACCGCGCTCGTGCGTCGCCGTCAGCCGGCGGCGCCCGCCGCGGCTAGCTCTGGGGGGCGGGGCACGCCGTCTCGTGCCGGGCGGGGAAGACCCACCAGCGGTAGCTCAGGTAGCGGACGACCGTGCCCACGGCGATCGAGGTGATGTTGGCGCCCTGCAGCACCAGGGCGTTCTCCTGGCCCAGCGGGTACCGCACGAAGGCGACGATGGCCAGCCCCAGCAGCAGCGTGGCGCCGTTGACCAGCGCGAACCGCCAGTACTCGCGCCGCAGGCCGGTGCGCGCACGGTCGGCGAACGACCAGAACCGGTGACCGATGAACGCCGCGGTCATCGACACCAGGCTGGACAGGAGCTTCGCCGTCACCGCGCCCGTGGCGGCATGCGCGTAGAGAAGCTGGAACAGTGCGAGGTCGAGGACGAAGCAGGCCGCGCCCACGGTGCCGAACGCGCCCAGTTCCCGGACCAGCCGGTGCCCGCGGTCGCGCAGCAGCAGGCGCAGCGGCGCAGCGGAGCTCACCGGCGCAGCTTACGGAGTCGGCCGACCGGGTGGCGGTCGTCTTGACGGCCCCGCCCGGTCAGCGTCCGGTTCCTGCCCGGCCGGCTCGGCGGATCGCCGCCACGTAGCGGGCGGTGGCCAGCCGCTGGACGGCGAGGGAGAGCGGGCCCGCGAACCGGGCGGCGGGTGAGGCGAGCCGGAAGAACACCCGGAGGGTGAAGACGACGTCGCCGCCGCCGGTCAGCCGCACGGTGAACCGCTCTTCCCCGCTCTCCGGGTGGCCGGGCAGGGTGCCGTAGGCGAAACCGCGCTCGTCCCCCTCCGTGGCGGCCCACACGACACGGCAGGGGATGTCGTAGCCGAACCTCGGCAGCCCCGCCGTGAGGACGACGACCGTGCCCGGGGAGCCGGCCGGACCGGAGGCGCGCACCCGCAGCCCCGCCGCCCGCTGCGCCCGCCAGTCCAGGACCGCGGCAGCGGCGCGCTCGAACGCCGCACGCCCGGTCCCGACCACCGCCGAGTGCTCCGCCGTTCGGTAGCCCGCCGGCAGGGTGGCGTCCCCCGTCGCCCCCACCTCGGGGTAGGTGAACGGCACGTCGGCGAGCTCGGCCGGGTCGGTCGCGCGGAGGAGGCCCACGGGCCCAGTCTCCCGCGCGGGGGCCCGAGCGGCCGGGTGCGTCAGACGACGCGCGGCGCGGCCGGGGGTCCACCGACGGGTGGCGAGGCCGCCGGAGTAGGTGTCGGCGGGGTGGCCGCAGCGCGCCCGGGCGTAGGTTGACCGCACTGTGCTGCCCTCGGTCACCGCCACCCGCTACGTCACCCCGCTGCGCGAGGGTGGGTCGCTGCCCGGGCTCATGGAGGCGGACGACCTGGGCACCTACGTCGTCAAGTGGCGGGCCGCCGGGCAGGGCGTGAAGGTGCTGGTCGCCGAGGTGGTCTGCGCGGAGCTCGCCCGGGCGCTGGGCCTGCCGGTGCCTGCGCTGGTCACCGTCGACGTCGTCCCCGAGCTGGCCGTGGGCGAACCCGACCACGAGGTGCAGGAGCTGCTGCAGCGGTCGGCCGGCCGCAACCTGGGCCTGGACTACCTGCCCGGGGCGCTGGACTTCGAGGCGGGCGCCGACGGCGTCGACCCCGAGCTCGCCGGCCGGGTGCTGTGGTTCGACGCGCTCGTCGGCAACGTCGACCGCTCCTGGCGCAACCCCAACATGCTGTTCTGGCACGGGCGGCTGCAGCTGATCGACCACGGCGCCGCTCTGACCTTCCACCACCACTGGCCCGGGGCCGCGGCCGCCGTCGAGCGGGCGTACGACGCCTCGGCGCACGCCCTGGTCGAGTGCACCCCCGACGTGCCCGCGGCCGACGCCGCGCTGGCGCCCCGGGTTACGCGGGACCTGCTGGACCGGGTGCTCGCGCAGGTGCCCGACGAGTGGCTCGACGACCCCGCGGCCGGGCCTGGACCGGAGGTGGTCCGCGCCCGGTACGCCGACCAGGTGCTGGCCCGGCTGGGTGCCCGCGCCGCCTGGCTGCCCGGGGTGGTCGACGCGGTCGCCGCCGGGGGAGCGGGCCGCCGGAGGGCGCCGCGCGGGGAGAACCGCCCCGCGTGGCTGGGCCCCCCACCGCCGGAGGGGATCAGCCAGCGATGACGGCGACGACACCGAGGGACACCTTCGAGTACGCGGTGCTGCGGGTGGTCCCGCGGGTGGAGCGGGGCGAGCTCCTGAACGCCGGCGTGATCGTCTACTGCCGGCAGCGCGACTACCTGGGTTCGCGGCTGCACCTCGACCTCGACCGGCTGCGGGCGCTGGACCCGACCGCCGACCCGTCGGCGATCGGCCGGGCGCTGCAGGCGGCGGCGGACGTCTGCGCGGCCGACCCGGTCGCCGGCGCCGCCGGGCGGGAGGCGCTCGGCTCCCGGTTCCGGTGGCTCACCGCACCGCGGAGCACCGTCGTCCAGCCGGGCCCGGTGCACACCGGGCTGACGGCCGATCCCGACGCCGAGGCCGACCGCCTCCTGGAGCTGCTGGTGCTGCCCGTCGCCGGCTGAGCGCAACAGGTGTCCGAGTGGTCGCCGGTCGTTCACCGGGCTGCCACCGGTGCGTCGTCAGGGGCCGTTTGGGTGCGAGGGCCCAGACCTCCTCGCGACCAGAGGGACCGATGACCGACATCTCGAAGCCGCGCACCCGCGCGCTCCTGCCGCTGTTCTCCGGCATCCGCCACGGCAGCCGCAGCCACGCCACCTGCTACTACAAGTGCGGCAACGCCTGCGACTCCGCCGTCCCGAACCAGACGGACAACCCGACCTTCGCCGAGGTCGTCGAGACGGCCTTCAGCCGCCGGAACATGCTGAAGGCCGCCGGCGCCGGCGCCCTGCTGGTCGCCGCCGGTCCCGTCGCCTCCGCGGCCGCGAAGGAGCAGCCGGTGCCGACCGGTGGCGGCGTCACCCCGCTCCCGGGGAGCGACCTGACGTTCCAGCCGGTCGAGCAGAACTTCCTCGACGAGCTGGTCACCGCCGACGGCTACCGCTACTCCGTGGTCATGCGCTGGGGTGACCCGGTGCTGCCCGGGGCCCCGCCGTTCCGCATCGATCGGCAGACCCCCGAGGCCCAGGCCATGCAGTTCGGCTACAACTGCGACTACATCGGCCTGCTGCCGCTGGACGACCGCGACCGTCAGGCGCTGCTGGTGGTCAACCACGAGTACACCAACGAGCAGCTGATGTTCGCCGGCGTCGCCAGCGAGTCCGCGCCGACCACGCCCGAGCAGAAGCGCATCGCGATGATGGCCCACGGCATCTCGGTCGTGGAGGTGCAGCGGCACGGGCGGACCGGCGAGTGGCGCCCGGTGCGCAACGGCCGGCGCAACCGCCGGATCACCGCCGACACCCCGATGGAGCTCACCGGCCCCGCTGCCGGCTCGCCCTACCTGCGCACCAGCGCCGACCCGCAGGGGCGCACGGTCCTGGGCACGCTGAACAACTGCGCCGGTGGCATGACCCCGTGGGGTACGACGCTGCACGGCGAGGAGAACTTCAACCAGTACTTCGGGACGACGACGCCGATCGCCGAGAGCGCGAAGGAGCCCCGGCTGGCGCGCTACGGCGTCTCGACGACGCGACCGCCCGGCCGGCGCTGGGACGAGGTCGACGCCCGCTTCGACCTGGCCCGTGAGCCCAACGAGGTCAACCGCTTCGGCTGGGTCGTCGAGGTCGACCCCTACGACCCGACCTCGACGCCCAAGAAGCGCACCGCGCTCGGCCGCTTCAAGCACGAGGGCGCCAACGTGCAGATCGCCGAGGACGGCCGCGTGGTGGCCTACTCCGGTGACGACGAGCGGTTCGACTACATCTACAAGTTCGTCTCGCGGAAGACCTACCGGCCCGGCACCGACAGCGCCTCCCGGGCCCACAACCTGACGCTGCTCGAGGACGGCGACCTCTACGTCGCCCGCTTCGTCGGCGACTCCCCGGCCGCGGAGATCGACGGCAGCGGCGAGCTGCCCGGCGACGGCGCCTTCGACGGCTACGGCGAGTGGATCCCGCTCGTGGAGGGCGGCCGCTCGATGATCCCGGGCAAGGACGTCGCCTGGGTGCTCACCTTCACCCGCCTGGCCGCCGACCGGCTCGGCAAGCAGCTCGACGCCAGCGGCGACTTCCCCGACCCGGCCAACCCGGTCGTCGTCGACGCGGGGCTGGTGCCGACGAAGATGGACCGGCCGGAGGACATCCAGGTGAACCCGGTCAACGGCCGGGTGTACGCGGCCCTGACCAACAACTCCAACCGCACCGGGGTGAACGGCCGGCCCGGCGCCGACGAGGCCAACCCGATCACCCGTTCTTACGCGTTCGAGCCCGCGGACGAGGAGGCCGGCCTGCCTGCGACCTTCGAGCAGCAGCCGGGCAACCGCAACGGGCACGTCATCGAGTGGGAGGAGACCGGCTCGGCGAGCGGGACGACGTTCTCCTGGCGGATCTTCCTGGTCTGCGGCGACCCGCAGTTCCCGGGGACCTACTTCGCCGGGTACGACCGGTCCGAGGTCAGCGCCATCTCCTGCCCGGACAACCTGGAGTTCGACCCGGCGGGCAACCTCTGGATCTCCACCGACGGGAACGTGCTGTCGGTCCGCAACCAGGCGGTGGGCACGCTCGGCGGCACCAACGACGGGCTGTTCGCCGTCCCGACCGAGGGGCCCGAGCGCGGGCACCTCAAGGCGTTCCTCACCGTGCCGCTGGGCGCGGAGTGCAGCGGTCCGCTGATCACCCGGGACGCGCGGTCGGTGTTCGTCGCCGTCCAGCACCCCGGTGAGACCACCGGCTCCACGGTGGAGAACCCGTCCAGCCGGTGGCCCGACTTCCAGGCGTACCGGCCCTTCCCGCGGCCGAGCGTCGCCGTCGTCTACCGCACCGACGGCGGCCGCGTCGGCAGCTGACGCTGCTCCCACCCGCCGATCATGGCGCGGTGACCACGGGGTCGTCCCGATCCGCGGTCACCGCGCCATGATCGCGTTCACGGGTGGACGGGGAGCAGTGCGTCGATGCGGCGCGCGAGCTCCAGGTCCAGCTCGCTCACCCCACCGGCGGAGTGGCTGACGAGGTGCAGGTGCAGCGTCCGGTAGCGCAGGTCGATGTCAGGGTGGTGGTCCATCTCCTCGGCGACGTCGGCGATCGCGACGATCGCCGCGACGGCGTCGCGGAAGCCCGGCAGCTCGACGGTCCGGCGCAGGCCGTCGGCGTCGCCCGACCACCGCGGCAGGGCGCGCAGTGCCTCGGCGACGCGGTCAGCAGACAGGCGAGGCGGGCGCGGCATGTCCCCATGGTGACGCACTCGATCGGGTGGTGACGTGCTGGAACGGCCCCGCTGCAGGGACCCGCCGCGAGCCTGCGAGCGGTGGGGGCAGCGGGATCCTTCTAGGTGTGCAGGCCGCACTCCGTCTTGGTGGAGCCCGCCCAGCGGCCGGCGCGCGGGTCCTCGCCGTCCGCGACCGGGCGGGTGCACGGGGCGCAGCCGATCGAGCCGTACCCGATCTCGAACAGCGGGTTGACCGGGATCGCGTGCTCGGCGATGTAGCGGTCCACGTCCTCCTGCGTCCAGGCGGCGATGGGGTTGACCTTCACCATCTCGCGCTTGGCGTCCCAGTCGACGATCTTGGTGTTCGCACGGGTGGGCGACTCGTCCCGCCGCACACCCGACGCCCAGGCGACGTAGCCCGACAGCGTCCGGGCCAGCGGCTGCACCTTGCGCAGCGAGCAGCACAGGTCGGGGTCGCGGTCGTGCAGGGCGGCGCCGAACTCGCGGTCCTGCTCGGCGACGGTCTGCTCGGGCCGCACGTTGACCAGCGTGATCGGCAGGACGGAGGAGATCCAGTCGCGGGTGCCGATGGTCTCGGCGAAGTGGTACCCGGTGTCCAGGAAGACGACGTGCACGCCGGGGACCGCGCGGGAGGCGAGGTGCGCGAGCAGCCCGTCCGCCATGGACGAGGTGATCGCGAACTCGTCGCCGAAGGTGTCGCCGGCCCAGGTGAGCACGGCGAGCGCCTGCTCGACCGGGTCGGCGATGCCGTCGAACCAGGCGTCGGCGGCCTGGGCCAGCAGCGGCGTCGGCCGCAGCGCGATGGTCACTCCTGCACCCCCGTGGCGATCAGGCGGACCGAGAAGGCCCGCAGGCACGCGCCGCAGCGCCACCCGTCTTCGTGCGGCGTGAGCTCCTCGTCGCCGCAGTACGGGCAGTGGAACACCGGTAGCTGCCGGCTCCTTCCGCCCTCCGGCGACTCCTCGGTCACAGCAGCCACTCCTCGTCCGCCCGGGACACGTAGTGGGCGAAGGACTCGCCCGGCGTGCGGCGGTCGAGGAAGCCGCGGAGGACCCGCTCGCAGTAGTCGGCGGTCTCGGCCTTGGTGACCTTGTGGCCGCGGAACTTCCGGCCGAACGTGGCCTCGACGCCGAGGTGGCCGCCCAGGTGCACCTGGAAGCCCTCGACCATCTCGCCGCTGTCGTCGCGCACCATCGAGCCCTTGAAGCCGATGTCGGCTGTCTGGAACCGGGCGCAGCTGTTCGGGCAGCCGTTGATGTTGATCCCGATCGGGGTGTCGAAGTCGGGCAGTCGGCGCTCGAGCTCGGCGTAGACCTCCTGCGCGAAGTGCTTGGTCTCGACGATCGCCAGCTTGCAGAACTCCAGCCCGGTGCAGGCCATCATCCCGCGCCGGAAGGCGCTGGGCCGCACCTGCAGGTCGTGCTCGGCGAGCGCGTCGACCAGCGCCTCGACCTTCTCGTCGGGCACGTCGAGGATGACCAGCTTCTGCTGCGTCGTCGTCCGGATGCGCCCCTCGCCGTACTCGTCGGCGAGGTCGGCGATCGTGGTGAGCAGCGAGCCGCTGATCCGGCCGGTGCGCAGCGCGAAGCCGACGGCGTTGCGGCCGTCCTTCTGCCTGCTGACGCCGACGTGGTCGCGCTGGTCGTGCTTGGCCGGGGCGGGCGCCGGGCCGTCGGGCAGCTCCTGCCCGAGGTACTCGTCCTGCAGCACCTGCCGGAACTTCTCCGGGCCCCAGTCGGCCATGAGGAACTTGATGCGGGCGCGGTTGCGCTGGCGGCGGTAGCCGTAGTCGCGGAAGACCGCGGTGCAGGCGGCCCACACGTCGGTGACCTGGTCGGGCCGCACGAACACGCCGATCCGCTGGGCGAACATCGGGTTGGTGGAGAGCCCGCCGCCGACCCACAGGTCGTAGCCGGCCTCGCCCGACTCGTCGACGACGCCGACGAAGGAGACGTCGTCGATCTCGGGCTCGGTGCAGTGGTCGACGCAGCCCGACATCGACGTCTTCCACTTGCGCGGCAGGTTGCTGAACTCCGGGCTGCCCACGTACTTGGCGACGGTGTCGGCGATGACGTCGGTCGCGTCGATCACCTCGTCCTCGAGGATCCCGGCCAGCGGGCAGCCGAGCATCACCCGCGGGACGTCGCCGCAGGCCTCCATCGTGGAGAGCCCGACCGACTCCAGGCGGCGCCAGATCTCGGGGACGTCCTCGATGCGGATCCAGTGGTACTGCACATTCTGCCGGTCGGTGACGTCGGCGACGTCGCGGCCGAACTCGGTGCTGATGCCGCCGAGGACGCGCAGCGCGTCGCTGGTCAGCTGCCCGCCGTCGATGCGGGCCCGCATCATGAAGTAGGAGTCCTCGAGCTCCTCGGGCTCCAGCACGGCGGTCTTGCCGCCAGGGATGCCCTGGGCGCGCTGGGTGTAGAGGCCCATCCAGCGCATCCGGCCGCGGAGGTCACCGGGGTCGATGCCGTCGAAGCCGGTCTTCGAGTAGATGTCGAGGATGCGCTGGCGCACCTCGAGACCGTCGGAGTCCTTCTTCATCCGCTCGTTGGGGTTGAGCGGCTCGCGGTAGCCCAGCGCCCACTGGCCCTGCCCCCGCTGGGGCCGGTTGCTGGTGCGGGTGGGGGTGCTCACGTGGCGTACTTCTTCCTGCGCTCGCCGACCGCCCGGCAGCGGGCCGGGGTGGGAGGCGCTGCTGGTTCGGGACGCAGCGGACAGCTGCGCGGAGGACCTGGGTCAGCGCAGGGCGCGACAGGCGGCGCTGGAGACGAGCGCCAGGTCGATGTGCAGGCGCGCGACGAGGAGGCTGCCGCGGTCCGTCATGCCGCCGATCCTCCCACATCCGGCGCGACGGGGTGCGGAGCTCACCCCGCGAGGGGTGGTTCCGCCGGCACGCCGCCGTCCCTCAGCGGGGAGCGGGCTCGCTGAAGGACCGCCACGCCGTGTCGATGGCGACCAGTTCGGCCGCGTGCGGCGGGAGCTGCCCTGCGACGACGTCGGCCACCGTGACGCCCTCGAGCACCCGGCGGTAGGCCTCGCGGGCGGCGACCCACACCTCGGCCAGCGCGCCGGCCGCCCCCGGGTAGGTCACGTCCTCCGGGCGCTGGCCGTGCACCTCGGCCAGGAATCCCTGCTGCACCCGCATCACGCGCGCGATGGAGATCTCCGACGCGGGCAGGGCCAGGCGGTACCCGCCGTCCCGGCCGCGCTGGCTGGTGACCAGCCGGGCGTGCTGGAGGTCGGCCAGGATCGCCTGCAGGAAGCGGTTCGGGATGTTCTGGGCGGTCGCGATGCGGTCGCAGGTGAGCGCCTCGGGTGCCGCCGCGGCCAGCTCCACGACGGCTCGGACGGCGTAGTCGACCCGGGCGTTGATGCGCACGCTGCCCATACTGCCGCCATCTGGGAGAGTGCCCGGGTGTTCCGGCTGCGTTTCACCGCGTTGGTGGAGGCGCCGCTGACCGTGGCGTTCGACGTCGCCCGTGCCCTGGGCCGCCCCTGGCCGTTCCCGCTCCAGGAGGTCGTCTCCGTGCGGCCGGAGCGCGACGTGTTCGCCGCGCCGGTCGGCGCCCGCGGCTGGGTCACCCACTCGCGCCGCTTCTCGGCCACCGGTGCCGGCACGCTCATCGACGAGCAGGTCGACTGGGAGACCGGGCTGCCCGGTCTCCTGGGCGGGGTCGTCGACCGGGCCGTGCTGCGCCGGCGGGTGGCCCGGGCGATGCAGGCGCACCTGGACGCCTGCGCCGCGGCCGCCGCCCTGCGGGCCCGGGAGGTCGTGCAGGTCGTCGGCGCCGCCCTCGTCGAGGGCGACCGGGTGCTGGTCGCCGAGCGCGCGGGCGGCCCCTACGACGGCTGCTGGGAGTTCCCGGGCGGCAAGGTCGAGCCGGGGGAGACCGACCTGGTGGCGCTCGTGCGGGAGTGCGCCGAGGAGCTCGGGGTCGCCGTCGCGCCGCAGGCATTCCTCGGGGAGGTGCCGCTGGACGGCGTCGTCGGCGGTGGTGCCCCGGGGGCGTCGACGATGCGGGTCTGGTGGGCCCGCATCGCGCACGGCTCGCCGGTGGCACGGGAGCACGCGCAGCTGCGGTGGGTGGGGGCGGCCGACCTCGACGCCCTCGACTGGATCCCCGCCGACCGCCCGCTGCTGCCCGCCGTCCGGGCCCTGCTCGCCCGGCTCTGAGACCGGGACGGCGACGGGCGCCGCTCCCGCGTGGGGAACGGCGCCCGTGGCGACGTGAGGGACGTCCCTCCTGCAGGGACCCGCGCCGAGCGTCAGCGAGGGGTGCGGTGCTGGAACGGCCCTCCTGCAGGGACCCGCGCCGAGCGTCAGCGAGGGATGGGGGGCAGGAGGGTCCTTCTACTTCTTGAAGACGTCCTTGACCTTCTCCCCGGCCTGCTTGAGGTTGCCCGATGCCTGGTCGGCCTGGCCCTCGGCCTGGAGGTCGCGGTCACCGGTGGCTTCCCCGACCGACTCCTTGCCCTTGCCGCTCAGCTCTTCGGCCTTGTTCTTCATCTTGTCCATGCCGCTCATCGCGTCGTCCTCCCGGTCGTCGTCGTGCGCGTGGGGGCAGCCATACCCCACCTGTGACCTCGCGACACGCTCGCCGGAAAGCCTCCGGCCGAGGCGTCGGGACCGCGGGAGGACGGCCCGCCGGACGCCCCCTGGGGCGTGGAAGTTACGGTGGGAAGGCGGATCGTGGACACAGGTCACAAGTCGGTGACGTCCGTGGACACCCTCTCCGAGGCGTGCCTAGGGTCCACCCGTCGCAGTCCCGGTCCCCAGCGGTCCGGCTGCGTCCGGTTCGAGACCAATCAGTCGTCCACTCGCCCGCGGGGCCTGGGTCGACCTGTCCGTTCCCCCCGCTGACGCGGGACGAGGGAGGCATTGCACGTGAAGTTGAGCAAGCGCAGAGGTGGGCTCGTCGCGGCCGGCGTCGCCGCCGCGATGATGCTGTCCGCCTGTGGTGGCAGCGATGAGAACGGTGGCGAGGGCGGCACCGCCGCCGAGGGTGGCGGCTCGTTCAGCGTCTACGTCGGTGAGCCGGAGAACCCCCTCGTCCCGGGCAACACCACGGAGAGCGAGGGCCACCAGGTCATCTCCTCCCTGTGGACGGGCCTGATCGAGTACGCCGCCGATGGTGCCGTGGAGTACACCGGCGTCGCCGAGTCCATCGAGTCCGAGGACAACACCACCTGGACCATCGAGCTCAAGGACGGCTGGACCTTCCACGACGGCACCCCGGTGACCGCGCAGTCCTTCGTCGACGCGTGGAACTACACCGCCTACAGCCCCAACGCCCAGGGCGCGTCGTACTTCTTCTCGAACATCCTCGGGTACGACGACCTGCAAGCGCCGACCGACGAAGAGGGCAACGTCACCGGCGACCCCGCCGCCCAGGAGATGAGCGGCCTGCGGGTCATCGACGAGAACACCTTCGAGGTCGAGCTCGCCTCGCCCTTCGCGCAGTTCCCCGTGACCGTCGGCTACAACGCCTTCTGGCCGCTCCCCGAGGCCTTCTTCGAGGACCCCGAGGGCTTCGGCGCCCAGCCGATCGGCAACGGCCCGTTCCAGGCCGAGAGCGAGTTCGTCCCCGGTCAGGGCATCACCGTCACCCGGTACGAGGACTACGCCGGCGAGGACCCGGCCGTGGCCGAGTCCGTGGACTTCCGCGTCTACGCCGACCTGAACACCGGCTACAACGACCTGCAGGCGGGCAACCTCGACGTCCTGCCGGACCTCCCCCCGGACGCCCTGGCCTCGGCCCAGGACGTGCTGGGCGACCGGTACCTCGAGGCCCCGTCCTCCGGGTTCACCTACCTCGGCTTCCCGACCTACGACGAGCGGTTCTCCGACCCGCGCGTCCGTCAGGCGCTGTCGATGGGCATCGACCGGCAGGCGATCTCCGACGCCATCTTCGCCGGTAGCCGCACGCCCGCCGACGCCTACGTCGCCCCCGTCGTCGACGGCTACCGCGAGGGTGTCTGCGAGTACTGCGAGCTGGACGTCGACGCGGCCAACGCGCTGCTCGACGAGGCCGGCTTCGACCGCAGCCAGCCGATCGAGCTGTGGTTCAACGCCGGCGCCGGCCACGACGCCTGGGTCCAGGCCGTGGGCAACCAGCTCCGCGAGAACCTCGGCGTCGACTACGTCCTCCGGGGCGAGCTGGACTTCGCCGAGTACCTGCCGCTGCTCGACGAGCAGGGCGTGACCGGTCCCTTCCGCCTCGGCTGGAGCATGGACTACCCGAGCCCGCAGAACTACCTGGAGCCGCTGTACTCCACGGCGGCGCTGCCGCCGGCGGGCTCCAACGCCACGTTCTACTCGAACCCCGAGTTCGACGCGCTGATCCAGCAGGGCAACAGCGCCTCGAGCAACGAGGAGGCCCTCGACTTCTACAACCAGGCCGAGGACATCCTGCTCGAGGACATGCCGATCGCCCCGATGTTCTTCGACCTCGAGCAGGCCGGGCACTCGGAGAACGTCAGCGACGTGGTGATCGACGTCTTCGGTGACATCGACGTCGCCAACGTCACGCCCATCAGCTGACGCAGCCGCACACCGCAGGCCGCCGCCGGGGAACCCCGCCCAGACCGGGCAGGGCTCCCCGGCGGTCGGCCGCTCGGGCTCGTCCCGCATCATGGACGACGCGTCCGCGCCCGTCACAGGGGAACGGCGCGTCCTGACCGAGGAGCGACATGGGCCGCTACATCGCGCGCCGCCTTCTACTCACGATCCCGGTCATGCTCGGGGCCTCCTTCCTGATCTTCGCGCTGGTCTACGCGCTGCCGGGGGACCCCATCCGGGCCCTGGGCGGCGACCGACCCCTCGCGCCCGCCGTGGTGGCCCAGCTGACCGACGAGTTCAACCTGAACGACCCGCTCTGGCTGCAGTACGTCAAGTACGTCGGTGACCTGCTGCAGGGCGACTTCGGCACCGACTTCCGCGGCCGCGAGGTGCTCGACACGATCACCCAGCGCATGCCCGTCACCATCAAGCTGGCGCTGGTCGCCATCGCCTTCGAGATCCTGATCGGCATCGTCGCCGGCGTCATGGCCGGCATCCGGAAGAACGGCTTCTTCGACAACGTCGTGCTGGTGAGCACCACGCTGATCGTCTCGATCCCGATCCTGGTGCTCGCCTTCGTCGCGCAGTTCACCTTCGGGTTGCAGCTGGGACTGTTCCCGATCGCCGGCGTGAACGACGGCTGGTACAGCTACCTGCTGCCGGGCCTGGTGCTGGCCGCCGGATCGCTGGCCTACGTGGCCCGCCTGACCCGGACGAGCATCGCGGAGAACATGCGGGCCGACTACGTGCGCACCGCGCGGGCCAAGGGCCTGCCCCGCCGGGACGTCATCGTCCGGCACACGCTCCGCAACAGCCTGATCCCGGTCGTGACGTTCGTCGGCGCCGACATCGGCACCCTCATGGGCGGCGCGATCGTCACCGAGACGGTGTTCAACCTCCCGGGCATCGGGCGGGCGGTCTTCGACGCCGTGCGCGCTCAGGAGGGCGCGGTCGTGGTCGGCATCGTGACGCTCCTGGTCTTCGTCTTCATCTTCTTCAACCTGGTCGTCGACGTGCTCTACGCCGTCCTCGACCCGAGGATCCGCTATGAGTGAGCCGAACCTGACGACCGTGGGTCACGACGAGGCCGGCGCCGGCGGCGTGACCGGCGCGACCGACCAGCCGGACGGGGGGCGCCAGAACAGCCTGTGGAGCGACGCCTGGCGCCAGCTCAGGCGCAACGCCTTCTTCTGGATCGGCGCGCTGTTCGGCCTGCTCTTCGTCGCGATGGCGCTCCTGCCGTCGGTCTTCGCCCGCGGCGTCGACCCGCGCTCGTGCAACCTGTCGAACAGCAACGCCACGCCGTCGGCGGAGCACTGGTTCGGCTTCGACCAGCAGGGCTGCGACTACCTGGCCAACGTCGTCTACGGCGCGCGGAACTCGCTGATCATCGGCCTGCTCGCCGTCGTCGTGATCCTGGTGTTCGGCGTCCTCGTCGGCGCCATCTCCGGCTTCTACGGCGGCGTCACCGACAGCATCCTGTCGCGCATCGCCGACATCTTCTACGCGCTGCCGTTGATCCTGGGCGCGCTGGTGGTCCTGCGCAGCGGCATCCTGGGCCGGGGCGTGGTCGCCGTGGCGATCGCGCTGGCGATGTTCGGCTGGATGACCGCGATGCGGCTGGTCCGCTCGCAGGTCATCGCGGTCAAGAGCTCCGACTACGTCGCCGCCGCCCGGGCGATGGGCGCCTCCGACAGCCGGATCCTCGTGCGGCACATCCTGCCCAACGCCGTCGCCCCGGTGCTGGTGTACGCGACGATCACCATCGGGGTGCTCATCGCGGCCGAAGCCACGCTGACCTTCCTCGGGGTGGGCCTGCAGGCGCCGGCGATCTCCTGGGGGCTGCAGATCGACACCGGCCAGGACCTGCTGCGCACCGCGCCGCACGCCGTCCTCTTCCCGAGCCTCGTCCTCACCCTGACGGTGATGGCGTTCGTCCTCATGGGTGACGCCCTGCGCGACGCCCTCGACCCGAAGCAGCGTTCATGAGCACCGCGTCCACGTCCGTCCCGTCCAGCCCGGCCGGCGGCGCCGGGGCGCCGCTCCTGGAGGTCGACGACCTCCGGGTCCAGTTCCGCACCGGATCGGGCCTGGTCAACGCCGTCAACGGCGTGAGCTACACCGTCTCGGAGCGGGAGACCCTCGCGATCCTGGGCGAGTCCGGCTCGGGCAAGTCCGTCTCCGCCCAGGCGATCATGGGCATCCTCGACTCGCCCCCGGCGGAGGTCACCAGCGGCCGGATCGTCTTCGAGGGGCGTGACCTGCTCACGCTGCCCGAGGAGGAGCAGCGCAAGGTGCGCGGGCCGGGGATCTCGATGATCTTCCAGGACGCGCTCTCGTCGCTGAACCCCGTGTACAGCGTCGGCTTCCAGATCGGGGAGATGTTCCGGGCGCACCGGGGCACCTCCCGCAAGGAGGCCAAGCAGCACGCCGTCGAGCTGATGGACCGGGTGCGCATCCCGGCCGCCAAGGAGCGGGTCAACGACTACCCGCACCAGTTCTCCGGCGGCATGCGCCAGCGCGTCATGATCGCGATGGCGCTGGCCCTCGACCCGCGCATCCTCATCGCCGACGAGCCGACCACCGCGCTCGACGTCACCGTGCAGGCCCAGGTCATGGACCTGCTCAAGGACCTGCAGCGGGACACCGGGATGGGGCTGATCCTCATCACCCACGACCTCGGTGTGGTCAACGAGGTCGCCGACAACGTGGCCGTCATGTACGCCGGCCGCATCGTCGAGCGAGGCACCGTCGACGAGGTGTTCGGCAACCCCGCTCATCCCTACACCGACGGGCTGATGCGCTCGATCCCGCAGGTGGAGGTCAAGGGCGGCCGGCTGCAGCCGATCGGCGGGCAGCCGCCGAACCTCGCCGCCATCCCCTCGGGCTGCCCCTTCCACCCGCGCTGTCCCAAGCGCCGCACCGGTGCGCAGGCGGCGCCCGGTCGCGACTGCGTGGCCGACGTCCCGCCGCTGCGGCTGGTCGTCCCGGGCCGTGAGGCCGCCTGCCACTACAGCGAGGAGGTCCTCCATGTCTGACGACGGCTCCGGCGCCACCGCGGCGAGCGCCGCGGACCGGGCCGCGGCGTCCGACGCCGCCGACGCGGCCAGCCGCCCGGTGCACACCCCCGGCGAGGTGCTGCTCGAGGTCAAGGACCTCAAGAAGCACTTCCCGCTGACGCAGGGCATCGTCCTCAAGCGCACGGTGGGCCACGTCCGCGCCGTGGACGGCGTCAACCTCCGGCTCCGCCGGGGCGAGACCGTCGGCCTGGTGGGGGAGTCCGGCTGCGGCAAGTCGACGGTGACCAAGATGCTGGTGGCCCTCGAGAAGCCGACCGACGGGCAGATCCTCTACAAGGGGGAGGACGTCACCAAGCTGAGCGGCCGCGGGCTCAAGCAGTACCGCCGCGAGGTGCAGATCATCTTCCAGGACCCCTACGCCTCGCTGAACCCGCGGATGACCGTCGGGGACATCGTGGCCGAGGGCTGGTCGGTGCACGCCGACATCGCGCCGAAGAAGGGCCGGCTGCAGCGCACCCAGGAGCTGATGGAGCGGGTCGGCCTCAACCCCGACTTCGTCAACCGGTACCCGCACCAGTTCTCCGGCGGCCAGCGCCAGCGCATCGGCATCGCCCGCGCCTTGGCGCTGCAGCCGGAGGTCATCGTCTGCGACGAGCCGGTCAGCGCGCTGGACGTGTCGGTCCAGGCGCAGGTGGTGAACCTGCTGGAGGACCTGCAGAACGACTTCGGGCTCTCCTACCTGTTCATCGCCCACGACCTGTCGGTGGTGCGGCACATCTCCGACCGCGTCGCGGTGATGTACCTGGGGAGCATCGTGGAGGAGGGCACCGACAGGCAGGTCTACGGCTCGCCCGCCCACCCCTACACGCAGGCGCTGCTCTCGTCGGTGCCGGTGCACGAGCCGCACCTGCGCGGGCTCAAGGAGCGGATCCTGCTGCAGGGTGACGTCCCGAGCCCGGCGAACCCGCCCTCGGGGTGCCGGTTCCGCACCCGCTGCTGGAAGGCCCAGGACATCTGCGCCACCGAGGCCCCGGCCCTGGTGGACCGCGGGCAGGGGCACCCCTCGGCGTGCCACTTCGCCGAGGCGCGCGCCGTCGTCCCCACCGAGGCCTGACCCCCGCTGGGATCAGGTTCCCTGATCCCAGCGGGTCCTCCCTCACGGTGCGCGGTGGGGGAGGACGCTCCGCGGTGAGGGAGGACGACGACGACCCCGGGTCGGTGGCTCTCGCGGGACCGACGGCCTCAGGGAGAATGGCCGATCGTGACCGCTGACCGACGTCTGCTCCTCGTCCACGCGCACCCCGACGACGAGACGATCAACAACGGGGCCACGATGGCCCGCTACGTCGCCGAGGGCGTCGGCGTCACCCTGCTCACCTGCACGCTGGGCGAGGAGGGCGAGATCCTGGTGCCGGAGCTGGGCCAGCTGGCCGCCGACCAGGCCGACCAGCTCGGCGGCTACCGGATCTGGGAACTCCGTGCGGCGATGACCGCCCTCGGCGTCGAGGACTCCCGCTTCCTCGGCGGGGCCGGGCGGTACCGCGACTCCGGGATGATGGGGACGCCGGCCAACGAGCACCCGCGCGCGTTCTGGAACGCCGACCTCGACGAGGCGGTGGCGCACGCCGTCGCCGTGGTCCGCGAGGTGCGCCCCCAGGTCGTGGTCACCTACGACGAGTTCGGCGGCTACGGCCACCCCGACCACATCCAGGCCCACCGCGTGGCCATGCGGGCGGTCGAGGTCGCGGCCGACCCCGGCTACCGCCCCGACCTCGGCGCGGCCTGGGACGTCGCGAAGGTGTACTGGAACGCCATGCCGCGGTCGGTGATCCGGGAGGGCATCGAGGCCATGGCCGCCCTCGGCGAGGCCTCCCCCTTCGACGGGCTGGGCGACCTCGACGAGGTCCCGTTCGTGGTGCCCGACGAGGTGGTCACCTGTGCCGTGGACGCCCGGGCGTACGCCGGCCGCAAGGACGCCGCCATGCGCGCCCACCCGACCCAGATCACCGTCGACGGCCCGTTCTTCGCGCTGTCGAACAACCTCGGCCAGGAGGTGCTCGGCGTCGAGTACTACCGCCTGGTCCGGGGCGAGCGCGGGCCGGCGTCCGGCCCGGACGGCCGGGAGGACGACCTCTTCGCCGGCCTCGAGGTGTGAGCCGCCGGGGCCCGGTCACGGTGGGCCTCGGCGTCTGCGCGGTGCTCGTCGCGGCGTGGCTGGCGGTCGTCGAGGTGCTGTGGCTGCCGCTGCGGGTCGGTGGCGTGCTGGTGCCCGTGTCGGTGCCGGCGGCGGTGGTCGGCAACGTCCTGCTGGTGTCCGCGGCGCTGCGGCTCAGCGGGTCCAAGGTCGTCGCCGCCCTCCCCGCCGCTACCTGGCTGGTCGTCGTGGTGGCGGCCATGGCCCGGCGTCCCGAGGGTGACCTGCTGCTGGTGTCCGGCGGCGCGCTCGGCATCGTGAGCACCGCCTTCCTGCTGCTGGGGGTGCTCGCCGCGGCCCTCGCCGTGGGGCTGGCGCTGGGCGCGCCGGCCCGCCGGGTCACCCCCGCGGCGCCCACCGGTAGTGGTAGCGGTGGTGCTCGGTGAACCCCAGCCGGGCGTAGAGGGCCAGCGCGGGGGCGTTCGACGCGGTCACCTGCAACAGGCAGGACGTCGCCCCGCGGGTGCGGGCCTCGGCGGCCAGCGCCGCCATCACCGCCGTCGCCAGGCCGCGCCGCCGGCAGCCCTCGTCGACGGTCACGGCGCTGACCACCAGCCAGCCGTCGCAGACCACGCCCCGGGCGACGGCGGCCGGCCGGGACGCAGCGGGATCGGGCCGGACGGAGGCGAACAGCGGCCGCTCGGCGTTGCGCAGCACCGCCTCCGCCGTGGCCGGGAGCGCCGCCCCGCGGTGCCGGTAGCCGGCGAGCCAGGCCGTGTCGGGGGCGTCGTCGAGCACCACCGGCACGTCGGCGGCGGGCCACGGGCCGGCCGGCGCGACGAGCACCAGGGTGTCCTCGTCGCGGATCCAGCCGGCGGCGGCGAAGGCCTCGTCGGCGGCCTCGGCGCCCGGCGTCGGGACAGCGGCGCACGGGCGCAGTCCCCGCCCGCCGTACCAGGCGGTCACCGCGGCGACGGCCGAGGGCAGGTCGTCCGGCGGGTCCCCGGTCACCAGCACCGAGTTCGCGCGACCGGTGAAGCCACCCCCGGCGCGCAGCAGCCAGTCGCCGTACGGCTCCTCGTCCAGGCCGCGCCAGGTACGGGCCGCGAGCCGTTCCAGCTCGGCGACCCGGGTGGTCGAGGCGGCGGTCACGGCGACGATCATGACGCGCGGCGCCGCGCGGGGCGTGGCCGCCCCCGTCAGTGGCGCGGGGGCGCCGTCGTGCCCAGCGCGGCCGGCAGGGGGCGGGCGTTCAGCCAGCCCAGCACCCGCTCGGCCGGCATCGGCCGGGAGATGTGGTAGCCCTGCGCGACGTCGCAGCCCCACTCGCGCAGCGCGGCCAGGGCGCCGGCGTCCTCGACCCCCTCGACGACCATGCTCATCCCGAGGTCGCGGCTCAGCTGCAGGGTGCTGCGCACGATCGCCGCCGCCCGCGGGTCGGACGTCAGGTGCGTGACGAAGCTGCGGTCGAGCTTCAGCTCGTCCACCGGCAGCGCCCGCAGGTAGGACAGCGAGGAGTAGCCGGTGCCGTAGTCGTCGACCGACAACCGCACGCCCAGCCGCCGCAACCCGGCCATGACCTGCTGGCTGCGGGCGGCGTCGGCCATCAGGACGTCCTCGGTGATCTCCAGGACCAGCGCGCCGGCCGGCAGGGAGCAGGTCTCCAGCAGCATCGCGACCTGCTCGGGCAGGGCGACGTCCTGCAGGTTGGAGACCGAGAGGTTGACCGCGACCGACAGGTCGTGGCCGTGGGTCCGCCAGCTGTGCAGGTCCCGCAGCGAGCGCTCGAGCACCCGCAACGCCAGCCGGCGCATGAGGCCGGCCTGCTCGGCCAGGGGCAGGAAGACGTCGGGGTAGAGCAGTCCCCGCTCCGGGTGCTCCCACCGGACGAGCGCCTCCAGGCCCACGACGGTGCCGGTCCGCAGGTCCAGCTGGGGCTGGTAGTGGTTGCGCAGCTGCTCGCCGTCGAGGGCGGAGCGCAGCTGCTCCAGGGTCTGCAGCCGGTCCCGGGTGGCGGGGGTGCCGTCGGGGGCCCACAGCTCGTAGCCCAGGCGCCCGCGCTTGGCCGCGTACATGGCGGTGTCCGCCCGGGCCAGGAGCAGCGAGCGGTCGCGCCCGTGGTCCGGGGAGAGAGCGATGCCGATGCTGGCGTCCACGTGCAGCGACATGCCGGCGAGGACGAAGGCGTCGCGCAGCGCGGCGCCCAGCGCGTCGGCCACCTCGCGGGCCCGGTCGACGTCGGCGTCGGGCAGCAGGACCGCGAACTCGTCACCGCCCATGCGGGCCAGCAGGTCGCCGGGGCGCAGCGCCCGCTCGAGGCGGGGGCCGACGAGGCAGAGCAGGTCGTCGCCGACGCTGTGCCCGAAGCTGTCGTTGATCTCCTTGAAGCGGTCGAGGTCGATCATCAGCAGGGCGCACCGCCGGTCCCGGTCGCCGTAGACGGTGGTCTCCAAGGTCTCGATGAACTTGCGACGGTTGGCCAGCCCGGTGAGCGGGTCGTGGTGCGCCTCGGTGGCCAGCTGGGCCAGCCGCTCCTGCTCGGCGGCGCGCAGCTCGGCGTTCTCCACGACCAGCGCGCCCTCGAGGGTGACCTGGCGGACGGCATCGCGCACCGACGGGCTCCAGGTGCGGCTGGCGCCGACCGATCCGGTGACGACCAGCCCCAGGAGCCGGTCGCCCGACATGAGCGGCACGCTGATGTAGGAGCTCACCTCGAGCGCCCGCACCAGCTCGGGGTCCAGCAGGTCGGTGGCGGCGGCGTCCTCCACGAAGACGGGCGCCCGCTCCTCGGTCGCCAGGCGCCACAGGGGGACGCCGGCCGCCGGCTCGCCCACCAGCCGGACCTGCACGACCTGCTTGTGCTCCTCGGGCCAGTCGACGTGCCGGACCTCGCTGATGCGGTCGTCGCCGTCGACCAGGTAGGCGGCGCTCCGGTCGGTGCCGGCCAGCCGCTGGACGGCGCGGGCGAGCACCTCCGCGGCGGCGGCGGCCCCGGTCACCGCCGAGCCGTCGACGAGCAGCTGCCGGACGACGCGGGCGGTGGCGAGCGACGCCGCGCGGGCCTGGCTGGTGCGGGCCTGCTCGATGACGCCCCCGAGGTGCGCGCCGGCGGCGGCGGCCAGCCGGCGGACGTCCTCGGAGAACGGCCGCACCTGCGTGCTGTCCAGGGTGAGGACGCCGGCCAGGTCGGGGCTGCGGCCCAGGGGGACCGCGAGCGCGGAGGCGATGTGGAAGGAGTCGACCCACCAGCCCGAGACGAGGTCGGAGTCGCGGTCGGCGGTCAGGGGCGTGCCGGTGCGCAGCACCGTCTCGGCCAGCTCCAGGGGTACGGGCGCGGCGCGGAACTGCCGCCAGGTGGCCAGGTCCTGCCGGCCGTCGGCGTACGCCGCCATGCGGGGCACCAGCCGACCGTCCTCGAGCAGGAAGACGCAGGCGCGCTCGACCTCGCCCAGCTCGGCGAGCTGGCGGCAGGCGGAGCCGAGCAGGTGGTCCATCGACTGCGCCTGCGCGGCGGACTCGATCAGCTTCAGGAGGACGCCGGCCTGCTCCAGCCGACGCTGCTGGGTGCGCCGGGTCCACGCCTCGGCCAGCGCGGCGGCGATGCGGGGGGCGACCTGGCGGAGGAGGTGCGGGGCGGCGGCCGCGGCGGGCTCGACGGTCAGGACTCCGACGACCGCGCCGTCCAGCACCAGCGGCTCACCGTGCGCCGAGCGGATGCCGACCTCGGCGAGCTGCCGGTCCTCGGCGCGCCGGCCGTCCGCGTGGGCGACGACGGGCCGGCGGCCGGTGACGACGGCGGAGAGGAAAGGGGAGTCGCACAGGTTCGCGGGGGTGCGCAGGGCGGGGTGCAGGGGGAGCTGGCCGCGGGTGGCGCTGGTGGACTGCCGGAACGGGACGACGAGCTCGGTGGTGGCCTCGTGGACCCACACCGACACCCGGGTGGCCCCGGAGGACGCGCGCAGCCGGGAGAGCAGGTGCACCAGGGCGGCGTGCGCGTCGAAGGGGGACGCCGGCGGCTCCAGCCGCGGCGTCACCTCACCCTGCGTCGTCCCGGACACGTCGTCGAGATCGGCGCCCCGGCCCGCTGCTTGAGCGCTGGGCGGGAACCCACCCCCCATGGGGGGACGCCCGCCGACAGGCCGCCGGAGTGCCCCGCACGGGGGACGTGACGGGTGGCCCGTGGAACGCCGACCGGGCCCGGAGGTGATACTAGGGACGCATCTGACGCGACCGGCCTCGCCCGGCGCGCCGCCCGAACGTCCCCGGGAGGGAACCCCGTGACCTACGTCATCACCCAGGCCTGTGTCGACGTTCTCGACAAGGCGTGCATCGACGAGTGTCCGGTGGACTGCATCTACGAGGGCGACCGGATGCTCTACATCCACCCCGACGAGTGCGTCGACTGCGGCGCGTGCGAGCCGGTGTGCCCGGTGGAGGCCATCTACTACGAGGACGACGTCCCGGACAAGTGGAAGGACTTCTACAACGCCAACGTGGAGTTCTTCTCCGACCTGGGCAGCCCGGGCGGCGCCGCGAAGACCGGGAAGATCGGCAAGGACCACCCGCTGGTGGCCGCGCTCCCGCCCCAGGGCGAAGGTCACTGACCGCTCCGGTCCCCGGCAGGCCCCGCGCGCTGCCGGACTTCCCGTGGGACTCCTTGGCCGGGGCGCGGACGCGGGCGGCACAGCACCCCGGCGGGGTGGTCGACCTGTCGATCGGCACCCCGGTCGACGACACCCCCGCCGTGCTGCGCGAGGCGCTGGCCGGGGCGGCGGACGCCCCGGGCTACCCGACGGCGCTCGGCACCGTGCCGCTGCGCACCGCCGCCGCGGGCTGGCTGGCGCGGCGGCTGGGCGTGCAGGTGGCCGACCCGCTCGGGGCTGAGCCGTCGCTGATCCCGACGGTCGGCTCCAAGGAGCTCGTCGCCCTCCTGCCCACCCTGCTGGGGCTGCAGGGCGGCGCGAGCACCGTCGTCGTCCCCGAGGTCGCCTACCCGACCTACGAGGTCGGCGCCGTGCTCGCCGGCCTCGCGGTGCGCCGGAGCGACACGCCTCCGGCCGAGGGGGCCGGCGTCTCCCTGGTCTGGCTGAACTCCCCGGGCAACCCGCACGGCCGGGTGCTGGGGGTCGACCAGCTGCGTGCGTGGGTCGACTGGGGCCGGGCGCACGGGGTCCCCGTCGTCGCCGACGAGTGCTACATCACGCTGGGCTGGGACGTGGAACCCCGCTCGATCCTGCACCCCGACGTCTCCGGTGCCGACCACACCGGCCTGCTGGCGGTGCACTCGCTGTCCAAGCAGTCGACGGCGGCCGGCTACCGGGGTGGCCTGCTCTCCGGCGACCCGGAGCTGGTGCGCCGGGTGTGGGAGGTGCGCCGCCACCTCGGGCTGCTGGTCCCGGGGCCGGTCCAGGCCGCGATGGCGGCCGCGCTGGACGACGACGCGCACGTCGACGCGCAGCGGGAGCGGTACCGCCGGCGGCGTGACCGGCTGGCCGCCGCGGTGCGCGCGGCGGGGATGCGCATCGACCACTCGGAGGCGGGCCTCTACCTGTGGGCGACCCGGGACGAGGACTGCTGGGCCACCATCGACTGGCTCGCCGGGCGCGGCATCGTCGCCGCTCCCGGAAGCTTCTACGGACCGGCTGGCGCGCGGCACGTCCGGCTGGCGCTCACCGCGAGCGACGAGCGGATCGACGCCGCCGTGGAGCGCCTGCGCGGCTGAGAGCCGGCCACGCACCCGTCCGCCTCCGGCCGGGACGAGGTCGTGGCGTCCCCGAGGGGTGGGCGGATCGCGTCCCGTCCGGGTGGGTCCTGCTCGGTGGTGGCGCCGTGCGCCGTCGCCGGGCGGTGACGCCTCCACCGAGCGGCGCCCGGGGGCTGCCCGCGTGCTGAGGCGTTGAGGGATCTCAACGCCTCAGCACGTCGGCCGGTGACGAAGGATGCGGGTGGATGCCTCGGGCGAAACCGCAGGTCAGGCGGGTGCCGGCTGGCTCTCGGATGGCGCCCTCGCGGCAGCGCCCCTGTGCCGCGACAGGCGTTGAGGGATGTCAACGCCTCGCCCTCTGGTGCCTCGCTTCACTGCGGTCGCAACCTTCTTCCAACGCACCACCACGGACCATCCGATGCAGGAAGAGGGATCCCCATGCTCCGCAGGAGAACCGCGACAGTGGCTCTGGCGACCGCCGGCCTGATCGCGATGCCGTCAGCCGCCTTCGCCGACACCGTCGACATGGCCCCGACCTCCATCACCGACGACGCCGGCTCGACCGTCGCGTTCACGGTCAAGCTGCTGGCTGACGCGCAGGGCGAGGCGCAGGGCGACGTCCCCGGCTGCAACGCCACCACCACCGCTCCCGTCCGCATCGACCTGACGTCGGACAAGTCGTGGGCGACCACGAACCCGGCGTTCGTGAGCGTGACCGACTGCACGAGCGAGCACAGCGTCAACCTTGTCCTCGCTGCCGGCGCTCCGGACGGCGAGCACGCCAAGATCACCGGTGTCGCCACCGGTGGTCTCCAGGACGTGGCTGTGCAGGTCAAGGTGCAGGGGCAGATGACGACGCAGCTGTTCGACTCCACGTTCCGCCAGGACTTCATCAACGTGCACGTGGACAACCCGGCCGTGACGCCGCCGCCCCCTCCTCCGGCGCCGGACGCCGACGGTGACGGGATCCCCGACGCTTCGGACAACTGCCCCACCGTCGCGAACGCCGACCAGGCCGACGCGGACGGCGACGGCCTCGGCAACGCGTGCGACAGCAACTCGTACGCCCCCGCAGTCGGCACCCAGGCCGGAGCCGCCAACGGCAACGAGGGAACCGTCGGTAGCCCGGCGACGTCCGGGTCCTTCACCGACCAGGACGGCAACAGCACGCTGACGATCACCAAGGTGGACGGCGCGGGCACGGTCGTCGACAACGGGAACGGCACCTTCTCCTGGAGCCACACCACCACGGACGACGCCTCCGGGAGCGTCACGGTCCAGGCCTCGGACGGCGAGCACGACTCCGTGACGCAGACCTTCTCCTGGACGGCTGCCAATGTCGCCCCCGTGATCACCGGCGTGACGCAGACCCGCGTCACCAACTGCGCCGTCACCCTCGGGGCGACCTACACCGACGCGGGCTCGGCCGACACCCACACCACCTCGGTCCTGTGGGCGGACGGCAGCACGGACCTCGCCCGGACGTTCACCGCTGCCGGCAGCTACGACGCCACCGTGACCGTGACCGACGACGACAGCGGCTCGGACAGCGAGACGGTCACGGGCGTCCGCGCCTACAACACCGCCAGCGCGATCATGCAGCCGATCAACAGCACCGGCTCCCGCAGCGGCTTCAAGGCCGGCAGCACCATCCCGGTCAAGATCACCGTGACGGGCTGCGACGGGGCCGCGGTCAGCAACCTCACCCCTGCTGTGAACCTGGTGCAGGGTGACACGACGCCCGACGTCGCGGTCAACGAGGCGGTCATCAGCGAGGTCGCCACCAACGGCAAGCTGATGCGCTGGGACGGGAGCCAGTACATCTACAACCTGTCGACCAAGCTCAGCCAGTTCACCAACGCCGCCCTGACCCAGGGCACGTACACCGTCTCGGTGAGCGACCCGAGCTTCGCGGCTCCGGTCAAGGCAGCGTTCGACCTCCGCAAGTGACCTGAGCGGGCCGGCCCGCACGCGCTGACACAGGGCCGGGCCCGGGGAGCGATCCCCGGGCCCGGCCTCCGTCTTGTCCGTCGCTACGGACCGAAGCGGTTCTCCGGACGGTTCGACCCCTGCCGCGAGAGCTGCACCGCGGACTGCCGGTCCTTCACCTGCAGCTTCTTGAGGACCGCGGCGACGTGCGACCGCACGGTGACGGGCGCCACGAACAGCTTCTTGGCCATCTCCTCGGTCGACAGCCCCTCGGCCATCAGGTCGAGGATCTCCGCCTCCCGCTCGGTCAGCTCGATGTGCTTCGCACGGTTGGGCAGGAACAGCCGGCGCCGGGCCGGCGGCTGGAACTCCGCCACGACCTGCTGCACCAGCCAGCGGGGCAAGGTCGTCTCGCCGGCCAGCGCGGAGCGCAGTGCCGGGCCGATGCGTTCGGGGTCCATGCCCTTGACCAGGTAGGCCGAGGCGCCGGCCCGCAACGCGTTGAACAGGTCGCGGTCGTCCTGCGACGCCGTCAGCATGACCACGGTCGTGCCTGGCAGAGTGGAGCTGATCTCCGCCGCGGCGGCGATACCACCGCCGGGCATGTGGATGTCCAGCAGGCACACGTCGGGGCGCCGCTCGCGCGCCTCCGCGACGGCGGCGTGTGCGCTGTCCACGTCGGCGACGACCTCGAAGCCCTGCTCCTCCAGCGCCTCGCGGACGACCGCCCGCGTCGGCGCGTGGTCGTCGGCCAGCAGGACCTGCAGCACGTCGCTCACGGCCAGCTCACACGCACGGTCGTGCCCTCTCCTGGAGCGGAATCGATCCGGAGCGCTGCCCCGAGCGCCTCGGCCCGCTGCCGCATGCTCGTGAGGCCGAACCCTCCCGGCCGGGCGGTGGAGGGATCGAAGCCGCGTCCGTCGTCGATGATCGCCAGGCACGTCGGATCGGACGTCATCCGGAGCTCGACCCGCTGCGCGGCCCCGTGCCGCACCGCGTTGCGCACCGCCTCGGCAGTGATGCGCAGCAGGGCCTCGGCGCGCGTCCCGTCCACGTCCGCCGCTGACCCGAGCTGGGTGACGACCTTCACGTCGTACCGGTGGGACATGTCGTCGGCGAGCCGCTGCAGGGCCACCGAGAACGGGTCGCCGGGAGACGCGGTCAGGGCGCTGATGGCTTGTCTCGCCTCGTCCACGGCCCGCGCGGCGGCGGCGTCGATGAGCTCGGCCGTCGCCCGGTCCGGCCGGGTGGCCAGGCGGCGGGCCTGCGTGGAGATGTAGGTGAGCTCCTGGGTCAGCCCGTCGTGCAGGTCACGCGCCATGCGACGACGGTCCTCCAGAACCGCTGTGTGCACGCGGAGCTGCCAGTACGAACGGATCTCACCCACCGCGCCCACCAGCAGGAGCAGGTAGAAGCCCAACCGGAGGAAGTCGCCGGTGTGGACGAAGTCGGAGTAGAGCGAGGGGAAGAGCAGGTAGTGCACCCGGGCGAAGGCGGCCAGCACGCAGCCGGCACCTATCCACCGGACCATCTGGTCGCCGGTGCGCGCGCTCTGCCGCGTGAAAGCGACCGCGGCCAAGGCGTACAGCCCCGCACCCACGCCCTGCACCGCGAGGACGGCCGGGTGAGCCACCAGGCGGGGCCTGCTGGCGTCGGCGAGCGCCGTCAGGGGGTCGACCATCGGGGGCAGCGCTTCCCCCAGCGCGACACCTGCGGCGGTGAGGGCGACGACGACCGCTGCGATGCCCGCCGTCGTCGCCAGGGACATCCTGCGGGTCGCATGCCGGGCGACCGGGACCAGCGCCGCTGCGGTCAGCACGACGGTCCCCAGCAGGCGGATCGCCAGGGCCTCCCACCGCGCGAAATGGTCCTCCCCCGGGGCCACTGCGCCGGGCAGCGCGGTGAGCACCAGGTTGGCCATGGCCACGGTGCACAGTGCCAGCACGATGAGCAGGTCCTGGACACGGCGACCGTCCCGGAACCGCCCGTAGACGAGGAGGGCGGTCAGGAGCGCGACCACCGCGTTGAGGGTTTCCAGGACCGCGCGGAGGGCCGGAGCCTGGTAGGCGAAGCTCATCGACGGCAGCGCCACCACTGCCGCCGTGGCTGCGGCCGCTGCCGCGGCGGTCCACCCGGCGGCGGCCCCTGGACGAGCCCCCGTGGCTGTCACGTTCTGAGCCTAGGGGCTCGTCACCGGGGCAGCAGCCGTGCGACCTGGAGAAATGTCCCGGTGACCCGGTCGGGGGATCGACGGTCGGCGCACGGTGAGCGTCGAGACGCGGAGAGCCATGACCCCGTGCGTGGGCGCCGCCGGCCGGCGCGGGTCGCGGGCGCCGTCAGCCGGCTCGGGTCACGCGCAGGGCAGCTCGCCGGCGCCCGGCCGCAGCACCGCGGTGAGGTCGACCGCCATCGCCTCGTGCTTCTGGTAGAGCTCCGGGAAGCCGGAGCGCTGCACGGCCTGGGCGACCTCGGTGAGCCGGCCGGTCTCCCACCCGGGAACGGTCACCAGCCGGTCGTAGAACTGGCCGGCGGCGTACACCGGGTCCTGCACCTGCTCCGGTGTGCCCCAGCCCTGCGAGGGGCGTTGCTGGAACAGGCCGAGGGAATCCCGGTCGCCGTAGTCGAGGTTGCGCAAGGTCGACTCCTGCATCGCGGTCGCCAGCGCGATCACCACGGCCCGGTCCGGCAGCCCGCGGTCGCGGCCGACCTGCGCGATGGTGGCTGCGTTCTGCATCTGCTCGGCGGAGAGGGTCACCGACGAGCCGGGCAGGGTGCAACTCCCGGAAGCGGGGAGTTCGACGGTGATGTCGGCCCGCCAGGCCACGGCGGCGAAGAGGGCGGCGCCCACCAGCAGCGCCGGCCACCAGCGCAGCACGCCCGGTCCGCGCTTCCCTCGCCGGTGCCGGGTGGCTCCGGAGGCCGGGCGGCGCCGGTTCGCCGGGCGGCGGGTCGTCCTGCGCGCCGGGGCAGCGGCACCGTGGGTCGCGGCTCGGACGGTGGTCATCGCCTGCCGACTGTAGGTGCCGGACCTGACGGCTCCCTGGACGCGGCCACCCCGCGCCGTGCCGGGGGCGGTGGAACGGCCACCTCCCGGCGGCTCGGGCCGATAGCGTGTGCCCGCCGCCGAGGAGGAGCCATGGCCGACGTCCTGCTGCCCGGGATCACCGCGACCCGGGTGACCACCCCGAGACTCACCCAGAACGTCCTGCACCCGGCCGGCGTGGAGCCCGGCGGGGCCGGCGGCGAGGTCGTGCTGTTCGTGCACGGCAACGTGAGCTCCGCACTCTTCTGGCAGCAGCCGCTGCTGGCCCTGGCGGAGGAGGCGCGGGTGCGGCCGGTCGCGGTGGACCTGCGCGGCTACGGCGGGACCGACCCGCTGCCCGTGGACGCACGCCGGGGCGTGCGGGACTGGGCCGACGACGTCGCCGCGCTGGTGGAGACCCTCGGCCTCGAGCGGGTGCACCTGGTCGGCTGGAGCATGGGCGCGGGCGTCGTCCTGCAGTACCTGCTCGACGCGCCCGAGCGGGTGGCCTCCGTCGCGCTGGTCGCCCCGGTCTCGCCGTACGGCTTCGGCGGCACGGCCGGGCCGGACGGGCGCCGCCTCGCCGCGGACGGCACGGGGTCCGGTGGGGGTGCGGCCAACCCCGAGTTCGTCGCCGCGCTCGCCGCGGGCGACACGGGCGCGGACAGCCCGACCAGCCCGCGGTCGATCCTGCGGGCGTTCTACGTGGCGCCGGGGTCGCTGCCGCTGGACCCAGCGATGGAGGACCTGTTCGTCGCGTCGATGCTGTCCACCCGGACCGGCGTCGACCACTACCCGGGCGACTCCGCGCCCGGCTCGGCCTGGCCCGGCCTGGCCCCGGGGGAGCGTGGCGTGCTGAACACGATGGCACCCACGGTCATGGACCTGTCGGGGATCGCCGAGCTGGCCGGCAAGCCGCCGGTGCTGTGGATCCGCGGGGACGCCGACGCGATCGTCTCGGACACCTCCGTGTTCGACCTGGCGTACCTGGGGCAGCTGGGCGCGGTACCGGGCTGGCCGGGGGAGGAGGTCTGCCCACCGCAGCCGATGGTCACCCAGACCCGAGCCGTCCTCGAGCGCTACGCCGCGGCCGGTGGCACCTACCGCGAGGTCGTCCTGTCCGGGGTCGGGCACTCCCCGCACGTCGAGCGGCCGCAGGAGTTCCTGGTGGCCCTGCTGGAGCACCTCGACGTCGCCGCGGACGCCGCGGCCTGACCTCCGCCGAGGCCTCGGTCAGTTGGCGTGGAGCTCGGCGTTGAGCGCGCCCCAGTCGCCGTCCCGCGGGAGGGCCTCGAGGGCGCCGCTGACGCTGTTGCGGCGGAAGAGGAGCCCGTTGCGGCCGGAGAGCTCGGCGGCCTTGACCACCGAGCCGTCGGGCAGGGTGACGCGGGCGCCGGCGGTCACGTAGCAGCCGGCCTCCACGACGCAGCCGTCGCCGAGGGAGATGCCGATGCCGGCGTTGGCGCCCAGCAAGCAGCCGGCGCCGATCGAGATCACCTGCGTGCCGCCGCCGGACAGGGTGCCCATGATGGAGGCGCTGCCGCCGATGTCGCTGTCGGCTCCTACGACGACGCCCGCGCTGATCCGGCCCTCCACCATCGAGGGGCCGAGGGTGCCGGCGTTGAAGTTGACGAAGCCCTCGTGCATGACCGTCGTCCCCTCGGCCAGGTGCGCGCCGAGCCGCACCCGGTCGGCGTCGGCGATCCGCACACCGGAGGGGATGACGTAGTCGACCATCCGCGGGAACTTGTCGACGCTGAAGACGGTCACGTGGCCGACGGCGGCCCGCAGCCGGTGGGCGTTGAACGTCGCCGCCTCGACCGGCCCGGAGCTGGTCCAGGCGACGTTGGTGAGCAGGCCGAAGACGCCGGTCATGTTCGCGCCGTGCGGCTGGATCAGCCGGTGGGAGAGCAGGTGCAGCCGCAGCCAGACGTCGTGGGCGTCCACCGGCGGCTGGGTGAGGTCGGCGATGACGGTGCGGACGGCGATGACCTCCACCCCGCGGGCCTCGTCGCGGCGCACCAGGCCCCCGTAGTCGGGGCCGAGCTCGCCGGAGAGCTCCAGCGCGCCGAGGCGTCGGGTCCCCGTGGCCGCGCCGGCGGGCGCGCCGAGCCGGGGCTCCGGGTACCAGGTGTCGAGCACGGTGCCCGAGGGGGTGACGGTCGCCAGACCGGCGGCTACGGCTGAGACGGGAGCGGGCGCTGCGGCGGTCACGCCGGGAACGCTACCGAGGCGGATCCGCGCGGGGGCGGGCCGGTCCGTGAGGTGCTGGAACGGCCTGGCTGCAGGGGCCCGGGGCGAGCGTCAGCGAGTTCCGGGGGTTGGTGAGGTGCTGGAACGGCCTGGCTGCAGGGGCCCGGGGCGAGCGTCAGCGAGTTCCGGGGGTTGGTGAGGTGCTGGAACGGCCTGGCTGCAGGGGCCCGGGGCGAGCGTCAGCGAGTTCCGGGGGGCAGCCAGGTCCTTTCACTAAGCTCGGCAGTCGTGAGTGCCCCGCCGCAGCTGGACCTGTCCGCCGACGTCCTCGCGCTGACCCGTGCCCTCGTCGACGCCCCTTCGGTGTCCGGCAGCGAGACGGCGCTGGCCGACGCGGTGGAGGCGGCGCTGCGGGCGCTCGGCGGGCTGGAGGTCGAGCGCGTGGGGGACGCCGTGCTCGCCCGCACCAACCTCGACCGCCCCACCCGGGTCGTCCTCGCCGGGCACCTGGACACCGTGCCGATCGCCGACAACGTGCCCAGCCGGCTCGACGACGCCACCGGCCTGCTCTACGGCTGCGGCACCAGCGACATGAAGGCCGGCGACGCGGTCATGCTGCGGCTGGCCGCGGTGTTCGGCGTCCCCGGTGCGGAGCCGGCGCACGACCTCACGTTCGTCTTCTACGACAACGAGGAGGTCGAGGCCGTGAAGAACGGGCTCGGCCGGGTGGCCCGGGAGCGGCGCGGCTGGCTCTACGGCGATCTCGCCATCCTGCTCGAGCCCACCGACGGCGAGATCGAGGCCGGCTGCCAGGGGACCCTGCGCGCGGTGCTGTCCACGTCCGGCCGCCGCGCGCACAGCGCCCGGAGCTGGTTGGGGCAGAACGCCGTCCACGGGCTGGCCGGCGCGCTCGCCGTGCTCGCCGGCTACCAGGCGCGCGAGGTGGAGATCGACGGCTGCACCTACCGGGAGGGGCTGAACGCGGTCGGCATCTCCGGCGGGGTCGCCGGCAACGTCATCCCCGACGAGGCCTCGCTCACCGTCAACTTCCGCTACGCCCCCGACCGGGACGAGGACGCCGCCGAGGCGCACGTCCGCGAGGTGTTCGCCGAGGCGATCGCGGACGGCGCGACGCTCACCGTCGTCGACAACTCCGGGGGTGCGCTGCCCGGCCTGGCCGAGCCGGCCGCCGCCGCGTTCATCGCCGCCGTCGGCCGCCCCGCCCGCGCCAAGCTCGGCTGGACCGACGTGGCCCGGTTCGCCGCCTTCGGCATCCCCGCGATCAACTACGGACCGGGCGACCCGCAGCTGGCCCACACCCGCGAGGAGCACGTGCGGGTCGACCGGCTGCAGCCCTCCCTCGACGCCCTCACCGCCTACCTCTCCGGGAGGACCGCATGACCAGCACCCCACCGCCGGAGGGCCGGCGTCCGCGCCCGACCCGCCACCGCGGGCCGATCGTGCTCCGCGGCGGGGAGCCCGATCCGCAGCGGCAGGGGTCGACCACCGACCAGCGGCTCCTCGACAAGCGCGGGCCCAGCGACTGGGTGCACACCGATCCGTGGCGTGTCCTGCGCATCCAGAGCGAGTTCGTCGAGGGTTTCGGCCTGCTCGCCGAGCTGCCCCGCGCGGTCAGCGTGTTCGGCAGCGCCCGCACCCCGCGCGACCACCCGCACTACGCCGCCGGCGTGGAGATCGGGGCCGCGCTCACCCGTGCCGGGTACGCCGTGATCACCGGCGGCGGGCCGGGGGCCATGGAGGCGGCCAACCGCGGCGCCTCGGAGGCCGGTGGCCTGTCGGTGGGGCTCGGCATCGAGCTGCCGTTCGAGCAGGAGCTCAACGAGTGGGTCGACGTCGGCATCTCGTTCCGCTACTTCTTCGTGCGCAAGACGATGTTCGTCAAGTACGCGCAGGCCTTCGTGATCCTCCCTGGCGGCTTCGGCACCCTCGACGAGCTGTTCGAGGCGCTCACCCTCGTGCAGACCCGCAAGGTGACCCGTTTCCCGGTGGTCCTCTACGGCACGGAGTACTGGGGCGGCCTGATCGACTGGGTCCGGAACACGATGGCCGAGCACGGCGCGATCAGCCCCGGCGACGTGGATCTGCTGCACTGCACCGACGACGTCGAGGAGATCGTCGCGATCGTCCAGGAGGCCGAGCGGGAGCGGGCGGCCGGCGACAACGGCGGAGGGATGCGCGCCCCGGCGACCGGCCCGTCCGACGCCTGACGTGCTCTCCTTCGTCCTGTTCGTCGTCGCCGTCCTGCTGGTCGGGGGTGCGCTGTTCCTCGTCGCCTCGCTGCTGCTCGGCCGCGGCGAGACCCAGCCGCCGGCCGACCCCGACCGTTCCCCGGTCGAGCTGCCCGAGGACCGGCGCGTGGTCGCCGACGACGTGCGGGGGCTGCGGATCGCGGTGACCGCACGCGGCTACCGCATGGTCGAGGTCGACTGGCTGCTCGACCAGCTGGCGCAGACCCTGGACGAGCGGGACGCCGAGATCGCGGCGCTCCGTGCCGAGCTGGCCGCACGCAGCCGGGAGGAGGCGCCCACCGACCCGGGCGCCGCGCCGGCCGACCCGGAGAGGACGCGGGATGCCTGAGCTGGTGGAGCGGGTGGAGGTGGCGGCGCCGCCCGAGCGGGTGTGGGCCCTGCTCACCGACTGGACGCGGCAGGGCGAGTGGATGCTCGCCACCGACGTCGAGACCGTGGACGGGCCGGCGCAGGGGGTGGGTGGCCGGCTGGCCGCCCGCACCGGGCTGCCGCTGCCCGGCCGGCCCCGGCTCGGGTTCCTGGACACGATGGTCATCACGGCGTGGGACCCGCCGCGGCGGGTGCAGGTGCAGCACACCGGCCGGCTGGTCCGCGGGCCCGGCATCTTCGAGGTCGAGCCTCGCGGCGGGCACAGCACCTTCACCTTGACCGAGCGGCTCGACCTGCCCTTCAGTGTGCTCGGCCGGCTGGGATGGGTGCTGGCCCGGCCGGTCGCCCTGCTCGGCATCCGCTGGTCGCTCAAGCGCTTCGCCGCGTTGGCCCGCGACCACTGACCCGCTGCGGCGCGCCGCCGGCGGTCGGTGAGGATGTGCCGGTGCGGAACGGGACGGCGCGGTGAGCCGGCGGGGATGGGCGCTGTTCCTCGCCATGTCGGTGATCTGGGGTGTGCCCTACCTGCTCATCAAGGTGGCGGTCGGGGAGGTGTCGCCGGTCACGGTCGTCTTCGCCCGCTGCGTCGTCGGTGCCGCGCTGCTCGTGCCCTGGACGGTTGCCCGCGGCCAGCTGCGGCCGGCCCTGCGGCACTGGAAGGCGCTGCTGCTGTTCACGGCGCTCGAGATGACCGGGCCCTGGCTGCTGCTGTCCTACGCCGAGCAGACGTTGTCCAGCTCGCTCACCGGGCTCCTGGTGGCCGGGGTGCCGTTCGTGGCGGCGCTCGCGGCCCGCCTGGCGGGTGAGGACGAGCGGCTGACGCCCGTGCGGCTGGCCGGCATGGCCGTCGGCGTCGTCGGCATCGCCCTCCTCCTCGGCCTGGACCTGGACGGGGCGCAGTGGCTGCCGATCCTCGCCGTGGGGCTGGTGGTCCTGGGCTACGCGACGGCGCCCCTGGTGGTCAGCCGGGCGCTGCCCGAGGTGCCCGGCGTCGCCGCGAGCTCGATCGCGCTGCTCGTGACGGCGGTGGTCTACGCCCCCTTCGCCGTCCCGCGGCTGGGCCAGGTGACGGCGGCGTCGCCGGACGCGCTGCTCTCGCTGCTGACCCTGGGCGTGGTCTGCACCGCGGTGGCGCTGGCGCTGTTCTTCGCGCTCATCCGCGAGGTGGGGCCGCAGCGGGCGCTGGTCATCACCTTCGTCAACCCCGTCGTCGCCGTGCTGCTCGGCGTCCTGCTGCTCGACGAGCCGTTCACCCTCGGCCTGGCGCTCGGGCTGCCGCTGGTGCTCATCGGGTGCGTCCTGGCGACCCGGCGCGGCGCGCCCGGCCCCGAGCCGAGCGTGGCGGCGGTGGACGCCTCCGCCCGGTGACCGGTCAGCCTCGGCGGGTGCGCACGACCGCCCACACCGCGGCGACCGCCAGCACCCCGGCGACGGCCAGCAGCAGGTTCAGGCCGTAGGAGTCCTGCGGCAGGAAGCCCGGCTCCTGCACGTCCCCCGGGTCCAGCGCGAACACCAGCGCCACCGCGACCAGCACCCCGGCGACGACGAGCCCGACGGCCATCGGCGCGCGGGCGGGCCGGGGGAGGAGGCGGTTGATCAGCGCGCCCCCTAGGACGACGAGAGGCGCGATGACGAGGTCGTGCAGCAGCGCGCTGCCGACGAACCACGGCACCCACGCCGACAGCGGCACCCGGTCGCCGGCGCCCAGCAGGCCGAGGACGCCCCAGCCGACGGCGGCGAACCCCGGCACCAGGAACAGCCACCGCCACCACGGACGGGCCGCCGACGCGAGCGGCCGGGCCGGGCCGGAGGCGTCGCCGTCTCCCCGCCCACCGTGCCCGACCCGCCCCGCCGCGCGCCCGTCGCGGGACATCCCGGTGCTCATGCCGGCCGCACCAGGGCCAGCCACTTCGTCTGCATCACGCCCGGCCGGTTCGGCGCGATGAGCCGCACCGGGTAGCCGTGGTCGAGGGCGAGCGGCTCGCCACCGAGCTGCAGGGCGAGCAGGGTGCGCGGGTCGGTGCTGTGCGGCGGCGCCACCACGCTGGTGCGGTAGAGCCCGCCCGTCTGCAGCGACTCGACGACGACCCGGGCGTTCCGCGGCAGCCCGGCCTCCTCGAGCAGGTCGGCCAGGCGGACCCCGGTCCAGCGGCCGGTCGCGCTCCAGCCCTCCACGCAGGCGATGGGCAGCGTCTCGGTCTGCTGGGGGCGGCGGCGCAGCTCGGCCAGCGACAGCTCCAGGCGGCGGGGCCCGTCGACCACCAGCCGGTAACCGGGGTCGGTCGCGGACTCCTCGACCTGCGCCGCCTCCGCCGTCTGGTTGACCGGCAGGCCCTGGGGACCGGCGTCCGGCAGCCGCGGCGCGAGCAGGGACACCGGGGCGAGGGAGGAGACCGTCTGGCCCAGCGTGGTGACGGTGACCGCTGCGACGGAGAGCCCGGAGGCGAGGACGAAGGCGCGGCGGTCGATGGCCCCCTCCTCCTCGGCCGCCTCCGCCGCGCGGAGCTCCTCGGCCCGCCCGGGAGCCAGGCCGGCGGTGGCGGCGCGGGACCCGCGCCGGGCCAGGCCGCGCCGGATCTCCGGTGCCTTCCCGCCGACGTGCACCGCCACGGCGCCGATGGCGATCCACCCGGTCCAGTAGTGCGCGGTCGGGAAGAAGAAGCCGAACGGGTACCACTGCGCGATGTTGATCAGCCCGGTGAGCAGCTGCATCGCGGCGGTGCCGACGAGCACGAGGATCGACAGCCGGCCGACCAGCCGGGCGAGGGAGCCGGCCGGCGGCCACTCGAACAGCAGCGGGTAGACCGTCCAGAGCTTGACCAGCAGCAGCGGGATCGCGGCGAGCCCGGTCGCCACGTGCAGCCCCTGGGTCAGCCGGTAGAGCCACACCGGGGACGACGGCCAGGAGAACCACGCCGGCCCCGACTGGACGAGGTCGCTGACCAGCCCGGTCAGGAAGCACACGAGGAAGGCCAGCCCGAGCCAGACGCCGACCCGCGCCGCGCGCCGCTCGGAGTGCAGGGGGCTGGGGAAGGCGCCGGCGCGGAAGGGACCGCGGCGCAGCTGCTCCGGGGGATCGGGCAGGCGGGCGCCCAGCAGCCGGTCGAGCCGGCTGGTCACGACGCCGTCCCGAGGGTGGCGGCGAGCCCGGTCACCACCTGGCGGGTCCGGGTGCCGGGAGCGCACCGCTCCGCGACGGCCAGCGCGTCCGGGAAGTGGTCGATGTCGGTGAGCACCGGCAGGTCGAGCACGGTGAGGCCGGCCGCCTCCAGCGCCGCGCGGGTGCGGACGGCGGTGTCCTCGCGCGACATGGGGACGCCGGGCAGCACCTGGGCGGCCCCGGGCTCGTGCAGGCCCAGCGCCCACCAGCCGCCGTCGGGGGCGACGCCCAGCACCGCCGAGCCTGGGCCTGCCCGGACCAGGCGCTGGAGGCAGCTCGCCAGCAGGTCGGGGGTCACCTGCGGGGTGTCCATCCCGATCAGCAAGGTGGGCACGGCGCCGTCCGGCCCGGCCATGGCGTCGGCGAACGCGGCCGCGAGCCGCATGCCGAGGTCGCCGTCGGCCTGCGGGACGACGACGCAGCCGGTGAGGTCGAGCTCGCCCGGGGCACCGTCGAGCGCGACGACCCGCCGTGCGACGGGGGTCGCGCGGACGGCGTCGAGGGTGTCGCCGACCGCGGCCGCGGCGATCGCCGCCGCCTGCTCGGGCGTGCAGGGCGGGCTCAGCCGGGTCTTGCTGCGGCCGGGGACGGGGGCCTTGGTGATCACGAGGAGCTGGGTGGGGGTCACGACGAGAGCACCTGCCGCATGTCGCGGATCGTGCGGACCGTGCCGAGCACGGTGCCGGTGACCTTGGAGCGGGTGCCCTCGGCGCGCGGCGCGTAGGGCACGTCGACCTCGCGCACCCGCCAGCCGGCGTCGGCGGCGCGGGTGACCATCTCCAGCGGGTAGCCGAAGCGGCGGTCGGTGATGCCGAGGCCCAGCAGGGCGGTGCGGCGCGCGGCGCGCATGGGGCCGAGGTCGTGCAGGGCCAGGCCCGTGCGGCGGCGCAGCATCACGCCCAGCGCCAGGTTGGCGACCCGGGCGTGCACCGGCCAGGCGCTGCGGCGGGTCGGCCGGCGGCGCCCCAGCACCAGGTCGGCGTCGCCGGCGAGCACGGGGCCCGCGACGAGCGGCAGGTCGGCGGGGTCCATGGACCCGTCGGCGTCGCAGAAGCACACGACGTCGTCGCCGGCCGCCTCCAGCCCCGCGTGCGCGGCCGCGCCGAAGCCGCGCTGCGGGACGTGGACCACCGTGGCGCCGTGCTCGGCCGCGATCGCCGGGGAGCCGTCGGTCGAGCCGTTGTCCGCCACGATCGCGCGGTAGCCGGGCGGGAGCCGGCCGAGCACCCAGGGCAGCGCGCCGGCCTCGTCGAGGCAGGGCAGGACGACGTCGGGCACCCCAGGACACAACCACGGACGCGCCGGTCGTGCCCGCCGACGGGGTCCCCGGCCGGCGGGCGGTCACGGGGGCGGGGCCCTACTGTCCGGCTGATGACCGAGGCGACCACGGAGGCACCGCGGGCGACGGGCCCGGTCGCGGGCGTCCGCTGGTGGCGCCCCTGGGTGGGCCTGCTGCTCGCCGTCCTCCTGGTCGCGGGCACGGCGCTGGCCGGCCGGGCGCTGACCCGCGACGGCGTCGACCTGCACCTCATCGGCGGCTACGTCATCCGGGGCCCCTGGGACCCCCTGGTGTCCCCACGGGTCCTCCTGCCCGCCGCGGTGGGGTCGGCCCTCGTGCTGTGGGGGCCGGCCGCGGCGCGGCGCGCGCGGTGGCCGGTGCTGCTCGCCGGCGCGGCCGCGGCGACGGCGGGGTGGGCGGTCGCCCTCGCCCTGGCGAGCGGGTGGGGCCGGCTGACCGAGCCGCTGGGCAGCCCGTACGAGTACCCGTACGACGTCGGCCGGGTGGGTGGGCTGGGGGAGTTCCTGCGCACCTTCAACGACTCGGTGCTGGCCGACTCCGCCGACCCCTGGACGACGCACGTGTCGGGGCACCCGCCCGGGGCGCTGCTGGCCTTCGTGCTCCTGGACCGGGCCGGGCTCGGCGGTCTGGGCTGGGCGGCGGCGATGTGCATCGCGGCCGGCGCCCTCGCGGTGCCGGCCGTGCTGGTGACCGTGCGCGCGGTCGCCGACGAGCCGGCGGCCCGGGCGGTGGCGCCGTTCCTCGTGCTGGCGCCGACGGCGCTGTGGGTGGCCACCAGCGCCGACGCGCTGTTCGCCGGGGTGATGGCCTGGGGCGTCGCCCTGCTGGCCACCGCGGCGGCGCGGGGGCGGGGTGGGGGAGCAGCAGCCCGTGCCCTGGCCGGCGGGCTGCTGCTCGGGCTGGCCCTGCACCTCTCCTTCGGGCTGGCGTCGCTGGGCCTGCTCGCCCTCGCCGTCGTGGTGGCGCAGCGACCCCGGCTCGGCTGGCCGGGCGTCGTGCGGGTGCTCGCCGTCGCGGCCGGTGGGGTGGTCCTGGTCTTCGCGTTGTTCGCCGTCCCCGGCTACGACTGGTTCGAGGGGCTGTCCCTCACCGCCGAGCGAGTGCGCTCCGGCCCGTCCTACGCCGACCGCCCGCTGGCGTTCTTCCTGGTCGCCAACCTGGCGGCGGCCGCGGTGGCGGCGGGCCCCGCGGCGGTGGCCGGGCTGGCCTGCCTGCGCCGGTCGGCGCTCGCGCTGCTGCCGCTGGCGGTGCTGGCCGCGATGCTGGTGAGCGACCTGACCGGGCTGGTCCGCGGGGAGACCGAGCGGATCTGGCTCCCCTTCACGGTGTGGCTGCCGCTCGCCGCGGCGTTCCTGCCGCCGCGGCAGGCGCGGGTCTGGCTGGTGCTGAGCGCGGTCACCGCGCTGGTGGCGGAGGTGGCCCTGCGCACCGAGTGGTGAACCGGCCGGCTCAGCCGCGCGGGGCCGGGCGCAGCTCCGCGGTGGCGAACTCCCGCATGCCGTCGAGGAAGTCCACCCGCGCGCGGAACCCCAGCTCGGCCTCGGCCCGGGCCGGGCTCGCCACCACGTGCCGCACGTCCCCGAGCCGGTACCCGCCGGTCACCTCCGGCTCCGGGCCGCCCATGGCGTCGGCCAGGGCCCGGGCCATGTCGCCCACGGTGTGCGGCCGCCCCGACGCCACGTTGTAGGCGCGCAGCGTGGACTCCGCGGGCGGGTGCTCCAACGCCCGGAGGTTCGCCGTCGCCACGTCCGACACGTGGACGAAGTCGCGCTGCTGGCCGCCGTCCTCGAACACCGCTGGGGCGCGGCCGGACTCCAGCGCGCTGCGGAAGATGGACGCGACGCCGGCGTAGGGGGTGTCCCGCGGCATCCGGGGGCCGTACACGTTGTGGTATCGCAGCGCGACGACGCTGCCGCCGGTGGAGCCGGCCCAGGCGGCCGCGAGGTGCTCCTGGGCGAGCTTGGTGGCCGCGTAGGTGGTGCGCGGGTCGGGCGCGTCGTCCTCGGTGACCAGGTCCCAGCCGAGCTGCCGCCCGCAGCGGGGGCACGGCGGCTCGAAGCGGCCGGCGTCGAGGTCCGCGCGCCGGCGGGGCGCCGCCGGGACCGGCCCGTGCTCCGGGCAGGAGTACCGGCCCTCGCCGTAGACGACCATCGAGCCGGCCAGCAGGAGCCGGCCGATGCCGGCCCGGGCCATCGCGGCCAGCAGCACCGCGGTGCCCAGGTCGTTGATGCCCGCGTAGAGCGGCATGTCCTGCACGTCGACACCCAGGCCCACCATCGCCGCCTGGTGGCACACCGCGTCGACGCCGTCCAGCGCGTCGTCGACCGCCGCCGCGTCGCGGACGTCGCCGACCACCAGGTCCGCCCCCTCCGGGAGCGGGGGGCCGTCGGGGTAGTCGGGGTGGACGGCGGGCAGCAGGGCGTCCAGCACGCGCACCTGGTGGCCGGCGTCGAGGAGGGACGCGGCGACGGCCGAGCCGATGAAGCCGGCACCGCCGGTGACGAGGACGTGCACGAGCGGGGACGCTACTGGGGCCGGCCGGGCCCCGCCGCCCGGCGGGAACGTCGGTGGCCGGCGCTAGCGTCTCCGCGTGCAACGCTGCGCCTGGGCCACGAGCGCCCCCGAGTACGTCACCTACCACGACGAGGAGTGGGGCGTCCCGCTGCGCGGCGACGACGCCCTGTTCGAGCGGCTGTGCCTGGAGGCCTTCCAGTCGGGGCTCTCCTGGATCACGATCCTGCGGAAGCGACCGGCGTTCCGCGCCGCCTTCGCCGGCTTCCGGATCGACGCCGTGGCCGCCTTCACCGAGGAGGACCGGGCACGCCTCATGGCGGACGCGGGCATCGTCCGCAACCGGGCCAAGATCGACGCGGCGGTCGCCAACGCGCGGGTGGCCGGGCAGCTCCCCGAGGGGCTCTCGGAGCTGCTCTGGTCGTTCGCGCCGGAGGGCCCGCGCACCCGCCCGCAGACCCTCGACGAGGTCCCGGCGACCAGCCCCGAGTCGGTCGCCATGGCCAAGGAGCTCAAGCGGCGCGGCTTCGTCTTCGTCGGACCGACGACCGCCTATGCGCTCATGCAGGCGACCGGGATGGTGGACGACCACGTCGCCGGCTGCTTCCGGGCGGCACCCCCGGAGCGCGACGCGCCGTCACCCTGACGGGCCTCGTGTTGGACGGACGGCCCTCATACGGGATCATTGCCACGGAGCTCACAGCATCGGACACCGCGCGCCTGTCAGCAGAGGCAGACGTGCGGCTGGCGAAGGAGGCACGCATGGCGGCCATGAAGCCGCGCACGGGTGAAGGTCCCCTCGAGGTCACCAAGGAAGGGCGCGGCCTGGTCATGCGGGTACCGCTGGAAGGCGGCGGGCGTCTGGTCGTCGAGCTGTCGCCCGACGAGGCGGCCGCGCTCTCGGAGGCGCTGAAGGGCGCCACCAGCTGATCTCGGCGCGGTCCCGCCAGGCGGCGGCTCCGCGCAGGACACGACCCGGCCCCGGCCGACGGCAGCTCGCCGTCGTCCGGGGCCGGGTCGTTCTCCGTGCTCAGGCGGCGCCGGGCACCGGGCTGCGGCGCAGGGCGGCGAACCAGCGCCCGCCGTCCTCCCAGGACTCCACGAGGCGCAGGCCCGCCGCCGTCGCGATCCGCTCGACGGCGTCGCAGCCCACGTGCGCCCAGTCGAACCAGGAGCTCACCTCGCCGGCCCGCTCCAACCGCAGCCGCGTCGTCCGCTGGCCCGCCCCGGGGCCCTCCGTCTCGACCAGCACCAGGCCGCCCGGGGCGACGATGGCCCGGCAGCGGCGCAGCAGCGCGGTCGGGTTCCCCCCGATGCCGATGTTCCCGTCGGCCAGCAGCGTCGTGCCCCACAGCCCCTCGGCGTCGACCGGCTCGAAGACCGACCGCCGGATGACCGTGGCGCCCGAGCTCCGGGCCAGCCGCAGCGCCGTCGGCGAGATGTCCAGCCCCACCGCGTGCACGCCGCGGCGGGCGAGCTCGGCGGCCAGCCGGCCGGGCCCGCAGCCGACGTCGAGGACGGTGCCCCGGGCCCGGGCGAGGAAGCGGCGATCGACGTCGTCGGCCTCGCCGGTCCACCGGTCGAGCGCACCGGCGAGCGAGTACGTGCGGCCGTCGGCGTCCCGCACCGACCACGGCACCGGCGCGGGTGCGTCCGCGGTTCCGGCGGACTGCAGGGCCGCCGCGTAGAAGTCGGTGGCTGCAGAGGGCATGGGGCTCTCGCTCTCCCGGTGCGCGGCGGACGGTGACCGGCCGCCGCACCGAGGTCGCGGGACGTCGGGAGGCGGGCGTGCTCCTGCCCATAGCCAGAATCGGACGTGCTCAATCCAGTGACGCCGCTGACCTGGGTCTCCGGGGTGCTGCGCTGGCCACGCGGGGGGTGCCGCGAGAAGCTGGGCGGATGGAGCAGGGCGCATGAGCGAGGACCGGGGGGTCGTGTTCCCCGCAGGGGCCGACGGGCGGCGGAGCACGGCGGCCCTCGGCCGGGCCGTCGTCGCGGACGCGCTGCGCCCCGTCGACGCCGCCGGCGCCCTCGCGGCCGAGCGGGAGACCAACTGGCGGGCGGGCTACCTGACCCACTTCCGCCGGCTGGTCGAGGCCGGGCTGCCCTCGCCGGACGCGGCACGGGCCATCGCCGGGGCCGGGCTGACCTCCCTGCACGCGCGCATGCGGGTGGCCGGCCCCGAGGGGGAGACCGAGCTGGCGGCGCTCGCCGCCGCACCCGCCGCCCGCGTGCTGCGCACGGCGCAGGTGACCGGCACCGCCGAGCCCGAGCGTGAGCTGTCGCTGCCGTTCCGCGGCGGGCGGCTGCGGGGTGACGCGCTGCTGCGCCGGCTGGACGACTGGGTCGCGGCGGGGGTCGTGGAGCCGTCGTGGGGGGGGGGGGGGGGGGGGGGGGGGGGGGGGGCCGGGGGGGGGGGGGGGGGCGGCGGGGGGCGGGGGCGGCTCGGGGGCGGGGCGGGGCCGGGCGCGGGCGGGGCGGGGCCGCACGAGGGGGGCGGGGCGCGGGGCGGGCGGGCGGCGCGGCCCCCCGCCCCGCCCCCCCCCCCCCCCCCCCCCCCCCCCCCCCCCCCGCGGCTCAGCTCTTGAGCTCGTACTCCGCGAAGCGGCTGCGCAGGTCCTTCTTGGAGAACTTGCCGACGCTGGTCTTGGGCACCTCGTCGATGAACTCGACGGCGTCGGGCATCCACCACTTGGCCACCAGCGGCCGGAGGTGGTCGAGGATCTCCTCCTCCGTGGACTCCTCGCCCTCCTTGAGGACCACGCAGGCGAGTGGGCGCTCGTCCCACTTCGGGTGCGGGATGCCGACGACCGCGGCCTCCTTCACCTTCGGGTGGCTCATGATCGCGTTCTCCAGGTCGACCGAGCTGATCCACTCGCCGCCGGACTTGATGAGGTCCTTCGTGCGGTCGGCGATGCGGATCGAGCCGTACTCGTCCATGGCCGCGACGTCGCCGGTCTTCATCCACCCGTCGGCGGTCGTGAGCTCCACCCCGGCGTCGGGGTTGTAGTACTCCTGCGCGCACCACGGCCCGCGCACCTGCAGCTCACCGGTGGCCTGGTCGTCCCACGGCTGCGGCTGGAGGGTGTCGGCGTCGACGATGCGGGCCTCGACCCCGAACAGGGGGACGCCGGCGCGGGCCCGGCGGTCGGCCTTGGTGGCGTCGTCGGCGTCCTGGAACCGGCGCGGCAGGATGCCCGACGACGCGACCGGCGACGTCTCCGTCATGCCCCAGGCCTGCAGGATCGGGATGCCCACCTGCTCGCGGTAGGCCTCGCTCAGCGCCTTCGGGACGGCCGAGCCGCCGCAGCCGATGTCGCGCAGCTTGTGGGGCTGGCCGGCCAGGTGGGGCAGCACGCCCTGCCAGATGGTCGGGACGCCGGCGGTGAAGGTGACGCCCTCGTCGACGATCAGCTTCGCCAGGTTCTCGGGCTGCATCATCGCGCCCGGCATGACCAGCGAGGCGCCGGCGGCGGGCGCCGCCTGCGCGATGCCCCACGCGTTGGCGTGGAACATCGGCACGACCGGCATCGCCACGTCGCGGACGCTCAGGCTGAAGGCGTTGGGCGCGATGGCGGCCATGGCGTGCAGCACCGTCGAGCGGTGCGAGTAGACGACGCCCTTCGGGTTGCCCGTGGTGCCCGACGTGTAGCACATCGAGGCGGCCCGCCACTCGTCCGTGACGGCGAACTCGACCGGCTGGGCGGCGGCCAGGAGGGTCTCGTAGTCCAGCACGCGCGGGTCGTCGGGGACCTCGTTGGCGCCGCCGTCGTCCATGACCACGACGTGCCTGACCGTCTTCATGGTGTCGATCAGCGGCCACAGCAGCGGCAGCACGGTGCGGTCGACGAAGACGACCTCGTCCTCGGCGTGGTTGGCGATGTAGGTCAGCTGCTCGGGGAAGAGCCGCACGTTGAGCGTGTGCAGCACCCGCCCGGTGCAGGGGGCGGCGAAGTAGAGCTCGAGGTGCCGTTGGCTGTTCCAGCCGAAGGTGCCGACCCGCCCCTCGGCGCTGATGCCGAGGGTGTCGAGGACGCCGCCCAGCTTGCGGGTCCGCTGGGCCCACTCCGCGTAGGTCGCCCGGGTCACCCCGCCGGGGTTGTTGGTGACGATCGTCCCGTCGCCGTAGTGCTGCTCGACGTGCCGGAAGATCGAGTCGATCGTGAGGGGGTAGTCCTGCATCAAGCCGCGCATGGCCGGATCCTGCCAGTGACCGCGCTCACGATCTAGCCGTGGCCTCTCGGTGATCAGGTGGGCCAGGACGGCGGGGAGCCGGTCAGCGACCGAGGACGACGGGCAGCGTCTCCAGGCCGCGGATCACGAACTCCGGGCGGCGCACCGGCTCGCCGCCGAGCTCCAGCACCGCCGTCCGGTCCAGGAGGGCGCCGAACGTGGCCTGCAGCTCCACCCGCGCGAGCGGCGCCCCGATGCAGAAGTGGATGCCCGCGCCGAAGGCGATGTGCGGGTTGTCGGTGCGCCGGACGTCGAGGGTCTCGGGCTCGGCGAAGACGGCGGGGTCGTGGTTGGCCGCGCCGAGCAGCGCGGCGATCTTCTGCCCCTCGCCCACGGTGACGCCGCCGATCTGCACGTCGGCGGTGGCGGTGCGCTCGAACAGCTGCAGCGGCGGGTCGAAGCGCATGAGCTCCTCCAGCGCGGCCGGGAGCAGGGTGCGGTCGGCGCGCAGGGCGGCCAGCTGGTCGGGGTGGCGGAGCAGGGCCAGCATGCCGTTGCCGGTCACGTTGACCGTCGCCTCGTGGCCGGCGTTGAGCAGCAGGACGCAGGTGGTGACCAGCTCGTCCTCGGTGAGCTTGTCGCCGTCGGTGTCGCGGACCGACACCAGGTGGGAGAGCAGGTCCTCGCCGGGGGAGGTGCGCCGCTCCGCGGCGAGCCGGCGCAGGTACGTGACGAACTCGTCCGCCGCGCGCTCGGCCGCCTCCTCGACGGCTGCCGTGCGCCCGTACTCGTACATCTTCACGATCGCGTTCGACCACGGCCGCAGCAGCGGGCGGTCGGCCTCGGGGACGCCCAGCAGCTCGGCGATGACGGCGACGGGCAGCTGCTCGGCCATGCCGGTGAGGAGGTCGACCGGCTCGGACCCGGCCGAGCGCTCCACCAGGTCGTCGGCCAGCCGGCCGGCCAGCTCCTCGACCCAGGGCCGCAGCCGCTCCACGTGGCCCCGGGCGAACGCGCTGGTGATCAGCCGCCGCAGCCGGGTGTGGTCCGGCGGCTCCATCTCCAGGATCGCGTTGCGGTGGATGAGGTTGAAGCTGCCGAACCGCTCGGCCGGCTCCCTGTCCCGCCAGATGCGGCCCAGCCGCCGGTCGCGCAGCACGGCGTTGGACTCGGCGTGGGTGAGCGCCAGCCACAGCCCCAGCCCCTCGTGCCACTGCACGGGCGCCTGCGCCCGCGCCCGCGCGAACGCCGGGTACGGGTCGGCGACGAACGACGGGGCGCGGAGGTCGAGCGCATCGGCGGCCACGGTCATGCCGGGAAGCCTAGGAGCCTCGGGGCGGGGCCCCGCGCGCCGCCACCTACGCTGACCCGCATGGCTTCCCGCAAGCGCTCCACCGCCACCGCCCCCGTCGCCGAGGGCGGCGTCAACCCGAAGGCCCCCTGCGCCTGCGGGTCGGGCCGCCGCTACAAGCACTGCCACGGGTCGGGCTACGCCCCGCCGGTGACGCGGCCCTTCGAGGGTCTGCCCGGCGAGGCGGACTGGGTGGCGCTGCGGGAGCTGGTGCCGGCGGCGACGGCGACGCTGCGCTCGGCCGACGGCCGCGAGCTGACCCTGGCCAGCGTGCTGCCCGGGGGCGCCCCGGGCCTGGTCCGCGCCAACGGCCAGATCCTCGTCGGTGCCCAGCTGGCGACCTCGTCGGACGACGTCAGCCGCGACCTCGGCACCGCGATCGCCGCGGCGCTGGAGGCCCCGGCCGGTGCGCCGGTGGACCCGGGCCCCATCGGTGGCGCCGGGTCGGCGGGCCCGCGGCTGCAGGAGGTCCTGGACCTCACCGCGCCGCTCGAGGTGACCGTGCACGACACGTTCGACTTCTGGCTGGAGGGCACCGACCCGAGCCCTGCGGCGCGCGCGGGCCTGGCGCAGGCCAACGAGGCGATCCTGCCGACCGTGCGGCTCGAGGGGCTGGAGGCCGCCTACTGGGTGCGTCCGGGCAGCGAGCGGGCGCACCTGCGCTGGGTGCGGGCGGAGAAGGAGGAGCAGCTCCTCGACGCGCTGGCCCGGCTGTCGGCCGCCGAGCAGATCCTCCTCGGGGAGGGCACCCGGTACGCCGGCGCCTTCCGCGCCCACGGCCTCGTCGTCCCGGTGTGGGACCTGCCTGCCGACACCCCCGCCGAGGACTGGATCGCGCCGGCGCGCGAGTTCCAGGGCCGGCTGGAGAAGGCTCTCACCGAGACCGCGCCGCTGACCGCCGACGAGCGGCGTGCCCGCGCGGGGCTGTTGTCCCGCCAGATCACCCTGCGCTGACCCCCGTCCCCACCCCCCGCACCGCCGGGGCGCGGGACCGGGCACCGCCCGCCGGCGACCGGTCAGGGCGCTGTGTGCGGAGGGCTGCCGCGACGGCCACCGGTGCGCGCGCGCCGCCTCCCGGGCCGGGCCGCGGCGTGCTGCTGCCGGCGGTCGCGGCGCTCGCCGACGGGGGCGCCTCGGGGACGCACCGCACGGCGCGGCGGAGCTGACGTTCCCGGCGAGGAGGACGTCCCGAGCGACGCGCTGCACCGGCCGACGGGCTCTCCTCCGTTCGGACGGGTGACGCGGAGATGGCCGCGGCGTTACCTGACCGTGACGTCCGGGCCTCTTGACGACACCCGTTGTGAACGTTCACATTGGTGCTCCCGCAGGTGCGGGGTCTGAGCGCCGAGGCTCGGCGGCAGATGCTTCGACGAGGAGGCCAATGTGAGCAATCGGCTCGGCTTGACCGCACTGGGCGCCACTCTGGCGCTCACCCTGGCGGCGTGCGGCGGCGAGGGCGCCGGCGGGAGCTCGAGCGCCGGCGACGAGAACGCCAGCGCCGAGGACATGTTGGTCGGCGTCTCGATGCCGACCCAGACCTCCGAGCGCTGGATCGCCGACGGCGAGGCCGTCGAGTCGCAGCTGGAGGCGCTGGACTACCAGGTCGAACTGGCGTACGCGAACGACGACATCCCCACCCAGGCGCAGCAGATCGACCAGATGATCACCCAGGGCGCCGACGCGCTGATCATCGCCGCCATCGACGGGACCGCGCTCAGCAGCCAGCTCGACGCCGCGGCCGCCGCCGGCATCCCGGTCATCTCCTACGACCGGCTGATCCGCGACAGCGAGAACGTCGACTTCTACGTCAGCTTCGACAACTTCGAGGTCGGCGTCGCGCAGGCCAACGCCCTGCTGACCGGGCTCGGCATCCTCGACCGCGAGGGCGAGCAGACCGACGTCGCGGGTCCGTTCAACGTCGAGCTGTTCGCCGGCTCGCTGGACGACAACAACGCGACCTTCTTCTGGGAGGGCGCCATGTCGGTGCTGCAGCCCTACATCGACGACGGCACCCTGGTCGTGAAGTCGGGCCAGACCAGCATCGAGCAGGCCGCGATCCTGCGCTGGCAGCAGGAGACCGCCCAGCGGCGGATGGAGGACCTGCTGACCTCCGCCTACAACGACGGCTCGGTCGTCGACGGCGTCCTCTCGCCCTACGACGGCCTGTCCCGAGGCATCATCACCGCGCTGGCCAACGCCGGGTACGGCACCGACGCCAAGCCGATGCCGGTCATCACCGGTCAGGACGCCGAGATCGCCTCGGTCAAGCTGATCGCCGAGGGCACCCAGGGTTCGACGATCTTCAAGGACACCCGGCAGCTGGCCGAGCAGGCCGTCATCGCCGCCGAGGCGTTCCTCGAGGGTGAGGAGCCGGAGGCCAACGACACCACCACGTACGACAACGGCGTGAAGGTCGTCCCGTCCTACCTGCTGCCCGTCGAGACCGTGTTCGCCGACAACATCCAGCAGACCCTGATCGACACCGAGTACTACACCCAGGCAGAGGTCGACGCCGGCCAGGCCGACTGACCTGCCCTCCCGCTCCGGGCCCGGCGGCCTGCCGACGGCGCCGCCGGGCCCGGCTCGGGAACCTCAGCACCACCGCACCACCGCACGTCCGCACCGCCGCAGGTCCACTCAGCACGAGCGCCGCACCACCAGAGGGCGCGCCGGCCGGCTGCCCCACCGCGCCGGCCGGCGCCGGCCCCTGGACCCACACATCCGCAGCACGCGATGACACGGACGAGGACGACGGAGTCCATGGACGACAACATCCTGGAGATGCGCTCCATCACCAAGACCTTCCCCGGTGTGAAGGCGCTGGAGAACGTCAATCTGGCCGTGCGCCGCGGTGAGATCCACGCGATCTGCGGAGAGAACGGCGCCGGCAAGTCCACGCTGATGAAGGTCCTCTCCGGCGTCTACCCGGCCGGGGAGTACGACGGCGAGATCGTCTTCGACGGCACGCCGGTCTCCTTCTCGGGGATCCGCGACAGCGAGCACGCCGGGATCGCGATCATCCACCAGGAGCTCGCGCTCGTCCCCTACCTCTCGATCGCCGAGAACATCTTCCTGGGCAACGAGCGCCGCGGCCGCGGCGGGCTGATCGACTGGAACAGGGCCAACGCCGAGGCCGCCGAGCTGCTGCGCTCGGTAGGCCTGCGGGAGAACGCGACGACGCCGGTCGGCCAGCTGGGCGTCGGCAAGCAGCAGCTGGTCGAGATCGCCAAGGCGCTGTCCAAGGACGTCAAGCTGCTCATCCTCGACGAGCCGACGGCCGCGCTGAACGACAACGACTCCGCCCACCTGCTCGGCCTGCTGCGCGACCTCAGGGAGCGCGGGATCACCTCCATCATGATCTCGCACAAGCTCAACGAGATCACCGCGATCGCCGACCAGGTCACCGTGATCCGCGACGGGAAGACGGTGGAGACGCTCGACCTCGACGCCGGTGAGGTCACCCAGGACCGGATCATCCGCGGCATGGTCGGCCGCGACCTGGAGAGCTACTACCCCGACCGCGAGTCGCACCCCGGCGAGGAGGTCCTGCGCGTCGAGGACTGGTCGGTGAGGCACCCGGTCAACGACCGGCTGGTGGTCGACCAGGCGTCGATCTCCGTGCGGGCCGGCGAGGTCGTCGGGATCGCCGGTCTCATGGGCGCCGGGCGCACCGAGTTCGCGATGAGCATCTTCGGCCGCGCCTGGGGGCGGTACACCGGCGGCCGGCTCTTCCTGCACGGCAAGGAGATCAAGGCCCGCACCGTGGCCGAGGCGATCGACCACGGGATCGCCTACGCGACCGAGGACCGCAAGCACTACGGCCTCAACCTGATCCAGGACATCCGGCAGAACATCTCGGCCGCCGCCCTGGGCAAGCTGTCGCGCGCCGGCTGGGTGAACGACAACGAGGAGACCAAGGTCGCCGAGGACAGCCGGCGCAGCATGAACATCAAGGCGCCGAGCGTCTCCTCGATCGTCGGCAAGCTCTCGGGCGGCAACCAGCAGAAGGTCGTGCTGTCCAAGTGGCTCTACACCGACCCCGAGGTGCTGATCCTCGACGAGCCGACCCGCGGGATCGACGTCGGGGCGAAGTACGAGATCTACACGATCATCAATCGGCTGGTGGCGGACGGGAAGGCCGTCGTCGTCATCTCGTCGGAGCTGCCGGAGCTGCTCGGCATCTGTGACCGCATCTACACGCTGGCCGAAGGCCGGATCACCGGTGAGCTGCCGGTGGCCGAGGCGACCCAGGAGAACCTCATGGCGCTCATGACGAAGAACAAGGAGGCCGCGGCGTGACCAAGACCGTGCCCCAGGAGGAGTCGATCACCCCGGCTCCCGGCGCCGCCGCCCCCGGCACGCGGCCCGACGACGACAAGAACCTCTGGCACAAGCTGACCAGCAACATGCGGCAGAGCGGCATCTACGTCGCCTTCGTCGCGATCGTCCTGCTGTTCACGATCCTCACCGACGGGACGCTGCTGCGCCCGGGCAACATCACGAACATCATCCTGCAGTACTCCTACATCCTGGTGCTGGCCATCGGCATGGTCATCGTGATCATCGCCGGGCACATCGACCTCTCCGTGGGGTCGGTGGTCGCGCTCACCGGGGCGGTCTCCGCGGTACTGGTCATCCAGCAGGGCCTGCCCTGGTGGGTGGGCATCGTCGCCGCCCTGGGGGTCGGCATCCTCGTCGGGGCCTGGCACGGGTTCTGGGTGGCCTACGTCGGGATACCGGCCTTCATCGTCACCCTCGCCGGCATGCTGCTGTTCCGCGGCCTGACCCTGCAGGTGCTCGACAACGTCTCCCTGTCGCCCTTCCCGGACAGGTACACCGACGTGGCCACCGGGTTCCTCAACGGGCTGCTCGGCGGCCACGGCTACGACGCGTTCACGCTGCTCATCGGTGCGGTCGCGGTGGGCGGCTACGCGGTCAGCGCCTGGCGCACCCGGGCGGCCCGCGTGCGCTACGAGCAGCCGGTCGGGTCCCTCGGGGCGTTCATCGCCCGGATCGCCGTGGTCGGCGCCGTCGTCATGTACTTCGCCTGGCAGCTGGCCCACGCCCGCGGGCTGCCGATCGTGCTGATCATCCTGGCCGTGCTGGTCATCGCCTACGGGATCGTCACCAAGCGCACCGTCTTCGGCCGCCAGGTCTACGCCATCGGCGGCAACCTGGCCGCCGCGCAGCTCTCCGGCGTGAAGGTCAAGAAGGTCAACTTCTGGATCTTCGTCAACATGGGCTTCCTCGCCGGGGTCGCCGGGGTCATCTACTCCTCCCGGTCCAACGGCGCCCAGCCCGCCGCGGGCAACATGTTCGAGCTCGACGCGATCGCCGCGGCCTTCATCGGCGGTGCGGCGGTGACCGGTGGCGTCGGTACGGTCGTCGGCGCCATGGTCGGGGGCCTGATCATGGCGGTGATGAGCAACGGCATGCAGCTCATGGGCGTCGAGCAGCAGATCCAGTCCGTGGTCAAGGGGCTCGTGCTGCTGCTGGCCGTCGCCTTCGACGTCTACAACAAGCGCCGCGCCGGCGCCTCCCGCTGATCGGGCGCGTCGTCGACCCCGCCGCTCCGGGCGCGTAGGAGGGAGGCTCCATGGCTGCCGAGGTGACGGGGACCCGCGCCCCCGGCCTGGCCGACGTCGCGCAGCGAGCGGGCGTGTCCTACCAGACGGTGTCGCGGGTGATCAACGATCACCCGAGCGTCGCCCCGCTCACCCGGGAACGCGTGCGGCAGGCGATCCTCGAGCTCGGCTACCGGCCGAACCGTGCTGCCCGTGCCCTGGTCACCGGGTCGAGCCGCACCCTCGGGCTGGTCACCGTCAACATCGCCCAGTACGGGCCGGCGCAGACGATGATCGGCCTGGAGAAGGCGGCCCGGGCAGCCGGGTACGCGCTGTCGGTGACCATCCTCGACGAGGCGACCGCGGAGGCGATGCGGACGGCGGTCGACGACCTGGTCGCCCACGGGGTGGACGCCGTCGTCGCCCTGTCCACCTACGACGACGCGGCCGACGCGGTGAGCCGGCTGGCGCCGCCGGTCCCGCTCGTCGCCGTCCAGGTGGGTGGTGCCGACGACCGGCCCGCGGTGGCGATCGACCAGGTGGCGGGGGCCCGGACGGCGGTCCGGCACCTGCTCGACCTCGGGCACCGGACGGTGCACCACCTACCGGGGCCGGCCGACTCCCAGGAGGCCCGTGGCCGTACCGACGGCTGGCGCGCCGAGCTGCGCACCGCCGGCGTGCCGGTGCCCGAGGCGCTGCCGCGCGGCGACTGGACGCCGGCCTCCGGCTACGCGGCCGGCCAGGCGGTCGTGGCGCGGCGCCGGGACGGTGAACCGATCACGGCGGTGTTCTCCGCCAACGACCAGATGAGCCTCGGCCTGCTGGCGGCGCTGCACGACGCCGGTCTTTCGGTGCCCGGCGATCTGAGCGTCGTCGGGTTCGACGACCTGCCCGAGGCGCCGTACTTCGTCCCGCCCCTGACCACCGTCCGGCAGGACTTCGCCGAGCTGGGCCGGCGCGGGGTGGACCTGGTCCTGGGCCGGCTCCGGGGTGAGGAGCCGCACCCGGACCCGGTGCCGGCGAGTCTGGTGGTCCGGTCCAGCACCGGTCCGCCGGCACCGTGACAGGCTGATGTGAACGATCACAACGACGAGGCAGGAGGCCTGATGGGCGAGGTCGGTGCGGGCATGCACCCCGGTGAGGCGATCACCCTCGGTCGCACGGCCCTGGGGATCGAGCTCGGCTCGACCCGGATCAAGGCGGTGCTGATCGGTCCCGACCATGCTCCGCTCGCCGTGGGCAGCCACGACTGGGAGAACCAGCTCGTGGACCGGCTGTGGACGTACTCGCTGGAGGCCGTCTGGACGGGTGTGCAGCAGAGCGTCGCGGCCCTGGCCGAGGACCTTCGGCGCCGTCACGGGATCGAGCTGGGAGCGGTCGGCTCCCTCGGCGTGTCGGCGATGATGCACGGCTACCTCGCGTTCGACGCCGACGGCGAGCTGCTCACGCCCTTCCGCACCTGGCGCAACACGAACACGGGCCGCGCGGCCGAGCGGCTCAGCGCGGAGTTCGGCGTCAACATCCCGCACCGGTGGAGCGTCGCGCACCTGTACCAGGCGATCCTGGACGGTGAGGACCACATCGGCCGCCTGGACCACCTGACGACCCTGGCCGGCCACGTGCACGAGCAGCTCACCGGCGAGAAGGTCCTGGGCATCGGGGATGCCAGCGGCATGTTCCCGATCGACGGCGCCACCGGTTCGTACGACGCCACGATGCTGGCCCGGTTCGACCAGCTGGCCGCCGAGGCCGGGGTCGAGCTGAGCCTGGCCGACCTGCTACCCGCGATCGCGGTCGCCGGCCGGCCGGCCGGGACGCTCACCGAGAAGGGCGCGGCCCTGCTGGACCCGACCGGGCGGCTGCGCCCCGGGAGCCCGCTGTGCCCACCCGAAGGTGACGCGGGCACGGGGATGGTCGCCACCAACTCGGTCGCCCCGCGCACCGGCAACGTCTCCGCCGGGACGTCGATCTTCGCCATGGTCGTGCTCGAGCGCGCCCTCGCCCGGCCGCACCGCGAGCTGGACCTGGTCACCACGCCGGCCGGGGACCCGGTGGCGATGGTGCACTGCAACAACGGGGCCAGCGAGCTGGACGCCTGGGCCGGGCTGTTCACCGAGTTCGCCCGCGCGCTGGGTTCCGACGCCGGCCCGTCGGAGGTCTTCGCGACCCTCTTCACCGCCGCCCTGGGCGGGGCGAGCGACGGCGGCGGGATGCTCGCCTACAACTACCTCTCCGGGGAGCCGATCACCGGTCTCGAGGAGGGCCGGCCGCTGTTCCTGCGCTCCCCGGACAGCCGGTTGGACCTCGGAACCTTCATGCGGGCCCACCTGTACTCGTCCCTGGCGACGCTGAGGATCGGCATGGACGTCCTGCAGAAGACCGAGGGCGTGCGGCTGGACCGGATGTTCGCGCACGGTGGCCTGTTCAAGACCGAGGGCGTCGCACAACGCTTCCTGGCCGCTGCGATCGACACCCCGGTCTCCGTCGGCGACGTCGCCGGCGAGGGGGGCGCCTGGGGCATCGCCGTCCTGGCCGCCTTCGCCACCCGGGCTGAGCCCGGGCAGAGCCTGGCGGACTACCTGGACAGGACGGTCTTCACCGGCACGGGCCTGACCGTGGAGCCCGACCCCGCCGACGTCGAGGGGTTCGACGCGTTCATGCAGCGGTACGTCGCCGCGCTCCCGGTCGAGCGCGCAGCCGTGGAGCACGTAGGGGTCGGTACGCCGGGGACCGGCGGACCCGAGACGCCCTCCGCCGTCCCGACCGAGGAGTTGGCATGACCGCCACGCAGACCCGCACCGAGCGGGGCACCCACCGCGAGCTGCGCGAGCACGTCGCCGCCCTGCATGCCGAGCTCACCCGCTACGCGCTGGTGACCTGGACGGCGGGCAACGTGTCCGCCCGCGTCCCCGGCGAGGACCTGTTCGTGATCAAGGGCAGCGGAGTCTCCTACGACGAGCTGACGTGGGAGGGCATCACCGTCTGCGACCTGGACGGGGAGGTCGTCGACGGGGTCAAGGCGCCGTCCTCGGACACCGCCGCCCACGCCTACGTCTACCGCCACATGGCCGACGTCGGCGGGCAGGTGCACACGCACAGCCCGTACGCCGCGGCCTGGGCCGCTCGCGGGGAGGAGATCCCGTGCGTGCTGACGGCGATGGCCGACGAGTTCGGCGGGCCGATCCCGGTCGGCCCGTTCGCGCTCATCGGCGACGACTCGATCGGCCAGGGCGTCGTCGCCACGCTGCGGGGCTCCCGCTCGCCGGCCGTGCTCATGCAGAACCACGGCGTCTTCACCGTTGGCCGCGACGCCAAGGCCGCGGTCAAGGCCGCCGTCATGACCGAGGACGTCGCGCGCACGGTGCACCTCTCCCGCCAGCTCGGGGAGCCCATCCCGATCGCGCAGGCGGACATCGATTCGCTCTACGCCCGGTACCAGAACGTGTACGGACAACGCTGATGGAGGAACGTGTGACTGCCCCGTTCGACGACCGCGAGGTCTGGTTCCTGACCGGCAGCCAGGGGCTGTACGGCGACGAGACCCTCCAGCAGGTCGCGGAGCAGTCCCGACGTGTGGCCGCCGCCCTCGACGAGGCCGCCGAGGTGCCCGTCCGCGTGGTCTGGAAGCCGGTGCTGACCGACGCCGACGCCATCCGGCGCATCATGGGCGAGGCCAACGAGGACCCTGCGTGCCTCGGCGTCATCACCTGGATGCACACGTTCTCGCCCGCGAAGATGTGGATCGCCGGCGTCGACGCGCTGCGCAAGCCCCTGCTGCACCTGCACACCCAGGCCGACGCCGCCCTCCCGTGGGCGACGATCGACATGGATTTCATGAACCTCAACCAGGCCGCCCACGGCGACCGGGAGCACGGGTTCGTCCTCACCCGGCTGCGCCAGCCGCGCGCGACGGTCGCCGGCCACGTCGGCAGCCCGGCCGTCCGGGCACGGGTCGGTTCCTGGGCGCGGGCGGCCGTCGGCGCCGCCGCCGCGCGGGAGCTGAAGCTGGCGCGCTTCGGCGACAACATGCGCGACGTCGCGGTGACCGAGGGCGACAAGGTCGAGGCGCAGCTCCGGTTCGGGATGTCCGTGAACACCTGGGGCGTCAACGACCTGGTGGCCGTGGTGGACGCCGTGGCGGACGAGGACGTCGACTCGTTGGTGCAGGAGTACGGCGACCTGTACGAGATGGCGGCCGACGTCCGGCCCGGGGGCGCGCAGCACGACGCCGTCCGGTACCAGGCGCGGATCGAGGTGGCGCTGCGCCGCTTCCTCACCGAAGGCGGATTCGGCGCGTTCACGACCAACTTCGAGGACCTCGGCGGTCTGCGGCAGCTGCCCGGACTGGCCGTGCAGCGGCTCATGGCCGACGGCTACGGCTTCGGCGGCGAGGGCGACTGGAAGACCGCCGCGCTGCTGCGCGTGCTGAAGACGGCCGCGGCCGGGCTCCCCGGTGGCACCTCGTTCATGGAGGACTACACCTACGACCTGGCCTCGGAGACGCCGAAGATCCTCGGCGCCCACATGCTCGAGGTCTGCCCGACCATCGCCGGCGGGCGGCCCTCGCTGGAGGTGCACCCGCTCTCGATCGGGGGTCGCGAGGACCCGGCCCGCCTGGTCTTCGACGCGGCGCCCGCTGAGGGCGTCGTGATCGGCTGGGCCGACCTCGGCGACCGCTTCCGCTGGGTGGCCAACGAGATCGACGTCGTGCCGCCGTCCGAGCCGCTGCCGAACCTGCCCGTCGCGCGGGCGGTGTGGGAGCCGCGGCCTGACTTCTCGACGTCCACCGAGGGCTGGCTGACCGCCGGGGGCCCGCACCACACGGTGCTGACCACGCAGCTCGGCGCCGACGAGCTCACCGACCTCGCCGAGATCTTCGCGACCGAGCTGGTGCTCATCGACGCCGGCACCACCCGGCGCTCGCTGGCCAACGAGCTGCGCTGGAGCGCGGCCTACCACCGCCTCAACCAGCGACTGTGAACCCGGCCCGGCGGCTCCGCCTCTGCCCACCCGGTGTGGGGAGGGGCGGAGCTCCCGGGGAGCGGCTCAGAGGTGGCGGACCAGGTGGCGGAAGAAGCCCGCACCCCGGTGCAGGGCGGCGACCGAGATGCGCTCGTCGGCTGCATGCAGCGCCGACAGCTCCTCCCGGCTCAGGTCGAAGGGCATGAAGCGGTACACGCTGTCGCAGATCTGGCTGAAGTGCCTGGCGTCGCTGGCCTGCACCATCACGTACGGCGCCACGACGGCCTCGGGGTAGGTCGCGCGCGCGGCCGCGCCGATCAGCGCGAACGCCTCGTTGTCGGCCCGTGAGACCGGTGACGGGTCGTTGCCCGACACGACCCGGACCTCCACCGTCGGGTCGTCGATCACGCGGTGCAGCCGCTCCACCGTCGACTGCACGCTCTCGCCCAGCGCGATCCGGATGTTCAGGTGCGCCAGGGCCCGGGTGGCCAGCACGTTGGAGGCCCGGCTGCCCTCGAGGCGGGTCACGGCGACCGTCGTCCGCACCATCGCACCCGCCTCCCGGCCGGCCCGGGCCAGCACGGACGCCAGCACCGGCCGCAGCTGGGCGGCGTGCGCGAACAGCGCGCGGTGGCCGAGCGGGGCCCGCCGCCCGACGGCGTCGATCATGCCGAGGACGACGTCGTGCAGCCGGGCGGGGAACGGGTCGGCCTCGAGGGCCAGGATCGCCTTCGCCAGCCGCGCCGGTGCGCCGCCGGGGGCCGGGGAGGAGGCGTGCCCACCGGGGTCGGTGGTGACGAGCTCGACGTCCAGCAGGCCCTTCTCCGCCAGCCCGACGACGGCGACCTGCCCCGGGACGCCGGGGAACATCCCGCTCACCACCGCGCCGCCCTCGTCGACGACGGCCCAGGGCCGGATGCCGCGGGAGGTGAACGCCTCGACCGCGAGCCGGGCGCCGACGCCGGCGACCTCCTCGTCGTCGCCGAACGAGAGGTAGACGTCGCGCCGGGGCGCGAAGCCCTCGGCCACCAGCGCCTCGACCGCCTCGAGGATCGCGACCATCGAACCCTTGTCGTCGATCGCGCCGCGGCCGTGCACGCAGCCGTCCTCGACCAGCCCGGAGAACGGGTCGCGGGTCCACTCCTGGCCGGCGACCGGGACGACGTCGTAGTGCGCCATGAGCACCAGCGGCGGCTCGTCGGTGGTGCCGCGCCAGCGGTAGAGCAGCGCGCCGGCCCCGAGCACCTCGCGCTCCAGCGCCTCGTGGGTGCGCGGGTACAGCTCGGCGAGCCGGGCGCGGTAGGCCTCGAACGCCGCGGCGTCCACCTGGTCGGCGTCCCGGGAGGAGATCGTCGGGATGCGGATCAACTCGGCGAGCCGCTGCGCCGCGGCGTCGGCGTCCAGACCGGTCAGGTCGACCGGCGGAACCGGCTGCTCCACCGGCCGGAAGCGGGCGACCCGCCGGGCGGTCGTGGTGGCGGCCGCGGCGGCGGCTCCGGTCGCGGCCAGGGCCAGCGCGCGCCTCATGCTCGGGACTCCTCGGTGGGCTCGGGGACGGACGGGTCGGAGAAGGCCAGCTTCGGGACGACGAGCAGCGCCAGCGCGGCCAGCAGCGCCGCCGAGCCGCAGACGACCCACACGGTGATGTATCCCGACAGCGATCCGGCGGTGCCGGCCGACCCGTCGGGCAGGAGCGGCACGTTCGAGGCCAGCGCGAGGGCGAAGGTCGCGGAGGCGAACGACCCGCCGAGCACCTTGGTCGTGTTGGTCAGGCCGGTGGCCACCGCCGTGCGGCCGACCGGGGCCGCGGCTGCGGCGGCCGCCGGCAGGGCCGCGACCAGCGCACCGGAGCCCAGCCCGGCGATCGCGATGCAGGTGAGCATCTGGGCGAGCGTGTCGTGGAAGGGCACGAGGAGCAGGTAGCCGGTGCCGGTGAGGGTGGCCGCCCCGATCAGCGTGCGCCGGGGCGTGGTCAGCCGGCTCACCCGGGAGAACTGGCTCGCGCCGACCAGCATGGAGATCACGTAGGCGCCGATGACGACCGACACCTCGCTGGTGGAGAGGCCCAGCCCGTAGCCGTACACCTCCGGATCGGTGCGCGCGTACGTCGACAGCGGGCCCTGGGCGCCGAGCACGCTGATGCCGAAGAGCCCGGCGGTGAGCTGCACCGGCCACATCGAGGAGCTGCGCAGCACCCGGAAGTCGACCAGCGGGTCGTCCTGGCGCAGCTCGTAGAGCACGAACGGGACCAGCAGCAGCAGCCCGAGCGCGGTGACCGCCCACGGCCAGAGCGCATCCTCGTTGAGGCGGACGAAGCTCAGGCCGCCGGTGATGACCAGCAGCACGAGGCTCAGCACCGCGGCGCCGGTCGTGTCGATGCTGCCGCCGGTGCGGTCCTGGCTCTCCGGCACGCGCAGGGCGACGACGACGCAGACGCCGACGACCAGGACCAGCGGCGCCATGAGCACCAGCCAGAACGAGTCGGCGAGGCTCTGCCCGATCTGCCCGCCGGTGAGCGCCCCCACGATCGCGCCGGCCTGCAGGGCGGCGACGATCAGCCCGGTCGCGCGGCGGGTCTGGCTCGCCGCGCCGGGCGTCCGGCGGGACCGGTCCCAGATGAGCGCCACCTGCAGCGGCAGCCACACGACGTACATGCCCTGCAGCGCCCAGGCGACGAGGAACAGCGGGAAGCTCTGCGCGAAGGCCAGCACGACGGTGGAGAGCGCGACGACGACGGAGGACCAGAGCAGCACCCGCCGGTGCCCGTGCAGGTCACCGAGCTTCGCCAGCACCGGCACCGCGATCGCCGAGAGCATCAGCTGGGCGGCCTCGAGCCAGTTGACGTCGGCGTCGTTGACCCCGAGGTAGCGGGCGATGTCGGTCAGCAGCGGGACGTAGTAGCCCTGCAGCACGCCGCTGGTGAACTCGACGAAGACCAGGTAGCCGACGAGCCCGCCGCCGATCCCCGCGATCCGGCCGGTCCGCCGTGCCGTCCCCGTGCCTGCCACCGCACCGTCCCTCCGCCGAGCGCCGGGCCGGCGCAGGAAGTTGGCAGCGTAGTGGCCGGGATCACCGGTGTGGCTCGTCGGAGCGGGCGGTCCCCCGGTCGTAGCCCGCCGCTCGCCGCGGAGGGCTCAGAGCGGGGCGCGGGAGACCGGGCAGGACATGCAGCGCGGACCGCCGCGGCCGCTGCCGAGCTCCGAGCCCGCGATGCGCACCACCTCGATGCCGGCCGCCTCGAGTGCGGCGTTGGTGACCGTGTTGCGCTCGTAGGCCACCGTCAGCCGCGGGGCCAGGGCGAGGGTGTTGTTGCCGTCGTCCCACTGCTCCCGCTCGGCGGTCACCGGGTCCAGGCCGGTGTCGATCACCCGCAGCTTGTCGATGCCCATCGCGTGCGCCGCCGCCGCGACGAACGGTTCGGGGCCGCTGACGACGAGGTCGGTCGTGTCGGCGTCGTCGGCGGGGCAGCCGGCGGGCGCCGTGACCGTCCAGGCGACCATCGAGTCGGCCACCGCCGGGTACATCACCATCGCGTCGACGTCGACCATGGTGGCGATCGTGTCCAGGTGCATGGTGGCCCGCTCCTGGGCGATGGGGACGACGAGCACCGTGTGCGCCAGCCCGCGGGCGAAGACCCGCCGCGCCAGCCGCTCGGCACCGCCGGGCGTCGTCCGCTCGCCCACGCCGACGGCGACCACGCCCTCGGCCAGGAGCAGCACGTCCCCGCCCTCCAGGTGCTCGAGCCCCGGTGAGTACAGCTGACCGGACCCGGCGAAGCGGGGGTGGTGGGTGTAGATGGCGGCGGTGATGGTGCTCTCCCGGTGCCGCGCGGGCATGGCCAGGGAGGTCACCGCCACCTCGCCGCCGATCCACACCGACGAGTCGCGGGTGAACAGCAGGTTGGGCAGCGGGGGGACGACGAAGTCCGAGCGGTCCATGATCTGGTAGGCCAGCCCGTGGCCGCGCAGCTCGTCGTGCGCCAGGCCCGCGATGAGCGCCGTCGCCAGGTCCTCCGGGGAGAGCCCCGTCAGGTGGCGGGTGGCGTCGCGCTGCAGGGTCGCGCCCAGCCGCGGGTCGTCGACGGCGGCACCGATCAGGTCGGCCCGCGCGGCGGGCACCGCGAGCACCTCGGCCAGCAACATGGCCAGGTGCAGCACCTCGACGCCGCGGTCGCTGAGCGCCTGCGCGAAGGCGTCATGCTCGTCCTGGGCGCGGGCCACCCACGGGACGCCGTCGAAGAGGAGCTGGTCGTTGTTCCGCGGCGTCAGCCGGCGCAGCTCCGGGCCGGGGCGGTGCAGCATCACGGTGCGCAGCGGGCCGACCTCGCTCGTGGCCCCCGGGGTCGCGGCGGGTTCGATCATGACCGCCAGGCTGGCACAGGTCGGCGACGACGGCGTCGTGGAGGAGCGTGCGGACCGCCTCGTTAGGGTGCGGGGTCGGTGCCGACGACGGCGCCGCGACGCCGAACCGGAGGTACCCGTGGACCTGTTCGACCTGACCGGCAAGGTGGCTGTGGTCACCGGGGGCACCCGCGGCATCGGCCTGATGATGGCCCGGGGCCTGCTGCAGGCGGGGGCGAAGGTCTACATCAGCTCACGGAAGGCCGAGGCCGGGGCCGCCGCGGCGGCGGAGCTCGCGGAGTTCGGCACCGTCGTCTCGATCCCGGCCGACCTCTCCACCGAGGCCGAGTGCATCCGCCTGGCCGAGGAGGTGGGCCGGCACGAGGAGCGGGTGCACATCCTCGTGAACAACGCCGGTGCCACCTGGGGCGAGCCGCTCGAGACCTTCCCCGAGTCGGCCTGGGACAAGCTGCTCGACCTGAACCTGAAGTCGCCCTTCTTCCTCACCCGCGCGTTCCTGCCCAGGCTCCGGGCCGCGGCGGCCGAGGGCGACCCGGCGCGCATCGTCAACGTCGGCAGCATCGACGGCCTGCACGTCAATCCGATGCCGACCTACTCCTACGCCGCGAGCAAGGCCGGGCTGCACCAGCTCACCCGCGTGCTGGCCAAGGAGCTCGGGCCCCAGGGCATCACCGTCAACGCCGTCGCGCCCGGGCCGTTCGAGTCGAAGATGATGGCCGCCACGCTGGACGCCTTCGGGTCCGAGATCGCGGCCAAGTCGCCGCTGGGCCGCATCGGGCGCCCCGACGACATGGCCGGCGTCGTCGTCTACCTCTCCTCGCGGGCGGGCGCCTACGTCACCGGCGCGGTCATCCCGGTCGACGGCGGCATCGCCACCACCGCCTGAGCCCCACCCGCGATGATCAGGTGACCTGATCATCGAGCGTCCTCCCTCACTGCAGACGGTGAGGGAGGACGCGCCACGGTGAGGGAGGACGGCGTCCCCGGGCCGGGACTGCCGGGGGGCCGGGACCCCGCGTCCGGGGTCAGGCGGGGGTCGGCTCGGCCGCGACCCGGCGCAGGTGGGACTCGGCCAGCGCCACCTGGTGCGGTGAGCCGACCAGCGCACCCTGCTCCCGGGCCGCCGTCCACCACCGCCGCGCGCCGGCCTGGTCGGCCAGCCGCTCGGCGATCCGGCCCAGCAGCTCGTCGTAGGCGCCGAGCGTGAGCGCCGGCGTCCCGAGGACCGCCTGCCTGCCGCGGTAGGGGAGCAGCGACTCCGCCGCCGACGCCCAGTCCCGCTCGTCCCCCAGCCACAGCGAGCTCTCGGCCTGCAGGTACAGCGCGACGTCACTGGCCCAGTCGCGCACCAGCGTGCGGCCCCAGCGCGCGCGCAGCCGGCGGGCCTCGGCCAGGTCGCCCGATTCGGCGGCGGCCAGCACCGCCATCTCCTGCAGCAGCGGGTTGCCCTCGTCCCCGGTCTCGACCAGCAGCGGCAGCGCCTCGCCCTGGCGGTGGTCGGCCCGCCGCAGGGTGAACTGGTGCGCCGCGTAGGCGTGCCGCGCGTGCGGGGTGACCCGCCGGAAGAGCTCGTAGGCCTCGGTGGTCAGCTCCTCCGCGCGGGCGGCGTTGCCGCGGAGCCAGGCCAGCCCGCCGGCCTGCCAGAGCACGTGCGGGCGCACCTCCGGCCCGCTCAGCGACACCGCCAGCCGCCGGGCCTGGGCGTGATCGGCCTCGAACCCGGCCAGGTCGCCGAGGTGCAGCCGGATCGCCGCCCGGTGCAGGTGCGCCAGGAACTCGGTGCGCCGCGGCAGCCCGCGACCGGCCAGCTCCAACGACTCGTCGGCCGCCGCCAGCCGCAGCTCGGCGGCGCCCGGACGCCCCCACACCGCCAGGCTCAGGTTGTTCAGCGTCCGGCCCAGCAGCTCCGGGTCGCCGATCCGCCGCGCCATCGCGACCGCCTGCCCGGCGGCCCGCACGCCGCGGTCGTCGGGGCCGAACGCCAGCTCGACGCCGAGGGTGCCCAGCAACCGGGCCGTGGTCGGGTCGTCGCCGTCCCCGCGCTCGGCGAGCAGGTCCTCCAGGACGGCGACCATGTCCTCGTCGACCACCCCGTGCGGTCGCCAGTTCCACAGCGTGACGCTGCCCCAGACCGCCGCCGCCTCGGCGAGGCACTCCCGGTCGTCGAGCTGGCGGGCCAGGCAGATCGCCTCGGCCACCACCTCGCGCGCCTCGGTCAGCTGGCCGCTGCGGAGCAGGTCGTTGCCCAGGGCGGTGAGCAGGTCGTGCCGGGTGCGCGCCGCGTCCGGCGCCTCCGGGTCGAGCAGCTGCAGCGCCCGCCGGCCGTGCGCGGCGGCCTCGCCGTGGGCCAGCCGGGCCCGCGCGGCGCGGGCGGCCGCCCCCAGGTAGAGCAGCGCCGGGCCGGGCCCGACCACGGGGAGCGCCTCGACGAAGTGGTGGGTGAGCCGTTCCACGAGCCCGTCGTCCGTGGACGTCGTGATCCGCCGTTCGAGCGCCTCGCCGACGCGGGCGTGCAGCCGCGCCCGCCGCACCGCGGGCAGGTCGCCGGCCAGCACCTCCTGCACGAGCGCGTGGGCGAACCGCCAGCTCCACGGCCGCCCGCCCTCGACCACCAGGCCGACGGCGAGGGCCGAGTCCATCGCCGTAAGCGCGTCGTCGACGGCGACGCCGGCCGCCTCCAGGAGGCCCAGGGACACCTCGCGGCCGACGACGGCGGCCAGTTCGAGCACCTCGCGGGCGCCCGCGGGCAGCCGGGCGAGCCGGGTGCGCAGCACCTCCCCGACCGACGGCGGCACCGGGACGACGTCCAGGTGGAGGTCGTGGGCGCCGACCATCCAGCGCGACAGCTCGACGACGAAGAACGGGTTGCCGCCGGTGCGGTCGTGCACGGTGGCGGCCAGCGCGCGGTCGCCCGGGGAGCCCAGCTGAGCGGTCAGGAGCGCGGCGACGTCGTCGGCGTCCAGCCCGCGCAGCCGCAGGCAGGTGGCGGCGGGCTCGCGGGCGAGCCGGGCCAGGCAGTCCGCGACGGCCTCGGGCAGCGGCTCGCCGACGGTCCGCGCGGTGACGACCAGCAGCACCGGCGCCCGGGGGAGGTGGCGGGCGAGCAGGCCGAGCAGCTGCACCGACGTGGTGTCGGCGCCCTGCAGGTCCTCGAGGACGACGAGCGCCGGGCGGGATGCCGCGGCGGTCAGCCGGGCGCGCAGGTCCTGGAACAGCCGGAAGCGCGCTGCGTCGGCGTCGTCCCCGGCCGCCTCGTCGGGGACCAGCTCCGGCTGGCCCAGCTGCTCGAGCACCTGCGTCCACGGCCACAGGGGCGGCGCACCCGTGTCGTCGGCGCAGCGGCTCCACGCCACCGGCCACCCCAGGAGCCGGGCACCGTCGGCGACCGTCTCGGCGAGCCGGGTCTTGCCGATGCCCGCCTCGCCCTCGATGACGACGACGGCGGATCGCCCGCCGGCCACCTGCTCGGCGACCGCGCGCACCTGGTCGAGCTCCGCCCGGCGGCCGACCAGCGCGTCCACCGAGGCGCTCGGCGCGGGCGCGGGAGCCGGCGGCAGCACGGGGCGGGGCAGCCGCTCCAGCAGTCGCGGGTCCTGCCGCAGCACGGCCTGCTCCAGGTCGCGCAGCTCCGGCCCGGGGTCGATGCCCAGCTCGTCGCGCAACAGGTCGGCGCACCGGCGGCAGGCGTCCAGCGCCTCCGCCTGCCGGTCGGCGGCGTACAGGGCCGTCACGAGACGGGCCCACAGCCGCTCGCGGAGGGGGTGCTCGGACACCAGGTGCTGCAGGTCGGGGACGGCGGCCTCCGGGCGGCCGACCGCCAGCAGCGCGTCGCAGCGCCGTTCGCGGGCGCGCACGTGCAGCTCGGTGAGGCGGAGCCGGTCGCTCGCGGCCGCGGGCAGGTCGCCCAGCTCGGCCAGCGGTTCCCCGCGCCAGAGGCCCAGCGCCTCGTCCAGCAGCGCCACGCCCCGCGCGGGTGCGCCGGCGGTCACCGCGCGGTCGCCCTCCTCGATGAGCCGGGCGAAGCGCAGCAGGTCCAGGTCGTCGGCCTCGACCTGCAGCAGGTAGCCCGGTGGGCGGGTGATCAGCACGGTCGGCGCCTCGCGCGGGCCGCGGCCCGGTTCCAGCACCCGCCGCAGGTGCGAGACGTAGGCCTGGAGGGTGCCGGTGACCGTCGGGGGCGGCTCCTCGCCCCAGAGCGTGCTCACGATGCGGTCGATGCCGACGACCCGGCCGGCCTCCGCCAGGAGCAGGGTCAGCAGCGCCCGGGGCTTGGCCCCGCCCACGTCGGCGGGGCTGCCGTCGGGGCCGGAGACCTCGAGCGGCCCCAGGACTCGGAAGCGCACGCCGCAGGATGCTCCCAGCGCGGCGCCCCCGGGGGCACCCCTTTTCGCGCGGTGGGCCTGCAGCGGGCCGCAAGGTGCTCGTGCAAGTCGGCTCCAAGCTCGCGGCAAGCGGGGCCGCGCACGCTTCCGCCGTCCCGAAAAGCCGCGGCCCGACCGCGGTGCCCCACCCGCGGTCACCACCGCGGCAGCGAAGAGGAATCCGCATGTCCCTCACCGAGCTCCCCCGCGAGCCCGAGCAGCCCGTCGCCCTCCTGGACGCCGACGCCGTGAACGCCCTCGTACCGCCGTTCCCCGCGGCGGACGTCGACGTGCTCCGCGGCCTCGTCCACGGTCCCGTCTACGCCGCCGGCGACGACGGGCTGGCCGCCGAGGTGGCCACCTGGAACGTCGCGATACAGCACACCCCGTCGATCGCCGTCGGCGCCACCTGCGCCGCCGACGTCGCCGCCGCCGTCTCCTGGGCCGTCGCCCGTGGTCTGCGCGTCGCCGTCCAGGCCACCGGCCACGGCCCGGTGCGCAACGCCGCCGGTTCCATGATGATCACCACCCGCCGCATGCAGGGGCTGTTCATCGACCCCGAGCGGCGGACCGTCCGCGTCGAGGCCGGGGTGAAGTGGAAGCGGCTCATGGAGTCCGCCGCCGAGTTCGGCCTGGCGGGGTTGTGCGGCTCGTCGTCCGACGTCGGGGTGATCGGCTACACGCTGGGCGGCGGCGTGGGCTCCCTCGGCCGCAAGCACGGGTTCGCCGCCGACCACGTCCGGGCGGTGGAGATCGTGACCGCCGACGGGCGGCAGCGCACGCTCTCCCCCGACTCCGAGCCCGAGCTCTTCTGGGCGGTCCGCGGCGGCAAGGGCAACTTCGGCGTCGTCACCGCCCTGGAGATGGACCTGGTCCCGCTGACCGGCCTGTACGCCGGCGGGGTCTTCTTCGCCGGTGAGGACATGGCCGCCGTCCTGCACGCCTTCGGCCGCTGGTCACGCGAGCTGCCGGAGGAGGTCGGCACCTCGGTCGCGATCCTCCGGCTGCCCGACATGGAGTTCCTCCCGCCGCCGCTGCGTGGGCAGACCGCCGTCCACCTCCGCTACGCCTACTGCGGCACCGACTTCGACGAGGGCCAGCGGCTGGTCGAGCCGATGATGCGGGCCGGCCGGATCCTGCTCGGCTTCATCGGGCCGATGCGGACCGACGAGATGGACTCGATCCACATGGACCCGGTCGACCCCGTGCCGGCGTGGGAGAAGGGGCAGCTGCTCACCGAGCTGACCGACGACGGCATCGACGCCCTGCTGGCCGTGGCCGGCCCGCAGGCGGAGATCCCGCTCATGATGGTCGAGCTGCGCAAGCTCGGCGGGGCCTTCGCCCGCGCGCCGAAGGTGCCCAACGCGGTGGCCGGCCGCGACGGGGGTTTCTCGATGCTGGCCCTCGGGCCGGGCGTGCCCGAGCTGGCCGAGATCGTGCCCGCCGTCGGGCGGGGCGTGCTCGGGGCGATGGCGCCGTGGCGGGCCCCCGGGTGCCTGACCAACTTCCTGGGTGACGTCTCCGGCCCCGGGGAGGTGGCCGCGGCCTACCCGCCCGGGGTCTACCAGCGGCTGGCCGAGGTGAAGGCGGCGGTCGACCCGGAGCGCGTCTTCTCCTTCGGCCACGCCTTCTGAGAGATCGCCCCCGGCGTCACGGGCCCCTGACCCCGGCCCTCCCGGCGCCGCGCCGGCCTCTCGTCGATCAGGTGACCTGATCATGAAGCGTCCTCCCTCACCGCACACCGTGAGGGAGGACGCTCGACGATCAGGTCACCTGATCATGGCGCGGGGCGTTCAGTCGGGGAGGAGGACGCCGGGGTTGCAGATGCCGCGGGGGTCCAGCCGCTCCTTCACCGCCCGCAGCACCTCGACGCCGAGCGCCCCCACCTCGCGCTCCAGCCACGGCCGGTGGTCGGCGCCGACGGCGTGGTGGTGGGTGAGCGTCCCGCCCGCGGCCAGGAGCGCGTCGGTCGCCGCCCGCTTGGCCGACAGCCACTGCTGGATGGGCAGCGCGTCGTCGCGGTCGGCCAGCACGGTGAAGTAGAGCGAGGCGCCCGTGGCGTAGCCGTGCGAGACGTGGGCCATGACCAACGGCCGGTGCCCGCCGCGGGCCAGCGACTCCTGCAGCGCCCGGCGGGTGGTGTCGTACACGGTGGGCAGCGCCGTCCAGGTGGCCGCGGTCTCCAGCGTCTCCACCAGCAGGCCGCCGTCCATGAGGCGGTCGCGCAGGTAGGGCGCCTCGAACCGGTGCCGGCGCCACGAGTCACCCACCCGGCGGCCGAGCCGCACCGCGCCGCCGTCGCGCAGCAGTGCCGCGGCGGCGCGCGTCCGGGCGTGCACCAGGTCGGGCACCCCCTCCCAGCCCACGACGAGCAGGCACCCCTCGCCGTGGCCCCGGGCCCGCAGCCCGCCCCGCAGCGCCCGCGCGCCGGTGCCGGCGGCCATGAGCAGGTTGGCCTTCGTCTCGTCGGCGTCGGAGAGCCGGACGACGTCGGGGAGCAGGTCGTGGCGGGCCAGCAGCTGGAGCGCGGCCAGCCCGGCCGCCCAGGTGCGGAACGACCAGCCCTCGTAGGAGCTGGCCGAGGGCTTGGGCCGCACCCGCAGCGTCAGCTCGGTGATCACGCCGAGCGTCCCCTCCGAGCCCAGCGCCAGGCCGAGCAGGTCGGGCCCGGCGGCCGACGCCGGGGGGTGGCCGAGCTGGAGCACCCCCGAGGGCGTCGCCAGGGTGAGCCCCGCGACGAGCTGGTCGAAGCGGCCGACCCCCGTCGAGGTCTGGCCCGCCGACCGCGTCGCGGCGTACCCGCCGAGCGTGGCGAACTCCCAGCTCTGCGGCAGGTGGCCGAAGGTCAGCCCCTCGCGGGCGAGGGCCTGCTCCAGGGCCGGCCCGCGCATGCCCGGACCCACGGTGACCAGCGACGACGGCACGTCGAGGGCCTGCACCGACGCCATGCGCGAGAGGTCGACGGCGAGGGTCGGGCGGTCGTCGGCGTCCACGCCGGCCAGCCCGCCGACGACGCTGGTGCCGCCGCCGAACGGAACGACGACGATGCCGCGCTCGCTGCACAGCGCCAGCAGCGCCGCCGTCTCCTGGGTGGTGCCCGGGAGCACGACGCCGTCCGGCGCGTCGGAGGCGTCGCCCTCCCGTCGGCGCAGCAGGTCCAGGTAGCTCTTGCCGCCGGCCCGGCGCAGCCGCGCGTCGCGGTCGGTGCGCACGTGGTCCTCGCCCAGCAGGCCGGCCAGGGCCGCCCGGTCCTCCTCGGGCAGCCGGCAGGGCGCCAGGCGGATCTCGTCCACGGCGGCGGGCGGGGTGTGCCGGGGCTCCCAGCCCAGCTCGCGGGTCAGGAAGCGGCGCGCGGCCTTGGTCAGGGCGCCGTCGGGGCTCTCGTCCCCCGGGGTGGCGGGGCGCGGGCCCCAGCCCTGGATCGTCAGTTCCGGCTGCTCGGGCACGGCTACAGTCTGCCGGTGCCGCAGCGCTGGGGGACCGGGTGATCGGCTCCCTCTCACCCGAGCGCCGCGCCCGCGACCTGGCCGCCGTCGCCGGGGCCGCCGTCGACGTGGTGGTCGTCGGTGGCGGGGTGACCGGCGCCGGGGTGGCCCTGGACGCCGCCTCGCGCGGCCTCTCGGTGCTGCTGTGCGAGCGCACCGACCTGGCAGCGGGCACCAGCCGGTGGTCCTCGAAGCTCGTGCACGGCGGCCTGCGGTACCTGGCCCACGGCGAGCTCGGGCTGGCGCGGGAGAGCGCCCGCGAGCGCGCCGTCCTCATGGGGGCGACGGCGCCGCACCTGGTGCGCCCGCTGCCCTTCCTGGTCCCCGATGCCGCCGGCCGCGACGTCACCGCGCTCGCGGAGCTGGGCGGTCGGCTCGGCGACGCGGTGCGGCTCTCGGTGCCCGGCGGCCGGCGCTCGCTGCCCGCGACCCGGCGGGTGGAGGCCTCCGACGTCGGCCGGCTGGTGCCCGCGGTGCGGCCCGGCGGTGGCGGCGTCGTCTTCTGGGACGGGCAGCTGACCGACGACGCGCGGCTCGTCGTCGCCCTGGCCCGGACGGCGGCCGCCCACGGCGCGCGGGTGGTCACCGGCGCGACCGTCACCGCCGTCGACGGCGCGGACGTGCACGCGACCACCGACGAGGGCCCGCTCACCGTGCGGGCGGGGGTGGTGGTGAACGCCGCCGGGGTGTGGGCGCAGCGGCTGGCGCCCCACATCCGGCTGGTGCCCTCGCGCGGCTCCCACCTCGTCGTGCCGGGCGTGCGGCTGGGCTCGCCGTCGGCCGCGCTGACCGTGCCGCTGCCGGGGTCCCGCTCGCGGTACGTCTTCGCGCTGCCGCAGCCCGACGGCCTGGTCTACCTCGGGCTCACCGACGAGCCGGTCGAGGGGCCGGTCCCCGACGACGACGCGGCACCGTCCGACGCCGAGGTGCGGCAGCTGCTCGACACCGTGAACCAGGTGCTCGCCGAGCCGCTCACCCGCGCCGACCTGGTGGGCGCCTACTCCGGCTACCGGCCGCTGGTCCTGCCCGAGTCGGCGGGCACGGGGCCGGGTGGCGCCACCGCCGACCTCTCCCGCCGGCACCTGCTCGCGTGGGACGGACCGGTCCTCTCCGTCGTCGGCGGGAAGCTGACCACCTACCGGGCGATGGCCGAGGAGGCCGTGGACGCCGTCGTGACGCGGCTGGGGCGGGGCGCGGCGCGGTCGACCACCGCGCGGCTCGCGCTCGCCGGGGCGGCGCCGCGGGTGGCGCTGGACCGGGTGCCCGCACCGGCGCGGCTGGTCGCCCGGTACGGCACCGAGGCGCCCGCGGTGGAGGCGCTCGGACCGGCGCTGGTCGTCGCCGGGCGGCCGGAGACGGTGGGGGAGCTGCGCTTCGCGGTCCGGCACGAGGGCGCGCGCACGGTGGCCGACCTGCTCGACCGCCGCTCCCGCATCGGGCTGGTGCGCGCCGACCGGGAGCGGGCGGTGCCGGTGGCCGAGCAGGTCCTCGCCGAGGGCTGACCCCGTCCGCCGGGATCAGGTTCCCTGATCATGGCGCGTCCTCCCGCACGGTGGGCGCTGAGGGAGGACGCGCTGCGACGGGGGAGGACGGCGGCATCTCATCAAGCGGGATGCCGGTTCCACTAGCCGGGACGCCGGGCCACACTGCGCCCGTGGACACCTACACCCACGGGCACGCCGAGCCGGTCCTGCAGTCGCACCGGTGGCGCACCGCCGAGAACTCCGCCGCGCACCTGCTGCCCGCGCTGCGCCCGGGGCTCGACCTGCTCGACGTCGGGTGCGGGCCCGGCACGATCACCGTCGACCTCGCCGCCCGGGTGGCGCCCGGACGCGTGCTCGGGCTCGACCTCTCGGCGGACCCGCTGGACGAGGCGCGGACCGCTGCCGACCGCGCCGGCGTCGAGGTCGCCTTCGCCGTCGGCGACGTCTACGCCCTCGACCTGCCCGACGCCTCGTTCGACGTCGTCCACGCCCACCAGGTGCTGCAGCACCTCACCGACCCGGTGGCCGCACTGCGGGAGATGGCGCGGGTCTGCCGGCCGGGCGGGCTGGTCGCCGTCCGGGACGTCGACTACGCGGCCACCACCTGGTTCCCCGCCGACGAGGGGCTCGACCGGTGGCTGGCGCTCTACCAGCAGGTGGCCCGCCGCAACCGCGCCGAGCCCGACGCCGGTCGCCGGCTGCTGGCCTGGGCGCACGCGGCGGGGCTCCGCGACCTGACCGCGTCCACCTCGGCGTGGTGCTACGCGTCCCCGGCCGAGCGGCGGTGGTGGGGCGGCTCGTGGGCGGGGCGGGCGACGGCGTCGTCCTTCGCCGAGCAGGCTGTGGCCTACGGCCTGGCGACGCCGGGCGACCTCCAGGGCATCGCCGATGCGTGGCTGCGCTGGGCCGACGCCGACAACGGCTGGCTCGGCATGCTGCACGGGGAGCTGCTGATCCGGGTGTGACCACGCGAGATCGGCGATCCCGCCCGGATCCCGGCGCTGGAGAGGGCCGGATCGCCGATCTCGCCGGCCGGCCACTGGTCCAGGGCGGTCACCCCTGGCGGGCGGCGTTGGCCTGGACGGCGGAGCTGACGTACTGCGCCAGGCCGGGCGCGCGCTGGTCGTAGTGGGCGGCGAACCGCTCGTCCTCGACGTACATCCGGCCCAGGTCGGCGTGCATCTCGGGCGGGCAGTCGTAGAAGTTCCGGCTGATCTGCTGCCGGTGCTCCTCCGCGAGGTCCATCGCCTGCGCCGAGTCGGCCGGGACCCCGGCCCGCAGGGCGGCGGCGAAGCGGGCCTCGACGTCCTCCCCCTCGGCCAGGATCTGCAGCCAGTCCTCCTTGGAGTACGCCGCGGTCCGGCGCTTCGTCTGCGCGTAGGCCTCCGTCTCGCCCCAGCGCTCCTCGACCTCGGCCTCGTACTGCTCGGGGTCGTGCTCCCCGAACACCGCGAACCGCTCCTCCGGGGTGAGTCCGATTCCCATGGCTCTCGCCTCCATCTCCTTCTCCACGGCCGCGACCATCGCCTGCGTCCGATCCAGCCGGTCCCGCAGCAGCCGGTGCTGCCGGCGCAGGTGCTCGGCGGGGTCGGCGGACGGGTCGTCCAGCAGGGCCGCGACCTCCTCGAGGGGGAACCCGAGCTCGCGGTAGACCAGCACCTGGTGCAGCCGGTCCAGGTCGGCCCGCGCGTACTGCCGGTAGCCGGCCGACGTCCGCCCGGACGGCCGTAGCAGGCCGATCCGGTCGTAGTGGTGCAGCGTGCGTACCGTGACGCCGGCCATCGCGGCGACCTCGCCCACGTTCATCGGATCCCTCGCTCCCTCTGACGAGGAGAAGGCAACGGCCTGACGTCGCGTCAGGGTCAAGCACGTTTATGGTCGCCCGGTGAGCGGGGGAGCGGAGAGCTGGGGCGCGGCGCTGCACGAGGCCGTGCTCGACGCCACCGCGGTGACCGCCGGCACCCGCCTGCTCGACCTGGGTTGCGGCGCGGGCGAGCTTGCCCGGCGCGCGGCCGGCCGGGGCGCCCGCGTGACCGGCGTCGACACCGATCCGGCCGCCGTCGCGGAGGCGGCCGCGGCGGTGCCCGGCGGGACCTTCCTCGTCCGGCACGCGCAGGACCCTCCGCCCGGGCCGTTCGACGTCGTCACCGCCGTCCAGTTGCTGATGCACGTCGCCGACCCGGTCGCGGTGCTGCACCGGGCCGGGCGCGCGGGTGGGGTCGTCGCCGCGACGGTGTGGGGCCGGGACCGGGAGTGCGACCTGCGGGTGCTGCAGGAGGCGCTGGCGCCGGGCCGGCCCCGCCGCGGGCCGGCGGTGAGCGAGCCGGCCCGGCTGCGGGCGATGGCCGAGCGGGCGGGGCTGGCGGTCGAGCGGCTCGACGAGGTGGTCGTGCCCTTCGACTACGCCGGTGCCGACGAGCTGGTCGGGCCGCTCATGGTCACCCCGCTCGCCCGCTCGGCCGTGCGGCGGACCGAACCGGAGGCGCTGCGCGACACGGTGCTGGAGCACCTCGAGCCCTACCGCACCGGCGACGGCGGCTACCGGCTGCAGAACCTCTTCCGGGTGCTGGTGGCGCGGCAGGTCTAGGAGGTCGTGGGCTCGAGGACCGCCAGCGCCGGGATCTCGCCGGCGACGCCCGGCCGCCAGGTGATGTCCGCCTGGTCCATGCGCGGGCGCCAGGACCGCATCGCCGAGCGGTGCGGCTCCGCGATCGCGAAGGCCCGCGCCGCCCCGGCGTCGTCCCACCACGACACCGTCGTGAACCGGCGCGCCAGCGGCTGGGCGCGCATGCGCACCGAGCGGGCACCGGGGCTCCGCACGGCCTGCCGGTACGTGGCGAGGGACGTGCGGAAGAACATCGGCACGTCCCGGAGCCGCCGCAGGTGCAGGCGGGTGTCGACCACGACGCCGGGTCCGGGGCCCGGAGCGGGCGAGGTCCAGGCGAGGTCGGGGATCAGGCCCATGACTCCTCCTTCGACTTAACGGGTGTAAAGCAGCGTAGGCCCTTTGCTTAACGCCTGTAAAGTGTCTTCGTGCCCGCCCGCGACCTCCGCGCCGACCTCCTCGCCGCGGCCACCACGCTGCTCGAGCGCGAGGGCTCGATCGCCGCCGTCAGCCTGCGCGGCGTGGCGCGCGAGGCCGGCGTCAGCGCGCCCGCGGTCTACGGCCACTTCGCCGACCTGGACGAGCTGCTGCGCGCCGTCCTGGACGAGGGCTTCGAGCAGCTGCGGTCGGCGGTGCTGGTAGCCGTCGAGCGCGAGTCCGACCCGGTGCGACGGCTGCTCGCCGGGTGCCGGACCTACGTGCTGGCCGGCCTCGCCGCACCGGCGCGGTACCGCGCCATGTTCGGCCCGCGGAAGCCCGACAGCGCCGAGATGGCGTTCGCCGTCCTGGTCCAGGGCATCGAGGCCTGCGTCGGGGCGGGCCGATCCCGCAGCATCGACCCGCGGGAGGAGGCCACGCTGGTGTGGACGGCGCTGCACGGCGTGGTCACCCTGCGGTCGGCCGCGCCCGCGCCGGGCTGGCCGGACCTCGACGGGCAGCTGTCGGCGCTGGTGGAGCGGCTGGCGCTGCTGACCCCGCCGGTCAGCTGAGGGCGCGGACCGTCTCCACGGCGGCGACGGCGACGGCAGGAACGGGCCTGCCGGCGCCGGGCGGGCCGACCCGGCGGACCGGCCGCGGTCCGTGTGAGGATCGGCGCATGCCCGACGCCATCTCCCCCGAGGACCCGTTCCCGCGCACGCGGATCACCGTCAAGGACGCCGAGATGGCGTACGTGGACGTCGGCACCGGGGAGTCGATCGTCTTCCTGCACGGCAACCCGACGTCGTCCTACCTGTGGCGCAACGTGATCCCGCACGTCCAGCACCTCGGCCGCTGCGTCGCCCCCGACCTCATCGGCATGGGGGAGTCCGAGAAGCTGCCCGACCCGGCCCCGGGCACGTACTCGTTCGACACGCACGCCGCCTACCTGGAGGAGTTCCTGGACCGGGTCTTCGTCGGCGACCGCATCACGCTCGTCCTGCACGACTGGGGCTCCGGGCTCGGCTTCGACTGGGCCGCCCGCCACCCGGACCGGGTCCGCGGCATCGCCTTCACCGAGGCGATCGTCATGCCGGTCACCTGGGACGACTGGCCCGCCGACGCGCGCAACATCTTCCAGCTGATGCGCGGCCCGAACGGGGAGGCCGCCGTGCTGGACAAGAACGTGTTCGTCGAGAAGATCCTGCCGGCGTCGGTGGCCCGCGGGCTCACCCCCGAGGCGCACGACCGGTACCGCGCGCCGTTCCCGGGGCGCGAGGACCGCTGGCCGACGCTCGAGTGGCCCCGTCAGCTGCCGATCGAGGGCGAGCCGGCGGCCGTGGTGGAGCGGGTCCAGCAGTACGGGGAGTGGCTGGCCGGCAGCGACGTCCCCAAGCTGTTCATCGACGCCGACCCCGGCTCGATCCTGGTCGGCCGCCAGCGGGAGTTCGTGCGCAGCTGGCCGGCGCTCACCGAGGTCACCGTGGCGGGCAGCCACTTCGTCCCGGAGGACTCGCCGCACGAGATCGGGCGCGCGGTGGCCGACTGGCTCCCCACGCTCGCGTAGTCAGACCAGCGCGCGGACGGTCTCCACGGCGGCGATGACGGCGAAGACCAGGAACAACCCCGCGGCCACCCGGCGGATGAGCGCGATCGGCAGCCGGTCGGCGAGGTTCTTGCCGAGGAACACCGCGAGGCCGGAGACGACGAGCAGGGCGGCCCAGGAGCCGACGAACACTGAGAGCGGCGCGTCGTAGCGCGCGGCCAGGCCCGCGGTGGCGAGCTGGGAGAGGTCGCCCCACTCGGCGGCGAAGAGCACGCCGAAGGAGATGGCGGCCGCCCGGAGGAACGACGTCTGCTCGCGGACGTCGGCGGCCTCGCCGGCGTCCTCGGCGCCCGCGGTGGCGCTGCGCCAGAGGATCACCGCGCCGACCAGGAACAGCAGCGCGACGACGCCGGTGACCAGCGCCTGGGGCAGCAGCGACAGCAGCGAGCCCGCGGTGACCGCGATCGCCACCTGCAGGCCGAACGCGGTGCCGACGCCGACGAACACCGGCAGCGGCGGGAAGCGGGTGGCCAGCACCAGGCTGGCGAAGAGCGTCTTGTCGGGGAGCTCGACCGGCAGCACCAGGACGAACGCGGCCAGGACGACCGACCAGATCACGACGAACCCTTCTCGCACGGCACTGCCGGGCGGGGCTCGGGCAGGCGACCTCTCGGTGGACCACCGTAGCGGCCGCCGGGCGGTGCGCGACGTGGGGTCAGGGGGCGGGGACGACGGGGCCGGGCTCCGGCCGCGGCGCGGGGACGCGCGCCTCCCGCCGGGCGGCCTTGACCCGGTACATGGCGGCGTCCGAGGCGGCCAGCGCGGAGTCCGGCGTCTCGCCGGGACCGCACAGCGCCACCCCGATGCTGATGCCGACGGCGTGCTCCGCGCCGTCGGCCTGGCGCAGGGGCTCGTCGAAGGCGGCGGTGATCCGGTCGGCGATGACCTGGGCGGCCCGCTCGGAGCCGGCCTCCGGGCACAGGACGACGAACTCGTCACCGCCGATGCGCGCGACGGTGTCGCCGGGGCGGATCTCGGCGGCCAGCCGGCGGGCGGCCACCACCAGCACCTCGTCGCCGGCGGCGTGCCCGGCGGTGTCGTTGACCGGCTTGAACCCGTCGAGGTCGCAGTAGAGGACGGCCATCTGCCGGCGCGCCCGCTCCGCGGCGGCGAGGGTCTGGTCGAGCCGGTCGAGCAGCAGGTTCCGGTTGGGCAGGCCGGTGAGCGGGTCGTGCAGCGCGGCGTCCCGCAGCGCCTCCTCGAGCGCCCGCTGCTCGGTGACGTCGGTGAGGGTGACGACGATGCCCAGCAGCGAGCCGTCGACGTCGTGCACCTGGACGCCCGAGCCGGACACCCTGCGCAGGGGCCGGTCGGGGAGGGCGATGCCCATCTCGGCGTCCTCCACGCGGCCCTCGGTGTAGACCCGGCTGAAGGGCACGTCGCCGTAGGCGAGGGGCGTCCCGTGGACGTCGGTGAGCCCGAAGGTCCTCGGGATGTCCTCGACCGCGACGGTCGGGTCGGCGTCGAGGCCGTGCCAGGCGCGGGCGGCGGCGTTGAAGAGGGTGACCCGCCCCTCGGCGTCCCCGCCGATGACCCCCACGGGCAGCACCTCCAGCAGCGACTGCGTGAACGCGGTGGAGCGGGCGAGCTCCTGGTGCGCCCGCGCCGTCTCGGCTCGGGCCAGCTGGCTGGCGGCGGCGAGGTCGGCGAGCTCGCGGGTCTGCTGCCCGGCTCGCACCAGCGTGCCCACGGCGGCGGCGACGTCGGCGAGCCGGGCGCGCTCCTCGTCGGTGAAGGCGTGCGGCGTGGAGTCGAAGACGCAGATGGCGGCGACCGTGCGGCCGTCGACGACCACCGGGACGGTGCCGAAGGCGCGCATCCGCGCCCGGCGGCCGTCCACCCAGGGGCTGCGGGCGAACCCGGGGTCGTCGGTCAGGTCGTCGCAGGTCTGGACGCCGGGCCCCCGCTCGAGCACCGTCGCGACGATCGAGCCCGCGCGCGGCCAGGCGGCGCCCCGGAAGCCGTGGACCGCCATGACGTGCATGACGGCGGTGTCCATGGTGATCACCGCGGCGGAGGGCATGTTCGTGACCGCGGCGGCCACCCGCACCAGGCCCTCGAGCGCGGGGTCGGCGTCCATGAGGGGGAGGTCCACGTCCGGATGCCCGGGCGCCGGCGTGTGCCCGGCCGTGCTGGTCATCCTGTGTCCCCCCGCCGACGTGGCCGGCGCATCCGGTCCGTCCAGTCTCGCAACGGCGGGCGCCGCCGCCTGGTTGAGGGACGGCGTGTCGATTCCCCCGCACGGGTAGGTCCGCGGCTCCCCCGGGCATCCCCCTGGTCGAGAACCCCGGTGCGCCGGGGCGCCGTCGGGTCTACCGTCCCGGTCATGCGCCGACATTGATCCGCACCGCCCCCGCTGCCCCCGGCGGCCAGGCCGCTCGCCCGCCTGGCCATCGGCTGGGCCGCGCTCTCCGAGTGGGTGCCGCTGTACCCGCTGTACGCCCTGCTGTTCCTCGACGCCGGGGTGCCCGCCACCGAGCTCTCGGTGCTGTTCGGCCTCTGGTCGGTCACCGGCCTGGTGGCCGAGGTGCCGGCGGGGCTGCTCGCCGACCGGTGGTCCCGGCGGGGCGTGCTCGTCCTCGCCGGGGTGCTCCAGGCGGCGGCGTTCGTGGTCTGGACGGCGGCCCCGTCGACCGGCGCCTTCGCGGTCGGCTTCGTCCTCTGGGGCCTGGCCGGCGCGGGGACCTCGGGCACCGCGGAGGCGCTCGTGCACGACGGGCTGGCCGAGATCGGCGCGGCGCACTGCTTCGCCCGGGTCCACGCCGCCATGACCGCCGCCGAGCTGCTCGTGCAGGTGCCGACGGCGCTCGCGGCGACGGTCCTGCACGCGCTCGGCGGCTACCCGCTGGTGGGCTGGGTCAGCGCGGCCGCCTGCCTGGGCGCCGCCGGGCTGGCCCTGCGGTTCCCCGAGGCGGAGAGCGACGGCGGGGACGGCGAGGAGGCGGCCCCGGGCCCCGGAGCGCTGCTGCGCCGTCCGGCCCTGCTCGCCGCCGTCCTGGCCGTGGCCCTGGTCGGCGGGCTGGACGCGGTGGAGGAGTACTTCCCGGTGCTCGTGGCCGAGCGCGGCGTGCCCGGGCTCGCGGTCCCGGCGGCCGTGCTGGTCGTCTCGCTCGCCGGGGCCGCCGGCGCCGCGCTCGGCGGCCGGCTGGTGCGCCCTCCGGGCCGCGTGCTGGGCGGGCTGCTGGTCGCCGCGGGCGCGGGGCTGCTGCTCGCCGCCGCGACGGCCGGGCCGCCGGTGGTGGTCGTGCTGGGCCTGGCCTACGGGGTCTACCTGGCGGTGCTGGTGGCCGCGGAGGCCGAGCTGCAGCGGCGGATCAGCGGCCCGTACCGCGCGACCATCACCTCGGTCGCCGGCACCGGGGTCGAGCTGTCGTCACTGCTGGTCTTCGCAGCGTGGGCCGGCGGCGGCGGCAGGGCGGTCGCGCTGCTCGTGCTCGCCGTCGTCCCCGTCGTGGTCCTCGGGCTGCGCCGCCGGGGCTGATCCGGCCAGCGGCAGGGACAGCCGCGGCAGGAGCACCTGCACGAGCGGGCCGATGGCCAGCGCGTAGACCACGGTGCCGAGACCCAGGGTGCCGCCGAGGAGCCACCCGGTCGCCACGACGCCGAGCTCCACCGAGGTCCGCACGAGCCGCACCGACCGCCCGGTGCGCTCCACCCAGGCCGGTCATCAGGCCGTCGCGCGGCCCGGGCCCGAGGCGGACGCCGATGTAGGCGGCCGTGGCGACCGCGTTGAGCAGGACGCCGGCGACCAGGAACCCGGCCCGTGCCGCCGGCGCTCCCGGCGCGGGCAGGACGGCGAGCGTCGCGTCGACGGCCAGACCGATGACCAGGACGTTGCTCACCGTGCCGAGCCCGGGCCGCTGGCGCAGCGGGATCCACGCCAGCAGCACCAGCGCCCCCACCGCGATCGTGACCGTGCCCAGCGACCACCCGAGTCGCCCCGCGAGCCCCTGGTGCAGCACGTCCCAGGGCATCACGCCCAGCGCCGAGCGGACGAGGAGCGCCATCGAGGCGCCGTAGAGGGCCAGCCCGGCGTAGAGCTGCAGCAGCCGCCGCGGGGTGCCGCCGACGGTGGCGGGGGCGCCGGCGAGCAGGAGACGCTGGTTCACCCGGCGATCATCGGTGACGACCGGCCCGGCGACCGCAGGCCAATCGGGAGGATTGGCTCACGTCGCCGGGCGCGCCGCCCGCGCCCGGCGCAGGTACTCCGACGGCGGCTGCCCCACCACCGCCCGGAAGTCGCGGCTGAAGTGCGCCTGGTCGAACCAGCCCAGCGAGGCGGCCAGCCCGGCGAGGTCGGTCACCTCGCCGGAGTCGATGAGCGCGGCGGCGTCCTGCAGCCGGTAGCGCGCCAGCACCGCCTTCGGCCCCAGGCCCACGTACCGCGCGAACGACCGTTGCAGCGAGCGGACGCCGGTGCCGCCCAGCTCGGCGACCTGCTCCACCCGCACCAGCTCACGGTCGGTGGCCATCCGGTCGACCAGCGCGAGCAGGTCGAGGTACTCCGGTGCGGGCGCGGGAGCCCGCGGGGCCAGGGCGGCGTCGAGGACGGCGGCCCGCGCGGCGTCGTCCTCCTCGGCGAGCACCGCGGCCAGCAGGGGGGCCGGCTCCAGCCCGAGCTCACCGGCCAGCGGGGCCACCGTCTCGCGGCCGGGGCGCCTGCCGGTGAACGCGGCGAAGCCCCCGGGCCGGAACTTCACCGCGGTGACCCTTCCAACTCCCACGAGCTCGACGGTGAACCGGCGGGACACGACACCGTGCACGAGCACCGCGGGCAGCGCGAAGCCGAAGCGCGGCCGGGTGCCGCTCTCGACCGACACGTTCACCGAGGGGTGGCTGAGCACGTCCGAGCGGAAGGGCGGCAGACCGGTGCGGTCCCAGCGCACCGACCAGTAGCGCTCCACGAAGGGGGAGAGGGCGGCGGAGACGGCGGCGTCCCGGCGCAGCCCGGCCACCTCCCCGGTCTCCTCCGGCCGGAGGACGCCGCGCATCGAGGGCGGTGTCGTGTTCGTCCAAGACGCCACGGCCGGAGCGTAGGGACGATCCGCGGCATGTCCACGACCTGGAAGCCCGCCGGCTACACGACCCTCACCCCCTTCCTCGTCTGCGCCCCGGCCGCCGAGGCGATCGGCTTCTACGGCGAGGTCTTCGGCGCCACGCTGGTCAGCCGGATGGACGGCCCCGGCGGCACCGTGCTGCACGCCGAGCTCCAGTTCGGCGAGGGACGGCTGCAGCTGTCCGACCCGAACGACGAGTACGGCCTGGTGGCGCCCACCCGGGACGGCGACCGGGTGAGCGGGTCCACGTGCATCTACGTGGCCGACGTCGACGCGGTCTTCGCCGCCGCGGTCGAGCGCGGGGCGACGGTGCGCGAGGCGCCGTCCACGTTTGTCACCGGTGACCGCTTCGCCTCGGTCCTCGACCCGTTCGGCCACCGCTGGGCGGTCATGACCCGGGTGGAGGACCTGACCCCGGCCGAGGTGGAGCGCCGCCTGGCCGAGTGGGGCGCGGCGCAGGGGTGACCGGCCGCGCCGGCGACGGCGCTCAGCCCCAGAGCGGAGGGACCTCGGCCGGCGGAGCGACCGGGTGGGCCGCCTCGGCGGCGGCCGTGGCGGCCCGCAGCACCTCCTTGACCGGTAGCTCGCGGGCGCGGGCCAGCGCGGCGACGTCCTCGTACTCGACGCTCACGTTCACGACCCGGTCGCCGGAGACGGCGAGCTTCACGCCGACGGGGGCGCCGAGCACCTCGACCGTGGCGTGCGCCCGCTCCAGGGCGACCTTGCCGACCTCGACCACCCGCAGCCCGATCGTCGACGTCGTCGCGAAGACGGCGGCCTGCACGGCGGGCAGCACCTCGGGACGGCACAGCGCGGACAGGGTGTGCGCCGGGCGGCCCTTCTTCATCAGGATCGGGGTGAGCCACGCGTCCGAGGCGCCGGCCGCGAGGAGGGCGTCGAGGACGGCCGGCCACAGCCGCGGGTCGAGGTCGTCGACGTTGGCCTCCAGGACCACCGGGCGGGCCGGCGCGGGCTCGGCGGGCTCGCCCAGCACCAGCCGCACGACGTTGGGCAGCTGCTCCGGGTCGCGGCCGCCGGCGCCCACGCCCACGCGCTCGACGCGGAGCGCGGGCAGCGTCGTCCACTCCTCCACCCGGGCGGCGAGCAGGGCCGCGCCGGTGGGCGTGCACATCTCGGCCGGCACGGCGCCGGCGTGCACCGGCACCCCGGCGAGAAGCTCCAGCACCGCCGGACCCGGGATCGGGACGACGCCGTGCGCCCCGCGGGCCGAGCCGCTGCCCAGCGCGACGGGGGAGGCGGTCAGCCGCGACAGCTCCAGGTACTCGAAGGAGGCGACCACCCCCACGACGTCGGCCAGGGCGTCCAGCGCCCCGACCTCGTGGAAGTGCACGCGCGCCGGGTCGATGCGGTGCACCCGGCCCTCCGCGACGGCCAGCCGCTCGAACACCGCGAGCGCGCCGTCGCGCACCGGTGGGGGCAGCGCCGAGGAGTGCAGCAGCGCCCGGACGTCGGCCCAGGTGCGCAGCACGTCCGACGGCGGCGCGTGCACGTGCACCCGGGTGGCGCCGAGCCCGTGGCGGGTCACCTGCTCGGTGGTCAGCCGGACCTGCTCGACGGGGAGCGCGGCGACCGCCTCGGCCGGCACGTCCAGCGGCACCCCGGCGTCGACGAGGGCGCCCAGCAGCATGTCGCCCGAGGCCCCGGCCGCGAGGTCCAGCCAGCCGATGGTCACGGCCGCCGCGCGCTCCTCCGCGCGACACGGGCGGCGAAGATGCCGGCCGAGCAGCCGTCGTCGACCGAGGTGACGACCACGCCGGTCCCCGCGGGGTGCAGCATCGACACGAGCGCGCCCAGCCCGCCGAGGCCGCCGGGGTGCGCGGCCGACGTCGGCACCGCGACCACCGGGACGTCGGTGCGCGCGGCGAGCGAGGTCACGACCGCGGCGTCGGCGCCGGCGACGACGACCAGGCAGTCGGTGCCGTCGGGCACGGAGCCGTCCTCGACGCGGACCACCTCCGTGCCGGAGGCCCGGGCCACGAACGCCGCCTCGGCCGCGACGACGGGGTCGGCGCCCGCGGCGCGCAGCACGGTGGTGCGGCCGGCCGGCTCGGGCAGCGGGCCGACGACGGCGGCCATCGCGGCGCCGTCCATGGTGGTGACCGGTCCGTGCTCGCCGGCCACCGCCACCAGCGTCTCCGCGGCGGCGCGCAGCACGAGCACCGGGCGGTCGGGGGTGTCGCGGCGCGCCTGGCGGACCAGGGCCAGCACCTCGTCGACCGTGCGGCCCGGAGCCCGGACCACCGCCGGGCCGACCTCCTCGGCGGGGCGGTGCGCGGGCGGGGTCGGCACGAGCAGCGGCTCCCCCGGGCGCGCGGTACCCAGCGGGGCGTGCGCGTCGCCGAGCAGCGCGGCGAAGCCGGCCGCCTCCTCCCGGACGGCCGCGGCGGCGCGGGCGGCGTCCTCCGCCGGGCTGGGCCCGTCGGGCACCTGGCGCACGGGAGCGGCGGGGGACGGCTGCGCGACGCCGTCGGTGGCTCTCGTCTGGGTGAGCGCCGACAGCCGCACCACGCGGTCCCGGCCGCCGCGCTTGGCCTCGTAGAGCACGCCGTCGGCGGCCGCGAACAGGGTCTTGCGGTCGTCACCCCGGGTGGCCGAGGCGATGCCGGCGCTGATGGTCACCGGGACGTCCAGGCCGAGATCCACCCACGGGTAGCGGGCGACCGAGGCCCGGATCCGCTCCAGCGCCCGCTCGGCCTGCTCGGCGGTCGTCTCGGGCAGCAGGATGACGAACTCGTCGCCGGCCCAGCGGCACACCTCGTCGGTGTCGCGGACCCCGGCGACCAGCAGCTCGCCGATGGTCCGCAGCACGGCATCGCCGGCGGGGTGCCCGGCGGTGTCGTTGATCGCCTTGAAGGTGTCGACGTCGACCACGGCCAGCGCCGGGACGTCGCCCGCCGCCAGCAGCCCGTCCAGCCGCGCCTCGGCGTAGCGCCGGTTGGGCAGGTGGGTGAGCGGGTCCTCGTAGGCCTGCCGGCGCAGCTGACCGGCGGCGCGCTCGGTCTCCAGCAGGCTCTTGCGCCGGCCGAACAGCTCGACCCAGCGGGTGCGCCGCTCGTCGACCCGGTCCAGCTCGTCGGCGAGGTAGGCCTGCAGGTACGGGAGCGCCCGCCCGGCGTCGTCGAGGTCGGCGTGCAGCGTGCACAGCTCGCGGAGGGCGGCGCGGCGCAGCCGCGGCAGGCCGTGCTCGGTGGCCAGGGTCAGCGCGGCGACCAGGTGCTCGTCGGCGGCGTGGCCCTCGCCCTGCCGGCGCAGCGCGCGCCCCAGGGCCAGCTGCGCCGAGGCCATGCGGTCGCGGTCGGCAGTGGCGGCGGAGAGCCGCACGGCGGCGCGCAGCGGCCCGACTGCGGCCGTCTGCTCCCCCATGCCGACCAGGGCCCACCCGTGCACGACCTGGGCGGGGACGACGCCGGGGGAGTCCGGCGGCAGCTGCACGAGCGCCTGCTCGGCCAGCGCGCGGGCCTCGGCGAAGTACGGTGCGGCCGACTCGGGAGCGCCGTCGTCCAGGAGCCCCTCGCCCAGCTCGGCGCAGAGCTCGCCGAGGCGGGTGGCGGCGACGGCGACGAGCACGTCGGGGTCGCCCTCCGCGGCGGCGGGGCCGGTGGCGACCGCCTGGGCGGCCTCGAGCGAGCGGCGCTGGTAGTCCAGGGCCAGCGGCATCAGCTCGAGGTCGGCGAGCACCCCGGCCAGCGTCCCGAGCGTGTCCACCAGCAGCGGGCTCGGCGCCAGCCCCGGGTCGAGCAGGCTGGCGGCCTCGACGGCCTCGTCCATCGCGGCGTCGATCCGGCGCGAGAGCAGCTCGATGCGGGCATGCCGGGCCAGGCCGGCGGCGCGCTGCAGGGCGTCGTCGGAGGCGTCGAACGCGGCCTTCGCCGAGCGGACCAGGGCGATGGCCAGCGCCGCGCGCGAGGCGGACTCCGACCGCGCGTCGGGCTCCGTGCCGTCGGGGGAGCCCTCGCCGGCGCCGTCGATCAGCCCGGCGACGCCCGCGTGCAGGTCGAGGGCCGGCTCGGCGGCGGAGACCGGGTCGCCGACGAGCGTGAACCCGGCGACGCGGAGCCGGCGCACCAGCAGCTCGGCGCGCAGGGTGTCGGCCCACGCGCGGCCCAGCGACACCGGGGCGCCCTCGGGCGCGTCGGCGGCCGGGGTGGCTGCGACGTAGGGCGACGGGTCCCGCTCGACCCCGGCGAGCAGCTGCTCGGCGTCGTCGAGCTGCCAGTTGCTGAGGGCGGCGGTCACCCGGTGGTGCAGGGCTCCCGGTGGCACGAGCGCACTGTGCATGTCGTCACCGACAGTGTCGAGGACGTCACGCTGAACGCGCCGTCCCTCGTCCCTCCCGCCCCACGCGTGCAGGATGGTCACGCACTCGCCCCGCGATCCGCCGGCCCCACCTCGGCCGGCCCGTGCGCGCGGACCCGGTTGCGGCCGAGGCGCTTGGCGGAGAAGAGGTGCAGGTCGGCGGTGTCGAACAGCGACCGCCAGCCGGTGACCGGGCTCGGCTGGCCGTCGGTCACCGCGGGCGCGGTCGCGACGCCGATGCTGACCGTCACCGGCGCGGAGAGCTCCAGGTCCCGCCAGTCGGCCTCGGCGACCGCCGAGCGCAGCCGCTCCATCACCACCACGGCCTGCGCCTCGGTCGCCGTCGGCAGCACGACGAGGAACTCGTCACCGGCCCAGCGGTAGACCTCGTCGCCGGTGCGGCTGTGCTCGCGCAGCAGGTCGGCGACCCGGCGCAGGACGGCGTCCCCGTGGGTGTGCGAGGTGTCGTCGTTGACCTCCTTGAACCGGTCGACGTCGACGACGGCCAGCGACAGCGGCTCCTCGCCCAGCCGCAGGGCGCCCAGCCGCCGCTCGGCGCTGCGCCGGTTGCCCAGCCCGGTGAGCGGGTCCTCGAGCGCGTGCCGCCGGAGCACCGCCTCCTGGCGCTCGGCCTCGCGCAGCCGGCTGCGGCGGACGAACATCTCCGCCCACAGCGCCCGGCCGCGGGCGTGCGCCCGGCCGGTGTCGGCGCGGTAGGCCTCCAGCCAGTGCAGCGCCTCGGCAGGGCGACCGAGGTCGGCGTTGCCCTGCCCGAGCTCGAGCAGGCTCTGCCGGTAGCGGCGGCGGTCACCGGCGGCGGCGAAGGCACCGGAGGCCTCGACCAGCAGGTCGATCGCCTCCTCGCCGGGAGCGGTGCGCCCGTCGCGCGCGGCGAGCGCCGAGAGCACCCGGGCCAGCGCCAGGTCGGCGTACCCCCGCAGCCACAGGCCGCCGTCCCGCTGCAGCGCGCGCCGCACGCGGCGCAGCGGCCCGAGCGCGGCGTCCGGGTCGCCGCTGCACATCAGCGCCCAGGCCTGCACCACGTCGAGCAGGTCGGCGTCGGCCTGGTCGGGCGACCAGTCCAGCTCCCGCGCGCCGGTGGCGCAGGTGATCGCCTCGCCGGCGAGCTCGGCGGAGCGCTCGGTCTCCCCGCGGCGGCGCATCGTCTGCGCGAGCTCGACGTGCTGGCGGGCCGAGAGCAGCAGCAGCCGCCCGCGGTCGTCGACGTCGGGCAGGGCCGCGGCCACCTGGTGCCCGCGGACGGCGTGGTGGACGGCGAGCTCCTCCAGGTCCAGGCCGGAGAGCGCCATCGACAGCCAGCGGTGGGCCTGCAGCAGGGCACGGGACGGCGGCGCGGACGGCCCGTCGGTGAGCAGGCTGGCGTCGACGGCGAGCAGCATCGCGGAGTCGAGGTGGTCGGCGGTCGTCTCGACGTGCGCCAGGTAGGCCATGAGCAGCGCCGTCTCGGCCGACACCGGGCAGGCGTCGAGCTGCTCGCGGGCGGCCGCGATCCCGGCGGCGGCCGCGCCGGGTTCGCCGTCCACCAGGGCGCGACGGGCGCCGAACGCGTGCCGCCAGGCCGGCCACGGCGCGCCGAGGTCGTCGGCGAAGGCGTCGTCGGCCTCGTCGACGAGGGCGAGGAAGGGGGCGTGGTCCTCCCGGTCGCTGGCGTCGAGCAGCCGCCACAGGAGGGTCTGCAGGGCGCCGGGAGCGACACGGGCCGGACGGGCGGTCACGCATCCCTCCCTCCGCGGTGGGGCCCCGGAGGGCCGGTCCTGCCGGTTCCCGACACCCCTACCGGGCCGGGCGACCGCCTCGTACCGTGCGCACTACCCTCGTCGGATGCCCGGGATGCCACCCAGTCCGTCTCCGACGCGGTTCGCCTATCTCGGGCCCGAGGGTACCTTCGCCGAAGCGGCCCTGAGCAGGGCGATCGCCACTGCCGGGGGACGGCGGGACCCCCACCCGAGTGTCTCCGCGGCGCTCTCCGCCGTCCGTTCGGGGGACGCCGACGCGGCGCTCGTGCCGCTGGAGAACTCGGTCGAGGGGTCCGTGCCGGCCACCATGGACGGCCTGGCCGACGGCGCCACCCTCGTCATCACCCGCGAGGTCTACCTCGAGGTGGCGTTCGTCATCGCCGTCCGCCCCGGGACGGCGCTCGACGCCGTCCGGTCGGTGGCCAGCCACCCGCATGCCCTCGCCCAGACCAGCGGCCGGCTGGCCGAGCTGCTGCCCGGCGTTCCCCCGATGCCCACGGCCTCGACCGCCGCCGCCGCCTCGGCCGTGGCCGCAGGGAAGGTCGACGCCGCGGTCTGCGCGCGGATCGCAGCCGACCGCTACGGCCTGGAGGTGCTCGCCGACGACGTCGCCGACACCGCGGGTGCGGTGACCCGGTTCGTGCTCGTGCAGCCGCCCGGCCCGCTGCCCGCGCCGACCGGCAACGACAAGACCTCGCTGACCGTCGTCGTCGGTGACCGCACCGGTGCGCTGCTGGACGTGCTGCGGGAGTTCGCCGTCCGCGGCATCAGCCTGACCCGCATCGAGTCGCGCCCCACCCGGCAACGGCTCGGCGTCTACTCCTTCTCCCTGGACTGCGAGGGGCACGTCGCGGACTCCCGGGTGGGGGAGGCGCTGGCCGCGTTGCACCGGGTGTGCGACGACGTCCGCTTCCTCGGCTCGTACGCGCGCGCCGACGGGCGGGACAACCGGTCGGTGCCGGCGGAGTCGTCCGACGACGCGTTCGTCGAGGCCGGGCAGTGGCTGGCCCGGGTGCGCGCAGGGGAGCTCTGAGCCGCGGCTCGCCGCCGTCGTAGGCCACGCAGGGTGGCCGCGCTGCGGCGCCGTGCTCTTCCTGCTGGATCGCCACCGCCGGCTGACCCGGCTCAGCCCAGGCGGGCGCGCAGCTCCTCGACGATCTCCCGGGTGACCGGGACCTCGACGCCCTGCCGGTCCGCCGCCCGCAGCACCGCGCCGCCGATCGCCTCGAGCTCGGTGGGCAGCCCGGCCCCGGCGTCGCGCTGCATGGAGGACCGCATGCCCTCGGGCAGCGACCAGGCGAACTCCCGGGTCGCCGCGGCGTCCCCGGCCGCCCCGTCGGCCCGCGCCACCGCGGCCACCTCGGCGATCACGGCGGTGAACTCCTCGCCGTGCTCCGCGCGCACCGTGCCGAGGTCGGTTGCGTGCCGGGTCGTCAGCAGCGCCATGGGGGCCAGGAAGCACAGCTTGTCCCAGAGCAGCCCGGCCTCGTCCGTGCGGACGGCGACGTCCACCCCGGCGGCGTCGAGCGCAGCGGCGAGGGGCTCGGCGCCCGGGGCCAGCTGCACCGCGCACAGCTGCCCCTCGTGCCGGACCTCGCCCGGCGCGGGGCGGGAGGCGAACACCCGGATCGTCCCGGCGACCACCCGCGCCGCCGCGTAGCGCTCCCGCAGCGCGGCCAGGTGCTCCACGCCGTTGAGCAGCGGCACCACCACGGCGCCGCCCAGCGTCTCGGCCGGCACGCGGTCGAGCGCCTCGTCCAGCTGGGTGGCCTTCGTCGTCACCAGGAGGACGTCGACCGGGCCGTCCAGCCGCTCGGCGCCGCGGACCCGCGCCGTCAGCTCGCCGTACCGGTCGCTGACCACCCGCACGCCGTGCGCGTCCAGGTGCGCGGCGGTCCCCGGACGGGCGAGGCAGGTGACCGCGTGCCCGTCCCGCGCGAGCAGAGCGGCGAGCAGCCCGCCCACCCCGCCGGGGCCGAGCACGGCGATCCGGAGCCCGTCCGCAGTCGTCATGGGGCCAGCCTGCACGAAGTCCTCCCGGAGCGGCGCGGCCCCCGCCGGTCAGCCCGCGGCCGCGCCGATGAGCTCGCGGTCGGGTTCGGCGCCCCGGTCCGGCCCCCGGGCCAGCCGGCTCGGCCACCACACCCGGTCGCCGAGGAGGTGCACGGCGGCCGGCACCACCAGGGAGCGCACCACGAAGGTGTCCAGCAGCACGCCGAAGCCGACGAGGAACGCCAGCTGCACCAGGAACAGCAGCGGCAGCACCGACAGCGCGCCGAAGGTCGCGGCCAGCACCAGGCCCGCCGACGTGATGACCCCGCCGGTGACCGCCAGGGCCCGCAGGACGCCGTCCCGCGTGCCGTGCCGCGTGGCCTCCTCGCGGGCCCGGGTCATGAGGAAGATGTTGTAGTCGATCCCGAGCGCGACGAGGAACACGAAGGCGATCAGCAGGATCGTGGGATCGCTGCCGGGGAAGCCGAAGACGCCGTCGAACAGCAGCGCGGCGACGCCGACGGTGGCGCCGACGCTGAGCACCACGGTGCCGAGGAGCAGCAGCGGGGCCACGAGGGAGCGCAGCAGCAGCGCGAGGACCACGGTGATCACCACCAGCACGGCGGGCACGATCACCTGGAGGTCGCGTGCGGCGGTCTCGCGGGTGTCCAGGTTGCTCGCGGTGTCGCCCCCGACGAGGGCGGCGGGGTCGGCGCCGTCCAGGCTCGTGCGCAGGTCCTGCACCGTCTCGATGGCCTCGACGCTGTCGGCTGGGACGGCGAGCACGACGTCGAGCCGGACCAGCCCGTCGACCACCAGCGGCTCGGCTCCCGGCTGCGGCGGCCCCTCCGCCCCGGTGAAGGGCAGCACGGCGGCCACCCCCTCGGTCGCCGCGGCCGCCTCGGCGACGGCGGGCCAGTTCTCCTCCGGGGTCAGGACCACCGTGGGGCTGCCGGCCCCGGCGGGGAAGTGGCGGCCCAGGGCCTCCTGCCCCGCGACGGCGTCGGACTCGCCCCGGATCGCGTCGGAGAACGTGATGCCGCTGGCGTCGTAGGCCGGCGCGAACACGGCGGCGGCGACGAGCGCGAGCGTGCTGAGCGCGAGGACCCGGCGCGGCCGGCGGCCGACCAGCGCGGCGACCCGCTGCCAGCCACGGCCCTCCGGCGGCTGCACCCCGTACGCCGGGCGGAACGGCCAGAAGGCGGCCCGGCCGAGCAGGGTCAGCGCCGCCGGGAGGAAGGTGAGCGCGGCGACGACCGCGAGGGTCACGCTCACCGCCGAGATCGGGCCGAGGCCCCGGTTCGAGCCCAGGTCGGAGAGCAGCAGGCAGAGGACGCCCAGGACGACGGTGGCCCCCGAGGCGACGATCGGCTCCCACGACCGGCGCAACGCCGTCCCCATCGCGGCGTACGCGGACTGCTGGGACCGGAGCTCCTCGCGGAAGCGGGCCACCAGGAGCAGCCCGTAGTCCGTGGCCGCACCCACCACCAGGATCGCGGCGATGCCCTGGCTCTGGCCGTTGACGGTGATGGCGCCGGCGTCGGCCAGCAGGTAGGCGACGGCGTTGGCCGCGGTGAGGGCGAGCCCGGCGGTGCCGATGACCAGGAAGGGCAGGATCGGGCTGCGGTACACGACGAGGAGGATCAGCAGCACCACGCCGAAGGCGGCGGCCAGCAGCAGCCCGTCGATGCCGGCGAAGCCGTTGGCGAAGTCGGCGAAGATCCCGCCGGGGCCGGTGACGTAGGAGTCGGTGCCCTCGACCGGCAGGGTGTCGCGGAGGTCGGCGACGACGGGGATGATCTCGTCGCCGAGCTCGGGGCTCAGCGGCAGGACCGCCTGCACCGCCTCGCCGTCCTGCGAGGGGATCGGCGGGCTGGGCTCGCCGGCCAGCGCGTCGGCCTCGCGGGCGACGTCGGCGGCCTGCTGCACCCGCTCGGCGATGGTGGCGAGGGTTGCGGGGTCGATGCCGCCCTCGCCCTCCCACAGCAGGATCGCCGGGATCGACTGCGTCGGCGCGAAGCCCTGCTGCAGCTCCTGCACCCGTGTGCTCTCCGCGCTGTCGGGCAGGAACGCGGCGACGTCGTTCTCCTGCAGGCCGGTGAGCCCGGCGCCCAGGGCGCTGAGCGGGCCGGCGCCGCCGAGCCAGACGACGAGGACCAGGAGCGGGAGGATCCAGCGGGCGGAGCGGCGGCCGGGCATGATTCCCCTAGATGCTCGATCATCTCGATCGTCGAGATGATAGGACGGCGGGACCACGATGGCGAGTGGAGGTGCGGTGGCCGAGGACGTCGACCGGCAGGAGCTCGCACTGCTCCTTCGCCGGCTGACCGTGGAGCTGGATGCGGTCGGGCAGCGGTTCGCCGATCTGCACGGGCTCGGGCGCACCGACGTCCGGGCGCTCGTGGCCGTCATGGACGCCGCGCGGCGCGGGGAGGCGCTCACCGCCGGGCGGCTCGGGTCGGCCGTGGAGCTGAGCTCGGCGTCGGTGACCGCGCTGGTCGACCGGCTGGAGCGGGCCGGTCACCTGCGCCGGGTGCGGGACGACGCCGACCGCCGTCGGGTGACCCTGGAGATGTCGGCCGGTTCGATGGCTGCCGGCGCGGAGTTCTTCGGCGGGCTGCAGCGGGACCTGCTCGCCGCGATGGAGGGGTTCTCGGACGACGAGCTCACCGTCGTCCGCCGGTTCCTCCTGGGGATGACCGAGGTGATCGAGGCGCACGCCCGCGACGCCCCGTGACCGTGCGGCCCCTCGCAGGGTCCCGCCCTGAGCGCGCGAAGGGCGGGGGCGAGGGGGTCCTGTCTCAGAGGTAGAGGCCGGTCGACTCCTCGATGCGCTCGGCGGCGACGGCGTGCACGTCCCGCTCGCGCAGGATGACCAGGTCCTCGCCGTGCACCTCGACCTCGTGCTGGTCCTCGGGGGAGAAGAGCACCTGGTCGCCGACCTTCACCTGCCGGACGCTGGGCCCGACCCCCTTGGCCTCGCCCCAGACCAGCCGCTTGGCGACCTGGGCGGTCGCGGGGATGAGGATGCCGCCGGTCGAGCGCCGCTCGCCGTCCTCCCGGCGCAGCGACACCAGGATGCGGTCGTGCAGCATCTTGATCGGCAGCCGTCCGGCGCTGTTCTCGGGCACGGGGGGCAAGGCTACGTTCACCCCCAGCCGAGCTCGTGGAGGCGGTCCTCCTCGATGCCGAAGTGGTGCGCGATCTCGTGGACGACGGTGATCGTCACCTCGTCGACCACCTCGTCCTCGGTCTCGCAGATGTCGCAGATCGCCTCGCGGTAGATCATGATCCGGTCGGGCAGCGCCCCGCCGTAGTCCCAGCCGCGCTCGGTCAGCGCGTAGCCCTCGTAGAGCCCGAGCAGCTCGGGCTCGTCGGGGTTCCGGTCCTCGACCAGGACGACGACGTTGTCCAGCAGCGCCATCAGCTCGGGCGGCACCTGGTCCAGCGCGTCGGCGACGAGGTCCTCGAAGACCGGGAGCGGGAGCGGCGTCACCAGCTGGTCGGCAGCGGCCGGCCCTCCTCGTACCCGGCCGAGCTCTGCACCCCCAGCACCGCCCGCTCGTGCAGCTCGTCGACGGTGCGCGCACCGGCGTAGGTGCAGGAGGAGCGCACGCCGGCGACGATCTGGTCGATCAGGTCCTCGACGCCGGGGCGCTGGGGGTCCAGGTACATGCGGGAGGAGGAGATGCCCTCCTCGAACAGCCCGGCCCGCGCCCGTTCGAAGCCGCTCTGCGTCGCCGTCCGTGCCTTGACCGCGCGCGCCGACGCCATCCCGAAGGACTCCTTGTACAGCCGGCCGGCGTCGTCGTGGATGTCGCCGGCGCTCTCGAAGGTGCCGGCGAACCAGGAGCCCACCATCACGTTCGCCGCGCCGGCCGCCAGCGCCAGGGCGATGTCGCGGGGGTGCCGCACGCCGCCGTCGGCCCACACGTGCTTGCCCAGCGAGCGGGCCTCGGCGGCGCACTCCTCGACGGCGGAGAACTGCGGTCGCCCCACCCCGGTCATCATCCGGGTGGTGCACATGGCGCCCGGGCCCACGCCGACCTTGACCACGTCGGCGCCGGCCTCGACCAGGTCGCGGGTGCCCTGCGCCGTCACCACGTTGCCGGCGACGACCGGCACGGAGCCGGCGACCGAGCGGACCGCGCGCACCGCCTCGATCGCCTTCTCCTGGTGCCCGTGCGCGGTGTCGACGACCAGCACGTCGACGCCGGCGGCCAGGAGTGCGCCGGCCTTGCCGGCGACGTCGCCGTTGATGCCGACGGCGGCCGAGGTGAGCAGGTGCCCGTCGGCGTTCACCGCCGGGAGGTAGAGCGAGGAGCGCAGCGCGCCCTTGCGGGTGATGACCCCGACCAGGCGGTCGCCCTCGACCACGGGGGCGGCGCTCACCCGCTCGCCGGAGAGCACGTCGAAGATCTTGGTGAGGTCGGTACCGGCCGGGATCGTCAGCGGCTGCCGGGTCATCACCTCGGAGAGCTGGGTGAAGCGGTCGACGCCCTGGCACTGCCCGTCGGTGACGACGCCGACCGGGGAGCCGCCCTCGACCACGACGACGATGCCGTGGGCGCGCTTGGTCAGCAGCGACAGCGCCTCGCCCACCGTGGACGTGGGGGAGAGGGTGATCGGGGTGTCGTAGACGGGGTGCCGGGTCTTGACCCAGGAGACGACCTCGGCGACGACGTCGACCGGGATGTCCTGCGGCAGGACGGCGAGGCCGCCGCGGCGGGCCACCGTCTCGGCCATGCGGCGGCCCGAGATCGCCGTCATGTTGGCCACGACGATCGGGATCGTGGTGCCCACGCCGTCGGGCGTGCGCAGGTCGACCTCCAGCCGCGACCCGACGGTGGAGCGCGCCGGCACCATGAAGACGTCGGAGTAGGTGAGGTCGTGCGAGGGCCGCTGCAGGAAGCGCATGGGGCCCATTGTCCCCGATCCCCGGCCCGGCCCGTGGTGCCCTGCGGGCTGTACCTCTCTGCCCCGCCCGGGTGGGCAGAGAGGTACTGCTCGGGTGGGGACCTCCGGGGTGGGTGGAGCGGGCGAGGAGCCGGATCGCGGCCGGCGTCGACCACGAGCAGTGGACGCGGTGGCAGGACGCGCTCCTCGACCAACGTCTCCGGTCAGTACAGCGAGCGCGCGGGGGCGAGCTGCCTTCGCCGCGGGTCCGCGGCGAAGCCCACGCGCGGCATGGCCGACCACACCGGGTCGCGGGAGGTCAGCGCCGCCACCAGGCCGCGCAGCCGGAACCAGGCGTGCGCCTGCCGGTACCCCACGTTCTCGACGAGGGCGGCCAGCAGGAGGGCGCACAGGTCCCGCCCCCGCCGGTACCGGTGGTAGGTCAGCTCCTCGACGGCGATGGCCGTGGTCGACAGCAGCGTCCCGACGGCGAGCGCCAGCCCGACCATCAGCGCGGCGGTGCCGTGGTCGAGGATGCCCAGCCCCGCGGCCAGGACGACCGAGGCCAGCCCGAACACCTCCACGACCGGGCCCAGCAGCTCGAACAGCACGAAGAACGGCAGCGCCATCGTGCCGACGGCGCCGAAGCGCGGGTTGCCGACCATCCGCCGGTGCTTCCACAGCAGCTGCGCCAGCCCGTGCGACCAGCGCCGCCGCTGCCGCGCCAGCACACCCCACGTCTCGGGGACCTCGGTCCAGCAGACCGGCTCGGGGACGAAGACGACGCGGTGCGGCGCGCCGGCCCGGCGCTGGTGCTCGATCAGGCTGATGACCAGCTCGGCGTCCTCGGCCAGGGACCGGGCGTCCAGCCCGCCGATCTCCAGCAGCAGGTCGCGGCGGAACAGCCCGAAGGCGCCGGAGATGATCAGCAGCGCGTTGGCGTCGGCCCAGCCCGTGCGACCGAGCAGGAACGAGCGCAGGTACTCCACCGCCTGGATGCGGACCAGCCAGTTGCGCGACAACCGCGGCTCCAGCACGGTCCCGCGGTCGGTGACGGCGCCGTTGGCCGCGCGGATCACCCCGCCGGCGGCGATGACGTTCGCCGGGTCCTCCACGAACGGGCGGGCCACCCGCAGCAGCGCGTCCTCCTCCAGCAGCGAGTCGGCGTCGACCATGCAGACCAGCGGGTGGCGGGCGACGTTCAGCGCCGCGTTGAGGGCGTCGGAGCGGCGGCCGACGCTGGTCTTGCGGACGACGACCAGCGGGTCGCCGGTGGTGGCCCGGTGCACCGAGAGGATCTCGCCGTCGACCGGGAGCTCCGCGGTGCGGCGAGGGGCGATCTCGGTGAGCCCGTAGCGCTCGGCGACCAGCGCGAAGGTCCGGTCGGTGGAGCCGTCGTCGACGAGCACCACCTCGAGCGCCGGGTAGCGCTGGCCGAGGGCCGCGCGCAGCGTGTCGAGGATGCCCGCCTCCTCGTCGTGCGCCGGGATCAGCAGCGAGACGGCCGGGGTGAGCGGGCTGGCGAAGATCTCGCCGTGCCCCTCGGCACCGCGCCACCGGCGGGCCTCGGCGACCCGCCGGGCTCCCAGGAGCACCAGGGCCAGCATGCTCAGGTCGAGCAGCAGCGTGTAGCCGAGGACGGTCCAGCTCGCGGTCAGGACGACGTCGGTGAGGAGGCCGCTCACCGGGCACCGACCGGCTCGGGACGGCGCAGCCCGCCGTCGAGCTCGTCGAGCGCGGCCCGGGCGACGTCGGCGGCGGCCCCGGGGCCGTCGGCCACCTCGCGGAGGGCGAGGCGCCCCTCGGCGCCGAGCCGGCCGAGCGCATCGGCGCAGGCGCTGCGGACGGCGATCCCGGGGGCGGCCAGGCCGGCGAGCAGCGGGATGGTCGCGACCGGGTCGCCGACCCGCCCGAGGGCCTCGGCGCTGGTGCGCTGGAGCCGGGCGTCGGGGGAGTGGGTCAGCGCGGCGACGAGCGGCTCGGTCGACGTCGGCGAGCCGATGCGGCCGAGCGCGGCGGCCGCGGCACGGCGTACGCCGAGGTCCTCCCGGACGTCGCGGAGCAGGTCCTCGAGCAGCGGGGCGGCGGAGGCGTCGCCGTGCACGCCGAGCAGCTCGGCCACGAGCTCGCGGGCGACGCCGCGGGAGCCGGCGAGGGCGTCGCGCAGCACGGGGAGGGCCGCGGTCCCCAGGTCGAGCAGGGCCATGCCGACGACGCCGTGGGGCAGGCCGCCGGCGCCCCGGGTGGCCCGGAGGAGGGGGTCGACGGCGGCGGGGTCGCCGGCCTTGCCGAGGGCGCGGGCCGCGGCGCAGCGCACCTCGAGCGAGCGGTCGCGCAGCAGCGGGGTCATCGCCGCGACGTGCGAGGTCCCCGCGGCGGAGCCCAGCAGGGTCACCGCGCGGCCGCGCCGCCAGGGCGTGCGCGCCGAGAGGTCGGCGACCGCGCAGGCCACGACGCCCCGCTCGGTCAGCAGCCGGCGGAGCACCTCGCGGCCGCTGCCGCGGAGCTGGGGGAGGAGCTCCAGCACGATGGCGTCGAGCTCGGCGGGCGCGCCGACGGCCTCGGGGAGGGGCGCGCCGCCCGCGGGGCCGTCGTCCAGCAGGGCGTGCACCAGCGGGGTGAGCTCCCGCTTGCGCCGGGCGTCCCGGGCGACGCGGCGTCCGCGCAGGAGGTGGGCTGCCCCGACCAGGACCAGCAGGACGACGATCAGCGCGGTCACCGCCGCCCCGGCCACGAGCGCCGGTGCGAGCGGGACGGTCACGTGACGACGCTGCCCGGCGGCAGGGCCGCGGTGACGCGGCTGACCAGCTCACGGGTGCTGAACGGCTTGGCGACGAAGTCGGTGGCCCCCGCGGCGAACCCCCGCTCCAGGTCCGGCTCCTGGGCCTTGGCCGTCAGCAGCAGCACGGGGGTGCGGGCGAGCGCGGCGTCGCCGTCCTCGCGCAGGGCGCGGCACACCTCCAGGCCGTTCATCCGCGGCATCATCCAGTCGAGGACGACGAGGTCCGGGCGCAGCTCGCGGGCGGCCGCCAGGCCGGCCTCGCCGTCGCGCTCGACCGACACCTCGAGGCCCATCCGGCCGAGGCGGAACGCGACGAGGTCGGCGATGACGGGGTCGTCGTCGACGACGAGCACGTGGGTCATGGGGCTCCGATCGGAGGGGGCGGACCTCCCCGGCATCGGCACGCACGGCGCGGAACTGAAGCGTCCCGGGCCGGGCCGTCGGGCCTCAAGGACGCGGGCCCGGCGGCCGACACCACAGGGGTGCGCCCCTCCCCCCGTCCCCTGACCGACGCCGACGACGCCCGCCCGCTGCGGGCGCTGCTGCGCCGGCCGATGCTGGTCGCGCTCGCCGCCCTCACCACGGTGGCCCTGACGACGCTGGGGCTCGCCCTGCTGGTGGTCACGGTGATCGGCCCCCGGATCGATCGGACCGACGCCATGCTCGCGACCCTCCAGGACGGGCACGTCGCGATGCTGAACCAGGAGACGGGGCTGCGCGGGTTCCTGGTGACCCGCGAGGTGCGGTTCCTCAAGCCGTACTGGGACGGCGTCGACGCCCTCCGGCGGAGCGACGCCGCGCTGGACCGCATGGCCCCGGGGGACGCCGAGTTCGCCGCCGTCGTCGCCGACCTGCGGGCCGCGCAGCAGCAGTTCATCACCGACTGGGCCGAGCCCGTCCTCCGGACCCAGCCCGCCGTCGGCGACACCGCCGCCCTGAGCGCGCTGCTGGTGCGCGACAAGGCCCTGTTCGACCGGTACCGGGAGGTGCAGGGCGAGGCGCGCGCCCTCATGCAGGAGCGGCGCGAGCAGGCGACCGGGCAGCGGAACGCCGTCGTGCTGGGCGGAGCCGGGCTGGGGCTGGTCGTGGCCGTCGTCGTGGCGCTGGCCGTCCGCCGGGCCAACCGGCGGCTGGCCGCCCAGCTGCTGCCCCCGACCCGCGAGGTGCGGGACGCGCTGGAGGCGCTCGCCTCCGGCAACCTGGACCGCCGGGCCCCCGAGGCCGGGCCCGCCGAGCTGCGCGCCATCGCCGGTGACGTGAACGCCCTGGGCCGAGCGCTGCGGGAGCGCGGCGAGCAGGTCGCCGCCCGGGAGACGCAACTGGTCGCCGCCCGCGACGAGGCCGAGCGCGCCGGCCAGGCCAAGACCGCCTTCCTCGCCACCATGAGCCACGAGATCCGGACGCCGCTGAACGCCGTCCTCGGGCTCACCGACCTCCTGCTGACGACGTCGCTCACCGACGAGCAGCGCGGGCACCTGGAGACCGTCTCGCGCAGCGGCGACAGCCTGCTGGCGCTGATCAACGACATCCTCGACTTCTCCAAGATCGAGGCCGGCGAGCTGGACCTGGAGCAGGCGCCCTTCGACGTCGCCGGGCTCGTGTACGACGTCGCGCAGCTGCTCGCGCCCCAGGCGGCGGGCAAGGGGCTGGACCTGCTGGTCGACGTCCCGGTCACCTGCTCGTGGCGGGCCGTCGGCGACGCCGCCCGGCTGCGACAGGTGCTCACCAACCTGCTCGGCAACGCGGTCAAGTTCACCAGCTCGGGCCAGGTGCTGGTCAGCCTCGCCGGCCAGGAGACCGACGGGGTGCTGACCTGCCGGCTGGCGGTGAGCGACACGGGCATCGGCATCCCGGCCGCCCAGCGGGACCGGCTGTTCCGGTCCTTCAACCAGGGCGACGCCTCGATCACCCGCTCCTACGGCGGCACCGGCCTGGGCCTGGCGATCAGCCAGCGGATCGCCCGGGCGATGGGCGGCGACATCGGCGTCGACAGCACGGAGGGCAGCGGCTCGACGTTCACCGTCACCGTGCAGCTGCCGGTCGCCCCGCCGGCGCCGGAGGACGACCGCAGCGGCAGCCTCGCCGGCCGGCGGCTGCTGCTGGTCGACGACAACCCGACCAACCTGCGGATCCTCGAGCACCAGCTGGGCCGGGCCGGGGCGACCTGCGTCCACGCCGGTAGCGGGGCGGCCGCGCTCGAGCAGGTCGAGAGCGGGGACTTCGACGCCTGCCTCCTCGACCTGCACATGCCGTTCATGGACGGCGAGGAGCTGGCCCGCCGGCTGCGCGCCCACCCGCGGGCGGGCCGCATGCCGCTGGTGCTGCTCAGCAGTGCCGCGCACATCCCCTGCGACGGCGGCGCGACATTCGAGGCGCGGCTGCACAAGCCGGTCCGCCCGGAGCGCCTCGTGCAGACGCTGCGCTCGGTGCTGCAGCGGGACGGGGCCGCCGCGCCCGATGCCGGGGGCGCGCAGCCGTACGGGACCGGGGTCGCGGGGCAGCGGCTGCGGGTGCTCGTCGCCGAGGACCACGCGGTCAACGCGCACCTGATCGGGCTCTACCTGCGCCAGCTCGGGCACGACGGCGTGCACGTGGAGAACGGCGCGCTCGCGGTGGAGGCGGTGCGCACGGAGCGCTACGACGTCGTCCTGATGGACGCGCAGATGCCGGTGATGGGCGGGGTGGACGCCACGGCGGCGATCCGCGCCCTCGACGTGCGGCAGCCGGCCGTCATCGCCGTGACGGCCAGCGTGCTGGCCAGCGACCGCACCGCCTTCCACACCGCGGGCGCGGACGAGTTCCTGACCAAGCCCGTCCGCATGGGGGCGCTCGGCGACGCGCTGGAGCGGGTCGCCACCGGGCGCCCCAGCGGCATCCCGGCGCCGGCACCCGTCGCGGTGCCCGCCGCGCCCCCGGCCGACGACGACGCCCTGGACGCGGAGACGGTGGCGGAGCTCCGCGACCTCGGCGAGGACGGCTTCCAGCACCTCTACCGCCAGTACGCGGACGCGCTCGCGGAGACGGTGGCGGCGCTGCTGGCGGCCGACGTCACCACGGACGCCGACGACGAGGCCGGCCTCCCCCGGCTGGCCCACCGCCTCAAGGGCAGCAGCGCCGCCATGGGGGCGCTGCGGCTGGCCGACCTCTGCCACCGCCTGGAGGACGCCGGCGCGGCGCCGGGGGACCGGGACGAGGTGCTCGGCGCGCTGCGCGACGAGAGCCGGCGGGTGCACGCCGCCGTCACGACCCTGCTCGACGCCCCGTGACCGCGACCCCGCGCCGCCGGGTCCCCCGCCGCTCGACACGTCGTCCGGCCCCGGGTGACACCATGGCGACGTGATCGACCTGCGCCTGGTACGCGAGCACCCCGACGTCGTCCGTGCCAGCCAGCGCGCCCGGGGCGCCGACGAGTCCCTGGTCGACGCGCTCCTGGCCGCGGACGCGGCAAGGCGGGACGCGGTGAAGCGCGGCGACGACCTGCGCGGCGAGCAGAAGAGTGCCTCGCAGGCGGTCAAGAAGGCGACCCCCGAGGAGCGTCCCGCCGTCCTCGAGCGGGCCAAGGCCCTGGCCGCGGAGGTCAAGGAGGCCGAGGAGGCGCAGCGCGCCGCCGACGCGGCGCTGCGCGAGGTCCACCTGCGCATCCCGAACGTGGTCGCCGACGAGGTCCCGCCCGGCGGTGAGGACGACGCGGTGACGATGCGCACCGTGGGCGAGGTGCCCGCCTACGACTTCCCGCCGCGCGACCACATCGAGATCGGGGAGAAGCTCGGCGCGATCGACATGGAGCGCGGGGCGAAGGTCTCGGGCTCCCGCTTCTACTTCCTCACCGGGCCCGGTGCGCTGCTGGAGTTCGCGCTGGCCCAGCTGGCGATCAGCCGCGCGGTCGCCGCCGGCTTCACCCCGGTGATCGCCCCCGCGCTGGTCAAGCCCAGCGCCATGGAGGGCACCGGCTTCCTCGGCGAGCACGACGAGGAGGTCTACCGGATCGAGCGCGACGACCTGTACCTCGTCGGTACCTCCGAGGTCGCCCTGGCCGGCATGCACGCGAACGAGGTGATCGACCTCTCGTCGGGGCCGCGGCGCTACGCCGGCTGGTCGTCCTGCTTCCGCCGGGAGGCCGGGTCCTACGGCAAGGACACCCGCGGCATCATCCGCGTGCACTGGTTCGACAAGGTCGAGATGTTCAGCTTCTGCCGGCCCGAGGAGACCGAGGCCGAGCACCTGCGCCTGCTGGCGTGGGAGGAGGAGTTCCTCCAGGCCCTCGAGCTGCCCTACCGCGTCGTCGACATCGCCGCCGGCGACCTGGGCACCAGCGCCACCCGCAAGTACGACATCGAGGCCTGGTTCCCCACCCAGGGCACCTACCGGGAGCTGACCTCGACCTCGGACTGCACCACGTTCCAGGCCCGCCGGCTGAACATCCGCTACCGCGACGCCGACGGGAAGAACCAGATCGCGGCCACCCTCAACGGCACGCTCTGCGCCATCGCCCGCACCATCGCCTGCCTGCTCGAGGTGCACCAGCGGGCCGACGGGTCGGTGCACGTGCCGGTCGCGCTGCGCCCCTGGCTGGGCGGCGTCGAGACGCTGACCCCGGGCATGGCGCTGGTGCCCCCGGTGCCGACCGCATGACGGCCCGCACGCCGCGGGCGGTCCGCGCTCACGGCGTCCTCGAGGGGGCGGACACCGTGGTCGAGCTGGGCGACCTGGGCACCTGGCGGCCCAAGCTGGTGGCCAGCGACCTCGACGGCACGCTGCTGGGGCGCGACGGCGAGGTGAGCCCGCGCACCCGAGCGGCGCTGGAGGCGTGCTGGGACGCCGGGATCCCGGTCATCGGCGTCACCGGCCGGGGGCCGCGGCTGCTCGACAGCGTCCGTGCGGCCCTGGACGGGCGCGGGATCGCCGTCCTCTCGCAGGGCGGGTTCGTCGTGGACCTCGAGCGGGACGAGGTGCTGCGCACCGTCGCTCTCCCGCGTGACCAGGCCGAGCGGGTGGTGGAGCAGATCGAGGAGGTCGCCGGCGACCTCGTCCTCGCCGTCGAGGACGCCGCCGAGCAGGGCGAGGTGCACGCCCGCCTGCGGGTGCAGCACGGGTTCGACTGGCCCTACCCCGAGCCGGCGCACCTGCTCCCCCGCGGCGAGGTGCTGCCCGCCGGGCCCGTGCTCAAGGTGTTCCTCCGCTCGGCCGCGCTGGGGCAGGACGAGCTGCTGGCCCGCGCCCGGTCCGTCGTCGACCCGGCCGACGCCGAGCTGACCCACGCCGGGCTCGGCTTCATCGAGGTGCTGCCTCCGGGCATCACCAAGGCCAGCGGCCTGGCGATGGCCCTGGAGCGCTACGGCGTCGGCTTCGGCGACGTCCTCGTCTTCGGCGACATGCCCAACGACCTGCCGATGCTCTCGGCGGTCAAGGACGCCGGTGGCCGGGCGGTCGCGGTGGCCAACGCCCACCCGGCGGTGAAGGCGCTCACCCCGGAGCTGACGAGCGGCCACGAGGTCGACGGGGTCGCCCGCTACCTGGAGGCGGTGCTGGGCGATGTCTGACTGGCGGCCGCGGCTGATCGCCACGGACATGGACGGCACCCTGCTGCGCTGGGACGACACGGTGAGCGAGGCGACGGTCGCCGAGCTCGCGCGCTGGCGGGCCGACGGGGTGCCCGTCGTCCTGGCCACCGGCCGGCCACCCCGCTGGATGGTCCGGATCCGGGAGGTCCTGGGCACCGGCACCGCGGTGTGCTGCAACGGCGCGGTGCTGCTCGACCTGGAGCGGCTGGAGATCCTCCACGAGGACCCGCTGCAGCCGGAGGTCCTCGAGTCGGTCACCGCCGAGCTCCGGCGGCATCAGCCCGACACCTGGTTCGCGGTCGAGTACGGCCTGGAGTTCCGTCACGAGCCGATCTACAAGCCGCGGTGGGACGTCGACGCACCCGGGGTGGCGGAGGCGACGCTGGCGGAGATGGTCGCGCAACCGGTCGCGAAGCTGCTGGCCCGGCACGAGTCGATGACCCGGGACGCCTTCGTGCGCCTGGTCGGCGACGTCGTCGGGGACCGGGCCACGGTGACCACCTCGTCGACCGACGCGCTCGCCGAGATCTCCGCGCCCGGGGTGACCAAGGCGACGGGCCTCGCCCGGGTCGCCGCCGAGCACGGGGTCGGACCCGAGGACGTCGTCGTGTTCGGCGACATGCCCAACGACATCGCCGCGTTCGAGTGGGTCCGCGCCGGCGGGGGACGGGCGGTAGCGATGGCCCACGCCCACCCGGACCTGCTCGCCGTCGCGACCGACGTCACCGGCACCAACGAGGAGGACGGCGTCGCCGCCTTCCTGTCCGCGCTCTAGGTCGGAACGAGCCCCTCCCCCCGCGCGCCGGCGCGGCCCGGCTGGGATCAGGTGACCTGATCATCGAGGGTCCTCCCTCACGGTGGGCGGTGAGGGAGGACGCGCGACGCCGAGGGAGGACGCGCCCCGGCCCGGCGCGTCCGGCGTCCCGCGACGGCGCCGTCGACCTCCGCCGTCGTGGGTGACGGTGTAGTCGGTACACCGCTCGGCTGCATTCCGGCCGTCCGCCGTCCGAAAGGAGCACGACGGTCCTCCGCCGACCGACCGACTTCACGGAAGCGAGCAGGCATGGAGCACGTGCACGACCCCGAGACAGCGGCGAACGTCCACCCCGGAGACGAGGCCCGGCGCGGCCTGTCCGGGATCGGGCTGCGCACCCGGCTGCTCGGCTCCATCCTCGTCGTCGCCCTGACCACCGTCGGCGTGGGCGCGTTCGGCATCGACCGGATGTCCACCCTCAGCGACCAGGCCCAGGAGGTCTACGACCGCGGGGCGATCCCGCTCAGCGGGCTGCAGGGACTCGAGGCGGACTGGTGGCAGCTCTCCACCAACGTCGCGCGGGCCGCCATCCCCACCCTCCCGCCCGAGACGATCGCCAAGGCGCAGCGCGGCACGGTGGCGGCCACCGAGGCCCTCGCCGCCGACACCGCCACCGTCGCGGAGATGCCCCTGGACGGGCCGACGCGTGCGGCGTTCGAGACCTTCGCCGGGGCCACCCAGGCATACCTGGCCGCGCTCGGCGAGCTGCAGACGGTGGCGACCACCAACCCCGCCGCCATGCCGGGGCTGCTCAGGACCATGAACGAGAACGAGGTCCTCATCGAGGAGTCGCTGGTCGAGGCGACCGACGCCGCGGCAGCGGCCGCCCGCGCCACCGCGGCCGACGCCAAGGCGGCCTACGAGACCGCGCGCACCATGACCCTGCTGATCATCGGCGCGGGTCTGGCGATCTCCGTCGTCCTGGCCCTCGTGGTGGCCCGCGGCGTCACCGGGCCGGTGCAGCGCATCCGCGAGGTGCTCGGCCAGGTCGCCGCCGGTGACCTCACCGTCCGCGCCGGCCGCACCGGCGGTGCCGAGCTCGGCGAGATGGCGGCGTCGCTGGACGAGACCCTCGACGCCATCGGCAACGTCCTCGTGCTGGTGAACGACTCCTCCACCCGCCTCGCCGCGGCCTCGACGCAGCTGAACGCGGCGGCCGAGGGCATGCGCGGCAATGCGGAGACCGCGGCCGGCCAGGCCGACGAGGTCGTCGCCTCCGCCGGTGCCGTCGCGTCGAGCGTGGACACGGTCGCGACCGGCTCCTCCCAGATGGAGTCGGCGATCCGCGAGATCGCGCACAACGCCACCGAGGCCGCCCGCGTCGCCGGTCAGGCCGTGTCGGTCGCCGAGAACACCACCAGGACCGTCGGCAAGCTGGGCGACTCCTCGCAGGAGATCGCCACCGTCATCAAGCTGATCAACGGCATCGCGGAGCAGACCAATCTGCTGGCGCTCAACGCCACCATCGAGGCGGCGCGGGCCGGTGAGGCGGGCAAGGGCTTCGCCGTCGTCGCCTCGGAGGTCAAGGAGCTGGCGCAGGAGACGGCGCGCGCGACCGAGGACATCTCCAAGCGCGTCGAGGCGATCCAGGCCGACACCGCCGGCGCGGTGGACGCGATCAGCCGGATCAGCTCGGTCATCGGCGAGATCAACGACTTCCAGGCGACCATCGCCGCGGCGGTCGAGGAGCAGACGGCGACGACCAACGAGATGAACCGCAACGTCGCCGAGGCGGCCAGCGGGACCCAGGGCATCGCCGCGGCGATCTCGGGGCTGGCCGCGGGCACGCAGGAGACCAACCAGCGCGTCGCCGACGCCCAGCGCGCCGCCGGTGAGCTGGCCCGGATGAGCGGTGAGCTGCAGGAGGCGGTCGGCCGCTTCACCGTCTGACCCGGCGGACCCGGCTGGGATCAGGTGACCTGATCATCGAGCGTCCTCCCTCACCGCAGACCGTGAGGGAGGACGCTCTGCGTTGAGGGAGGACGCGACCGGGCAGGCGTCAGGCGACCGCGTCCGCCGGATCGGACCCGGGCTCGGGCCGGCGGACCACCCGGAAGCGGCGAGGCCCGCTCAACGGCCGGGCCAGCAGCTCGCGGAGGCGCTCGGCGGGTCCGTGGAGCCGGGGGAGGTCCTCGTCGACGACGCGGACCACCCGCACGTCGAGGTCGCGGATCCGGTCCTCGCGACGCTTCTCCCGCCAGGCAACCTCCGCCGGGGTGCGGCCGCCGTGGGGGTCCTCGTACTTGATGCGCCCGTCGAACTCGACGGCGACACCGGCGTCCTCGAACCAGGCGTCCACCCGCGCGACGAAGCCGCGAGGCCCGTGCAGGTCCACCTGCAGCTCGGGGCGGGGCAGCCCGGCGTCCAGGAGGGCCAACCGGCCCCGCGACTCCAGCGGCGACTCGGCTCGCCCGTCGGCCAGGCCGAGGGCGCGCGCCGCCCCACCGATGCCCACCCAGTGGCTCTGCTGCAGCACCGCCGTCGTCAGCTCACGCCGGCGCACCTGCTTGCGGAAGATCGCGGCGTCGAAGGCGACGACGGCGTCGGCGACGGGCAGCTCCCTGGCGCAGTCGACCAGCGTCCGCGCGACGCCCGTCACCCGGAACGGGCCGGTGTCGACGACGTCGTCCGCGGGCAGCGCCGCGGCGGCGATGCGGTAGCCGTCGCCGACCCGCCACTGGTCCGGGTCGGTCAACCGGACGACGTCGTCCACACCGCGCGGGAGGACCAGCTCGTGGAAGCGGGCCGCGGACGAGTGGCTGAGCACCGGGCCGGCGCGGAGGACGGTGAGCGCCGCGACCGCGGCGAGGAGGTGCCGGGCCCGAGGGTCGCCGGCCGCGGTGGCCCAGGTCTCGGCCGTCACGTAGACGCCGCGGCGCAGCCGGTGCCAGGCGCCCGATCCGACGGCCGAGCGGATCTCGTCGGGGCGGTAGCCGGCGCGGCGGGCGTCGGCGACGGTGAAGACGCCGTCACGGCGTCGGGCGGCGGCCTCGAGGACTGGATGCACCGCGCCAGTCTCGGGATGCCCGGCCGACCGCGGGACGGCGTCGGCCGATCTGTGGACAACCGGCGTCCGTCCTCAGCTCGCGGTGTCCTCCCTCGCCGCAGACGCTGAGGGAGGACACCCGGTGATCAGGTCACCTGATCCCCGCCGGGGCCAGGTGCTCTCCCGCCGGGGCCAGGTGCTCCCCTGCCGGGGCCAGGTGTCAGAGGTACTGGCCGCCGCCGGGCCGGAAGTCGGGCTGCTGGGCCGGCGCCTGCCCGCCGGGGAGGGCCTTGCGGCGCATCTCCTCCAGCTGGGCGCGGGCGGCCATCTGCTGGGCGAACAGCGCCGTCTGGATGCCGTGGAACACTCCCTCCAGCCAGCCCACCAGCTGCGCCTGCGCGATCCGCAGCTCGGCGTCCGAGGGGGTCTCGCCCTCGCTGAAGGGCAGGGTGATCCGCTCCAGCTCCTCGCGCAGCTCCGGCGCCAGGCCCTGCTCGAGTTCCCGGATCGAGGAGGCGTGGATGTCGCGCAGCCGGTTGCGGCTGGCGTCGTCCAGGGGCGCGGCGCGGACCTCCTCCAACAGCTGCTTGATCATCGTGCCGATGCGCATCACCTTCGCGGGCTGCTCGACCAGCTCGCCGACGCCGGGCGCGCCGTCGCCCTCATCGTCGGACCCCTGGGGCATCGGCACGGTGCCGACCGGACGCCCGTCGGGCCCGACCACGACGACCTGCTGCGGGCGCTCGTTGCCGTTCTGCGGTGCAGTCATGCCCCCATCCTGCCCGGTGGTGCGGACGGTCCGCCGGGGCACCGGGACGGCGCGGGACCGCCGGGCGCACGAACTAGGGTGCGGCCCATGTCTTCGGGGGGCCGGCTGGACGTCGCGCGGGTGCGCGGCCTCTTCCCGGCGCTCTCCGACGGGTACGTCCACGCGGACGGTCCAGCCGGCTCGCTGGTCCCCGAGAACGTGGCGCACGCCGTGGGCTCCGCGATGCGCATGCCGGTCGCGAACCGCGGCGGGGTCTTCCCGGCGTCCGGGCGGGCCGAGGCGCTGGTCTCCGGCGCCCGCGCGGCCGTCGCCGACCTCGTGGGTGGCCGCCCCGGCGGCGTGGTCCTGGGCCCCAGCATGACGGCGCTGACCTACGGGATGGCCCGCGCGCTGGCCCGCACCTGGCGGCCGGGTGACGAGATCGTGCTGAGCCGGCTGGACCACGACGCCAACGTCCGCCCCTGGCTGCAACTGGCCGCCGCCACCGGCGTGAACGTGCGGTGGGCGGAGGTCGACATCGAGACCGGTGAGCTGCCCGCCTGGCAGTACGCCGAGCTGCTGAACCGGCGCACCCGGTTGGTGGCCGTCACCGCGGCCAGCAACGCCCTGGGCACCCGGCCCGACGTCGCCGGCATCGCCGCGGAGGCGCACGCGGCGGGGGCACTGGTCTACGTCGACGCCGTGCACGCCGCCCCGCACGTGTTCCTCGACAAGGCGTCCCTGGGCGCCGACCTCCTCGCGGTGTCGGCCTACAAGTGGTGCGGCCCGCACGTCGCGGCGGTGGTCGCCGACCCCGAACTGCTCGGCCACCTGCAGCCGGAGAAGCTGCTGCCGTCCTCCGACCGGGTGCCCGACCGGTTCGAGACGGGGACGCCGCCGTTCGAGCTCTACGCCGGCGTGAGCGCCGCCGTCGACCACCTGGCCGGTCTCTGCGGGGAGACGTTCGGCAGCCGCCGCGACCGGCTGCGGGTGTCGATGGCCGCCGTCGCCCGGCACGAGGGCGACCTGTTCGACTGGCTGGACCAGGCGCTCCGCGCCATGCGGCACGTGCAGGTGCTGGGCGAGCCCGAGCGGTGCACCCCGACGTTGTCGTTCACCGTCGCCGGCATGCGCCCCCGCCAGGTGGCCGCGGAGCTCGCCCGCGCCGGCATCTGCGCCTGGGACGGCGACTTCTACGCCCGCGAGCTCTTCGACGCCCTCGGGGTCAACGAGAGCGGGGGAGCGGTGCGCCTGGGCCTCATGCACTACAACACCGCGGACGAGGTCGGCCGGATCATCGACGCCGTCGCCGGCCTACGCCCCCGCTGAGGGCCCCGTCCTCCTCATCGCTCGCAGGCTCGCGACGAGCCTCTGGACGGGGCCGTCAGTCGCCGTTGACCAGCAGCACCTTGCCGACGTGCTCACTGGCCTCCACGACCCGGTGGGCCTCGGCCGCCCGCGACATCGGCAGGCGGCGGTCGACGATCGGCCGAATCGTGCCGCGCTCGACGTCGGGCCACACGTCGTGCCGCACGGCCGCCACGATCTCCGCCTTGCCCCCGCGGCCCTCCACCGGGCGCGACCGCAGCGCCGTGGCGTGCACCGAGGCCCGCTTGGCCAGCAGCTTCCCGATGTGCAGCTCGGCCTTCATGCCGCCCTGCATGCCGATGATCACCAGCCGCCCGCCGGTCGCGAGGGCATCGACGTTGCGGGCCAGGTACTCGGCGCCCATGTTGTCCAGGACGACGTCGACCCCACGGCCGTCGGTCGCCTCCCGCACGCGCTCGACGAAGTCCTCGTCGCGGTAGTTGATGCCGACGTCGGCGCCGAGCTCGCGGCAGACGTCGAGCTTGGCCGCCGTCCCCGCGGTCGTGAGCACCCGCGCGCCGGCGCGGGCGGCGAGTTGGATCGCCATCGTCCCGATGCCGCTGGACCCGCCGTGCACCAGGAACGTCTCGCCCCGGCGCAGCCCGGCGAGCATGAAGACGTTGGACCAGACGGTGCAGGCCACCTCCGGCAGGGCGGCGGCCGTCGCCAGCTCCACGCCCGACGGCCTGGGCAGCACCTGTGCGGCCGGGACGGCGACCCGCTCGGCGTAGCCACCGCCGGCGAGCAGGGCGCACACCTCGTCGCCGACCGCCCAGCCGGTGACGCCCTCCCCGACCTCGCTCACGATCCCGCTGCACTCCAGGCCGAGGACCTGTGTCGCACCGGGCGGGGGCGCGTAGTTGCCTCGCCGCTGGAGGAGGTCGGCGCGGTTCACGGCGGTGGCGACGACGTCGACGACGAGCTCGCCGGGGCCGCAGACCGGGTCGGGCACCTCCCCCCAGGTCAGCACATCCGGACCGCCGGGTTCGCTGATCGTCACCGCGCGCATGCCCGCACCCTAGGAGGACCGTGGGCTCCCCACCTCTCGCGGGCCGGGGCAGGACGGGTTCCGGGTCAGTCGGCCGCCAGCCGACCCCGGCGGACCGTCAGGGGCGCCAGCCGCGGATCGCGCACGGGCAGCAGCTCGATCAGCCGGTCGTGCACCTCCAGGTCGTCCTCGCCGAGGCGGTGGTGGGCCAGCTCGTGCAGCAGGTCCACGTCCCCGGAGTCGAGCACCGCACGGCGCACGGCGGCCGACAGCTCGCCGCGCAGCTGGCGGACCAGTGGCGCCTCCGAGCGGGGCAGCAGGGGCCCGGGCGCCCCCCGCAGCGCCGTGGCGGCCTGGCCCTGCTGCAGCGCGCGACGCACCGTGCCCAGGTCGCTGTCCACCGGTGTGGTCAGCCGGTAGGGCCGGGTCAGCAGCAACTCGGCGCCGATGAGGCTGCGCAGGCGGAGGACCTCGACCCGCACCGTCGTGGGGTTGCCCTCGTCGCCGTACAGCAGCAGGGCCAGCTGCTCGCCGGTGAGCCCTTCGGGGTGCAGCACCAGGGCGGTGAGCATCTCGGCAGGGCGGAGGGTGAGCGGGATCGGGCGTCCCCGCACCACCGCCCGGGGCGGCTCGTCGCCCATGAGGCGCAGGGAGAGCGCCCTCTCGGGTGGCCCGGCGGCGGTGCCGGAGAGGCGGTCGGTGGTGCGCAGGAGGAGCCCCTCGTCCAGCTGCTCGACCACCACCTCCTGACCACCGGGAAGCACGAGCCGGTCGCCCGCGGCGGGGATCTCCATGCGGTCGGGCCACCAGCCCCAGGGTTGCCCGGCGAGCAGCCGGCCGGACGGGGTGAGAAGAGCTCCGGGGGCGCCCCGCAGGGCCGTCAGGTGCCGCATGTTCTGCCGTCGCAGGCGCTCGTCGGCGATCGCCGACCGCACCCGCAGCTGGTGCTCGGCGAGCTGCGCGGTGGTGGAGACCAGTTGCACGAGCGCCGGGTGCACGGTCTGCAGAGGGCCGCTGAGGTCTATCGCGCCGAGGATCGAGCCGGTCTCCGGGTCGTGCACGGGCGCGGCCACGCAGGTCCAGCTGTGGTAGGTGCGGACGAGGTGCTCGGCCGAGTGGATCTGCACCGGCTCGTCCACGGCCAGCGTCGTTCCCATCGCGTTCGTGCCGATGGCCTGCTCGCTCCAGTTCGTGCCGGGGAACAGGCCGACCCGGTCCCCCTGGTGGAGCAGGGTGGCCGCGCCCTCCCGCCACAGGACGTTGCCGGCGGCGTCGGTGACCAGCATGACGTGCACGGCCTCGTCGGCGATGCTGGTCAGGGTGCTCTGCAGGAGGGGGAGCACCGCGTTCAGCGGGTGGGCATCCCGGATGTCCCGCAGCTCGTCTTCCGCGTAGACGACCGGCGGGGTGCGGTGCTCCGGGTCGACGTGCGCGGCGAGGCTCCGCTCCCACGAGGCCGACACGACCGGGCGCGGGCGGGGGGCGTCCGGGTCGCCGGCGAGGACCGCGTCGAAGACCCTGCTCAGGGTGCGGGCGTGCGCGACGGGATCGGGTGCCGTCCGCGCGCTGCCGAGCCGGGGCGCCGCTCCGCGTGTCACCCGCACCTCCGAGCCCCGGTGCCGGGCACCCGCCGAGCACACCTCGCCCGCGCATCATCGACCCGGCCGCGCCGGGCGGGCAACCCCCGGCGCCGCCGGGCCTGCTCGTGGCGGCAGGTGGCAGGCGTCAGGCGCCTGGCCGGCCGTCGAGCGCAGCCGCGGCCGCCGTCGCGACGACGACGTCCTGCTCGACGGATCCGGCGCTGACCCCGACCGCTCCGATGATCTCGTTCCCGCGCTGCAGGGGGATCCCCCCGCCGAAGGTGACCAGGCCGCCCGCGGTGTTCTCGAGGCCGTAGAGCTCGGCCCCCGGCTGGACGAGGGGCGTGAGCGCGGCGGTCGGCAGAGCCATCAGCGCCGACGTCACCGCCTTGCGGTTGGAGATGTCGATGCTGGCCCGGATGGCGCCGTCCATCCGGGCGAAGGCCACCAGGTGGCCACCGTCGTCGACGACGGCCACGTTCATCGGCTGGCCGATCTCTTCGGCCTTGGCGATGCCGGCGTCCAGGACCTGGCGGGCTTCTGCGTGGGTGAGGCGAGGTGTCATGGCGGGCAGCAAACCGTCAACGCTCCGTCGGGGCCAGCCCTCCCGTCGTGCCGGTCCGCGGCCCGGTGCCCGCCGTCCCCCGACGCAACGCGCGTGCAACGTGGCGCCTGTCACAGTTGCCGGGCTGGACGCCCGCGCCGGACCACCACAGGAGCGCCGCCGGATGAGCACGCCACCGAGCAGACCGCTGACCCCCGCCGACTACCCGCTGTCCATCAACCGGCCCGACCTCCTGCGCACCCCCACCGGCAAGTCGGTCAGCGACCTGACCATGGCCGCGGTGGTGTCCGGCGAGCTGTCGGCCGACGACCTGCGGATCGCCCCGCAGACCCTCGAGCTGCAGGCCCAGCTGGCCGAGGCGAGCGGCCGCCCGCAGCTGGCGGCCAACTTCCGGCGCGCGGCGGAGATGGCCGTGATACCCGACGTCGAGGTGCTGCAGATGTACAACGCGCTCCGCCCCCGCGCCTCGACGGGTGCGGAGCTGCGCTCGCTCGCCGACCGGCTGGAAGGCACGTACTCGGCGCCGACCTGCGCCGGCCTGGTCCGCGAGGCCGCCGAGGTCTACGCCCGGCGCCGCCTGCTGGCCCCCGACGCCGCCCCCGACGACGCCACCGACGCCGACGGTCCGGTCGCCTCCGGGGACGTGCCCCCCACCGCCGCCGACGACGTCGCGGCCGCAGACCTCACCCCCGAGCTGAGCGAGAGGACACCGCGGACATGACCACCACGCAGCCCCGCACGGCGGACGAGCCCGGGCGCTCCCGGCGCACCGACGTCCTCGAGGCGCGGCCGGTCAACCTCGACGGCTTCGTGGAGGAGTGGCCCGAGAAGGGCCTCGTGGCGATGGAGAGCGCCTTCGACCCGGCCCCGGGTGTGCGGGTGGAGGACGGCCGGATCGTCGAGCTCGACGGCCGCGCACGCGCCGACTTCGACTTCATGGACACCTTCATCGCCGACCACGCGATCGACGTCGCCACGGCCGAGGCATCCAACGCCGTGCCGTCGATCGAGATCGCCCGGATGCTCATCGACCCCCGGACCTCCCGCGCCGACGTGCTCCAGGTGACGCGCGGCCTCACCCCCGCCAAGATCCTCGACGTCGTCAAGCTGATGAACGTCGTCGAGATCATGCAGGGGATGCAGAAGATGCGGGCCCGCCGCACCCCGGCGAACCAGGCCCACTCCACCAGCGCCCGCGACAACCCGCTCCAGGTCGCCGTGGACGCCGCCGAGGGAGCGCTGCGCGGGTTCGCCGAGCTGGAGACGACGCTGGGCGTGGTGCGGTACGCCCCGCTGGTGGCGATCGCGCTGCAGGTGGGCGGGCAGGTCGGGCGCGGTGGCGTCCTCACCCAGTGCGCGCTGGAGGAGGCGACCGAGCTCGAGCTGGGCATGCGCGGCATCACCGCCTATGCGGAGACCATCTCCGTGTACGGGACGGAGTCGGTGTTCGTCGACGGCGACGACACCCCCTGGTCCAAGGCATTCCTCGCCTCGGCGTACGCCTCCCGCGGCATCAAGATGCGCTTCACCTCCGGGACCGGGTCGGAGGTGCAGATGGGCAACGCCGAGGGCAGGTCCATGCTCTACCTGGAGATCCGCTGCATCCTCATGGCCAAGGGCGCCGGCGTGCAGGGTCTGCAGAACGGGTCGATCAGCTGCATCGGCGTGCCCGGGGCGGTACCGGGCGGCATCCGCGCGGTGGCCGCGGAGAACCTGGTGGCCAGCATGCTCGACCTCGAGTGCGCGTCGGGGAACGACCAGTCCTTCTCCCACTCCTCGATGCGCCGGGTGGCCCGGCTGATGCCGCAGCTGCTGCCGGGCACCGACTTCGTCTGCTCCGGCTACTCGGCCGTGCCGAACCCCGACAACATGTTCGCGGGTTCCAACTTCGACACCGACGACTACGACGACTGGAACACCATCCAGCGCGACCTCCAGGTCGACGGGGGCCTCCGGCACGTGCGCGAGGACGAGATCCTCGCCGTCCGGAACAGAGCGGCGCGGGCACTGCAGGCCCTCTTCGCCCACCTGGACCTCCCGTCGATCACCGACGAGGAGGTGGAGGCGGCGACCCGCGCGAACTCCTCCAACGACTACCCGTTCCGGGACGTGCTCGCCGACCTCAAGGGTGCGCAGTCCGTGATGGACCGCGGGATCACCGGCTTGGACCTCGTGCGGGGACTGGAGGCCACCGGCTTCCACGACGTCGCGGAGAACCTGCTGGCGGTCCTGCGCCAACGGGTGAGCGGGGACCTGTTGCAGACGTCCGCCGTCCTCACCGCCGACTTCGTGCCGCTGTCGGCGATCAACGACGCCAACGACTACGCCGGGCCCGGCACGGGCTACCGGCTGGAGGGCGAGAGGTGGGAGCAGCTCAAGAAGCTGCGGCACGTCACCTCCGCCACCGACCCCGAGACCGAGGTGAGCTGAACCGTGACCACGCTGGAGACGACGCCGGCACGACCGGAGCGCACGCTCGCGCTCCGCGAGGTGGGGCCGGCCGGCCGGGGGACCCGCGGCGACGAGGTCGTGGTCGCGGTGTCCCCGGCGTTCGGTGGGCACTTCAGCCAGACGATCGTCGGGGTGCCGCACGCCGAGGTGCTGCGTCAGCTGCTCGCCGGCATCGAGGAGCAGGGCGTGTCGGCGCGGGTCGTGCGCGTCTGGTCGACCGCCGATCTCGCCGCCCTGTCGCACACCGCCGCGAAGCTGTCCGGCTCGGGGATCTCGGTGGGGCTGCTCTCCCGGGGCACCACGATGATCCACCAGAAGGACCTCGCGCGGCTGAGCAACCTCGAGCTCTTCCCCCAGTCCCCGCTGCTCGACCCGCCGGTGTTCCGGATGATCGGCTCGAACGCAGCCCAGTACGCCAAGGGCGAGTCACCCCAGCCCGTACCGACCCGAAACGACCAGATGGCGCGACCCCGGTGGCAGGCGAAGGCCGCTCTGCTGCACCTCAAGGAGTTCGAGTGCATCCAGCACGACCGCGAGCCGGTCGAGCTGGCGGTGGCGTTCGGGCCCGCCGGCTGAGGTGACCGGTCAGCGCGGTCGACGGCTCGTCGTCGGCGTCGACATCGGCAACTCCACCACCGAGGCCTGCGTCGCCGTGATCGGTGCGGACGGCGCGGCCGACCACCTGGGCACCGATCTGACGCACACCACCGGCGTGAAGGGGACCCCGGACAACAGCGCGGGAGCGCTCGTCGCGATCCGGGGCGCCCTGGCCCGTGCCGGGCGGGATCCCGCCGACGTGCACGTCGTGCTGCTCAACGAGGCGACGCCGGTCATCAGCGGGCTGGCCATGGAGACGATCACCGAGACGATCATCACCGAATCGACCATGATCGGGCACAACCCGGCCACCCCGGGCGGGGAGGGGCTCGGGGTGGGCACCACCGTGTCGGTCACCGACCTCGCCGCGCAGGAGGCCGGGACGCCGGTGATCTGCGTGGTGCCCCACGGCTGGGACTTCGACGACGTCGCCGGCGCCCTCAACACGGCGGTCGACCGCGGCGTGGAGGTCGTGGCCGCGGTGCTCGCCGGGGATGACGCCGTCCTGGTCACCAACCGGCTCGCACGGCCCATACCGGTGGTCGACGAGGTCGCGTCGGTGGAGAAGGTGCCGCTGGGCATGCTCGCCGCGGTCGAGGTGGCCGCGCCCGGTCGCACCATCCGGACCCTGTCGAACACCTACGGGTTGGCCACCGTGTTCGGCCTGGACCCCGAGCAGACCCGGCACGTGTCGCCCGTGGCGCGGGCGCTCACCGGCAACCGCTCGGCCGTCGTGATCCGGACCCCGTCGGGTGACGTCTCCGACCGGCGCATCCCGGTGGGGGTCCTGGAGCTGCGGGGTGCCGGCAAGACCCTGCGGGTCGACGTCGACGCCGGTGCGGAGGCGATCATGGCGACCCTCGCCCGCGTCCAGCCGCTCGACGACGCGCACGGTGAGCCGGGCACCCACGTGGGTGGCATGCTGGCCCAGGTCCGCGACACCATGGCCGACGTCATGGAGGTGCCCGGTCAGGCGGGCGTCCCCTCGGCGGAGATCGCCATCCGCGACGTCCTGGCCGTCGACACCTTCGTGCCCGCCGAGGTGCGCGGCGGGCTGGCGGGTGAGGTCGCGCTGGAGAACGCGGTCGCGCTGGCGGCGATGGTGCGCACCAGCCGCAGCCGCATGCAGCTGGTGGCCGACGAGGTGTCCACCCGGCTGGGCGTCCCGGCCGAGATCGGTGGGGTCGAGGGTGAGATGGCCGTGCGCGGCGCCCTGACCACCCCGGGCGTGGACCGGCCGGTCGCGGTGCTCGACCTCGGTGGCGGATCGACCGACGCGGCCCTGGTGGACCGCGCCGGCCGGAGCACCGCGGTGCACGTCGCGGGTGCGGGCGAGCTCGTCACCAAGCTCATCGACTCGGAGCTGGCGCTGGACGACCGGGAGGTGGCCGAGAGCGTCAAGCGGTTCCCGCTGGCGAAGGTCGAGAGCTTCTTCCACGTCCGCCACGAGGACGGGACGGTGCAGTTCTTCCCCGACCCGCTGCCGGCCCACGTGTTCGCCCGGGTGGTGGTCATGACGCCGGAGGGGCCGGTCCCGGTGGTCACCAGGCACGGGCTGGACCGCGTGCGCCGTGTCCGCCGGGAGGCCAAGCGCCGGGTCTTCGTCGTCAACTCCCTGCGCGCGCTCCGCCAGGTCGCGCCGGACGCGGACCTGCGTGCCCTCGACTTCGTGGTCCTGCTCGGCGGCTCCGCCCTGGACTTCGAGATCCCGGACATGATCGCCGACGCGCTGGCCGGTCACGGCATCGTGTGCGGAACCGGGAACGTGCTGGGCACCGAGGGGCCGCGCAACGCCGTCGCCTCGGGCCTCGTGCACGCCTACGCGGCGGCCACCGCCGTCCCGGCGGCGCCGGTGGACGCAGCCGCCGCCGTGCCGTGACCGCGCCGGGGAGGTCGGCACCGGAGCCCCCGGCGGTGCTCGTGCACCGCCACGCGGATGCCGATGCCACGGTGCTGCGCGAGCTCCACGCCGGCATGGAGGAGGAGGGGGTGCCGACCCGCGAGGTCGTGCTCCCGCACGGATCCCCGGATGCCGTGGCGATGGCGCACGCCGCGGCGACCGACTCCCGGCTGGAGGTGGGGATCGGGGTGGACGCCGCCGGGGCGGTCGCGGTGCACCACGGGAAGCTCCCCGCGCGGCGCGCGGTGCTCGTCGTCGGGGCGGGCGCGGGACCGGTCGAGCTGCGCCGGGCCGGCCGGACGGCCGGGCGGGTGGTCAAGGGTCTGCCGCTGGGGTGAGGCCCCGGCACGTCGCCGTGCCGGGGCCCCACCGCCGTCGCGGGGCGTTCTCAGGCGCGGGCCTTGAGGTCCTTGCGCAGGATCTTGCCGGCTGCCGACTTCGGCACCTGCTCGATGAACTCGACGAAGCGGATCTTCTTGTGCGGGGCCACCTTCTCGGACATGTACGCCATGACGGCGTCCTCGGAGAGCTCCGAGCCCGGCGCGCGGACGATGAACGCCTTCGGCAGCTCCTCGCCGCTCTCCTTGTCCGGCACGCCGATGACGGCGGCGTCGGCGATCTCCGGGTGGTTGATCAGCACGGCCTCGAGCTCGGCCGGGGCCACCTGGTAGCCCTTGTACTTGATCAGCTCCTTGACGCGGTCGACGACCGTGTAGCAGCCGTTCTCGTCGACGACGGCGACGTCGCCGGTGTGCAGCCAGCCCTCGCTGTCGACGGTCCCGGCGGTGGCGTCGGGGTTGTTCAGGTAGCCCTTCATCACCTGCGGGCCGCGCACCCACAGCTCACCGCGCTCGCCCGGCGCGGCGTCCTGGCCGGTGCCCGGGTCGACCAGCCGGCACTCGGTGTTGGGCACCGCGTACCCGACCGAGCCCTTGGGCACCTCGCTGCTGACGCCCGGCGGCTCGGCGCCCGGGTCGGGCGTGGTGTGCGAGACCGGCGAGAGCTCGGTCATGCCGTAGCCCTGCCCGACGGTGACGCCGGTGTCGGCGCCCTTGCGCAGCCGGTCCTGGGCCGCCAGTGCGAGCTGCTCGTCGAGCGGGGCGGCGCCCGACAGGATCGAGGTCAGCGACGACAGGTCGTACTGGTCGACCACCGGGTGCTTGGCCATCGCCAGCAGGATGGGCGGCGCGACGAACGCGCGGGTGATCTTGTGGTCCTGGATGGTGCGGAGGAAGTCCTCCAGGTCGAAGCGCGGCAGCGTGACGACGGCGCCGCCCCACGCCAGGCCCTGGTTCATCAGCACGGTCAGGCCGTAGATGTGGAAGAACGGCAGGACGGCGATGATCCGCTCGTCCTCGCCCAGCCGGATCAGCGGGCGGCACTGCGCGACGTTGGCCACCAGGTTGCGGTGGGTCAGCATGACGCCCTTGGGCAGCCCGGTGGTGCCGCTGGAGTACGGCAGCGTGACCAGGTCGTTCGCCGGGTCGATGTCCACCTGGACCGACGGCGCGTCGGCGCCCAGCAGGTCGAACAGGTTGGCGTGCCCCTCGGCGCCGTCGAGCACGATGATCTCGTCCAGCGGCGTCTTCTCCGCGGCCGCCGTGGCGCGGTCCAGGAACAGCCCGATGGTGATCAGGATCTTCGCGCCGGAGTCCTTCAGCTGGAAGGCGATCTCGTCGGGCGTGTAGAGCGAGTTGATCGGGCTCATCACGCAGCCGGCTGCGGCGATGCCGTGGAAGACCACCGGGAACCACGGGGTGTTCGGGCAGAAGACGGCGACGACGTCGCCCTTGCGCAGGCCGCGGGCGTGCAGGTTGGCCGCGACCCGGTCGACGTACTGGGCCAGCTGGCCGTGCGTGATGACGTCGCCCTTGAGGCCGTCGATCAGGGCCGGTGCATCGGGCTTCTCCCGGCCGGCCGCCAGGACGAACTCGGGGACGGAGACGTTCGGGATCTCGACGTCGGGATACGGGCTCGACAGCGCCACGGGTGTTCCTCCTCGCATGGTGTGTGGCGCCAGTCTCACACCCGCGGTGTCCCCGCTCACAAGGGGGTTACCGGCGGGTTCGCCCGGTCAGCGGGGCCACAGCACAGACTGCGTGCACCGGAACAACGCGATGGTCTTCCCGGTGGCGGCGTTGCGGACGACGGCGTCCCACACCTGGGTGGTCCGCCCGGCGTGCACGTTGGTGGCCTCGCAGGTGAGCCGGCCCTCCCGCGCGGTGCTCAGGTGGTTGCTCTTGAGCTCGATCGTGGTGAACCCGCTGGCACCCTCGGGGAGCAGCGCGCGCGTGGGCAGGCCGCAGGAGGTGTCCGCGAGGGTGACGACGGTGCCCGCGTGCAGGTAGCCGTTGGGGGCGAGCAGCTCGGGCCGGACGTCGAGGTGGCTCGTCAGCCGACCGGGCTCGTGGGTGTCGACGACGATGCCGAGCAGGCCGGGGAGGGTGCCCGGCAGCAGGTCGTTGAGCTCGTCGGCGGTCAGGAACCCGGTGGCGGACATGGGAAGGGAACTTAGCTGCAGGGGTGCCCGCGAGGAGCGGGGCCCGAAGGGTCCCGGCGAGTGGGCGGCGCGCCCCGGCCCCTCCGCAGGGGCCCGCGCCGAGCCTGCGAGGCGTGGGCGGCAGGGGGTCCTCTCTCACGCGAGGCCGCGGACGGTGCGCACCGGCGGGCGGGTGCCGCGGATTGAGGCCACCATGTCCAGCGTCTGCCGGGTCGGGGCGACGTCGTGGGCGCGGAACACCCGGGCGCCCAGCCAGGCGCTCACCGCGGTCGCGGCCAGCGTGCCGGTGAGCCGCTCGCCCAGCGGGACGTCGAGGGTCTCGCCGACGAAGTCCTTGTTCGACAGCGCCACGAGCACCGGCCAGCCGGTCGCGACGAGCTCGTCCAGCCGGCGGGTCGCCTCCAGCGAGTGCCGGGTGTTCTTGCCGAAGTCGTGCCCCGGGTCGACCAGCACGCGCTCGCGGTCCACCCCGGCGGCGACGGCGGCCTCGGCCAGCGTCGTCGTCCGCGTGACGATGTCGGCGACGACGTCGTCGTAGGCGACACGGTGCGGCCGGGTGCGCGGCGGCAGCCCACCGGCGTGGGTGCAGACGATGCCGGCGCCGGCCTCGGCCGCGACGACCGCCAGCGCCGGGTCCACGCCGCCCCAGGCGTCGTTCACCACGTCGGCGCCGGCGGCCAGCGCCTCGCGGGCGACCCCGGCCCGCCAGGTGTCGATGGAGATGGGCAGGGCGGGGTGCGCGGCGCGGATCGCGGCCACGAGGTCGACGGTCCGGCGCACCTCCTCGGCGGGGGAGACCTCCTCGCCGGGCGCGGCCTTCACGCCGCCGACGTCGACCATGTCCGCGCCCTCGGCGACCACCTGGTCCACCCGCTCGACGGCCGCGGCCAGCTCGTAGGTGGCCCCGCGGTCGTAGAACGAGTCGGGGGTGCGGTTGACGATCGCCATGACCACGAACGCGCCGTCCGGAACGTCGAGCGCCCCCAGTCGCAGCAACCCGCTCCCCGTCCCATGGTGGTGTGTGGTGGAGTCAGCCAACCAGACCGTGCACGAGGAGGCAGAGCAGATGGCGCAGACGACGGCCGAGGGCGTCGAGGGGGTCCAGGGCCTGGTGGGTCAGCACCTGGGCCACAGCGACTGGGTGACGATCACGCAGGAGCAGGTGAACCAGTTCGCCGAGGCGACCGGCGACCACCAGTGGATCCACGTCGACCCGGAGCGGGCGAAGAAGGAGAGCCCGTTCGGCGGGCCCATCGCCCACGGCTACCTGACGCTGTCGCTGCTGCCCGCGCTGATGCCGCAGATCGTCGAGATCACCGGCTTCCGGATGGGCGTGAACTACGGCACCGAGAAGGTGCGCTTCCCCTCGCCGGTGCCCGTCGGCGCGCGGGTGCGGGCCTCTGCCACGCTCGAGGCGGCGACGCCGTTCGAGGGCGGCATCCAGATGAACCTCGCCGTCACCGTGGAGGTCGAGGGCGGCAGCAAGCCGGCGATGGTCGCCACCGTCGTCTACCGCCGCTACCTCTGACCGGCGGGCGGTCGGCTCGCAACCGCCGTCCACCCTCACCGCCGGGCGTCCTCCCTCACCGCGCACCGCGAGGGAGGACGCCCGACGATCAGGCCACCTGATCCCAGCGCCGGGGACGGGTCAGGTGACGATCGCCTGGCTGATCAGCTGGCGCAGGTAGGTGCGGATCGGCAGCGTGCTCGAGGGCAGCAGCTGCGTGTAGAAGCCGACCGTCAGGTCCTCGACCGGGTCCACGTAGAACGCCGTCGACGCCGCCCCGCCCCAGCTGTAGTCGCCGACGCTGGAGACGACGCCGTAGCGCACCGGGTCGATCACCATCGAGACCCCGAGGCCGAAGCCCACCCCGCGCAGCGGCGTCTCGGCGAACAGCGGCCGGCCGAAGGTCTCCAGGTCCTGCCCACCGGGGATGTGGTTCCTGACCATGTGGGCCAGCGTCCGCGGCCCGAGCAGCCGGCCGCCGTCGTAGGAGCCGCCGCGGCGCATCATCTCCGCGAACCGCAGGTAGTCACCGGCGGTGGAGACGAGCCCGCCGCCGCCGGAGAGGAACGCGGGCTTGCTCAGGGCCGCCTGGCCCATGGCGTCGAGCGGGGCGAAGCCCGTGGGCGCGCCCCCCGGCCGGCCGGGGGTGGCGGCGTAGAGCCGGGCCAGGGTGTCGGGGTCGTCCTCGGGGCGCAGCCCGAACGACGTGTTCGCCATGCCGAGCGGCGCGAAGATGCGCTGCTCGAAGAACTCGTCCAGCGGCTGCCCGGAGACGACCTCGACCAGCCGGCCCAGCACGTCGGTGGAGACGCCGTAGTTCCACTCGCTGCCGGGCTGGAAGACCAGCGGCACCGAGGCCCACTGCCGGCAGACCTCGGCGGAGTCCGCGCCGGGCGGGGTGCCCCACTCGTGGCCCATCGCGCGGTACATGGCGTCGACGGGGTGGGCGTGGTGGAAGCCGTAGGTGAGCCCCGACATGTGCGTGAGCAGGTGCCAGATCCGGATCGGCTCCACCTGCGGCGCGGTGACCGGCTTCATCGTCGACCCGGCCACGTACACGCGGGTCTCGGCGAACTCCGGCAGCCACCGCGAGATCGGGTCGGAGAGCTGGAAGGCGCCCTCCTCGTACAGCATCATCGCCGCGACCGAGGTGACCGGCTTCGTCATCGAGAAGATGCGCCACCGGGTGTCCAGCTCGACGGGGCGGCCGTGCTCGACGTCGCGGGAGCCGTAGCGCCCGACGTGCACCAGCTTCCCGTGGCGGGCGACCGTCACCAGGAAGCCGGGCAGCTGGCCCTCCTCGACGTAGCGGGCCAGCCGGCCGTCCAGGCGTCCCAACCGGGCGGGGTCCATGCCCACCTCTGCCGGGTCGGTGACCACCTGCAGTTCGTCGCTCACGCGCACCTCCGGGTCCCGGGCGCCGACCGCCGCCGGGCGACGCCTCGACCGCATCCTGGCTCACGGCGTTGTGAGCCCGGACACACGGGGTCGGCGTCGGCCCGGCTGCGGGCGCGACCCGGGGTCAGACCGGGACGGAGCTCGCGGCCTTCTTCAGGTTGGAGCCGGCGGTCACCTTGACGGTGTTGGCCGCGGGGATGTCGATCGACTCACCGGTCTGCGGGTTGCGGCCGGTGCGGGCGGAGCGCTGCGTGCGCTCGACCGTGATCAGCCCGGAGACGGCGACCTTCTCGCCACGCGTGATCGCGTCGACGAGCTCGTCCTGGAGGCCGGCGAGGACCGAGTCGACCGTCGAGGTCGGGACGTCGGCGCGCTTGGCGATGGCGGAGACCAGTTCAGCCTTGTTCATGGAGCAACCTTTCCGTAGGGGGTGGCGGTGCCGTGTCCTCGGCACGCAGCCGGCTCTTCACCCGGACGCGCGGGACGACACCGGGGTTCCCGCTCCCACGCCTGGCGGGGGTGCGAGCACCCGGTCTCGCGGGATTCCGGGCCGGGGGCACGGTGTCATGCCACCTGCAGGTCTGGCCAGTGGGGGGTCCTGGGAAACCCGGCAGACCCGCTGATCACAGCCGTCACGCGGTCCCGCGGCCCCTGCGGGCTGGCTCAGCCGCTCCTCGGGCGGGGTCGGTGCAGACGACGGGGGTGAAGCGGTGGGCGGCCGGGCGGGTGGGCGCCCTGCGCAGGGCGTCCCCGACACCGGTCGAGAGGTGCACCCGCAGCGAGACGGGGGCGGTGTGCACCTCGCCGGTCCGCGGGTCGCTCAGCCGCAGGGCCGCGGGCTGGCCGTGCGGTCCCGGCCCCTGCCGCCTCACCCCGCGGGGGGACGTCCTTCCGTGGCACACCGGGGACGCCGGTCCCGCGCCCGCGGCGCGGCGTGCCAGCATGTGCCAGGAACGTCCCCGGTCAGGGGGGCGCGGACGCCGGGCGGAGGATGCGTGGCCACGATGGGCGCCGCGGTCCCGGACGGTCGGTCCGAGGACGACCCGCTCACCGATCCGCTGCGGATCGCCGCGGCGCGCCGGCTGCTGCTGGAGGTCCGCGGCCCCGCGGCGTTCGACCGGCTCTCGGCGCTGACGGCCCGGGTGCTCGGGGTGGGCCACGTCAAGGTCACGCTCTTCACCGACCACGACGTCGTCGTCGGTGGGTACGGCCTCCCGGCCGGCGTGGTGGGCGGCCCGGCCCTCCTCACCGGGGCGCTCTCCGCCATCACGGTGCGCACCGGCCAGCCGCTGGTCGTCTCCGCCGCCACCGAGGACGCGCGGGTGGCCGACCTGCCCGCCGTCACGTCGGGGCAGGTGCTCTCCTACCTGGGCGCGCCGCTGACCGCCGTCTCGGGTCAGGTGGTGGGCGCGTTGGCGGCCTACGACGCCGAGCCGCGCACCTGGTCCGAGGACGCCGCCGAGCTGCTGGAGCAGCTGGCCGCCTCCGTCGTCGCCGAGCTGGAGCTGTCGGCCGCGCAGTCGGCGGTGGGCACCTCGCGGGCCTGGCTGGAGGTCGCGCTCGAGGCGAGCTCGGTGGGCATCTGGGAGCGCGACCTGCGCACGGGGACCATCCACTGGGACGACCGGTGCGCGGCGCTGTTCGGCCTGGACTCCGCGGTCGAGCTCGACTCGCTCGACGACGTCCTGGTCTCGCACGTGCACCCCGACGACCACGCCGCCATCGCCGAGGCCATGCGGGTCGCCGTGGAGGAGCGCGGTGACTACACCGTCGAGTTCCGGGCGCTGCGCGAGGACGGCGTCACGCGGTGGGTGCTCGCCCGCGGGCGTGTGGTGGCCGACGTGACCGGCGCCCCGGCGCGGGTGCTCGGCACGGCCGTGGACATCACCGAGGCGCGCGGGCAGGCGCAGCGGCGGCTCACCGCGGTGCAGCGGGCCGCTGCGATCGCCGAGGTGGCGGCCGAGCTCGCCAACGCGGCGCGGCTGGACCAGCTCGCCGACATCGCGCTGCGCGGGGCCCAGGTGCTGGGTGCCGAGTCCAGCGCGCTGGCTGTCTTCGACTTCCCGGGCGGCCCGCTGCGGCTGCGCATGACCGGGAACATGGTGGCCGCGGTGGAGGAGAGCGCGCCGGAGGCGGGGGTGCTCGGCGACGGCGTCATCCTCCCCATGGACGACGCGCTGCCGGCCCAGCACGCGGCCCGGCACGGACGCCGGATCCTGCTCGACGACCGCGCCGAGGCGGTGGCCCGCTTCCCGGCGCTGGAGCCGGTCATCGAACTGCTGGGGTTGCACGCGCTGGCGACCATCCCGCTGCGGGTCGAAGGGCGGCTGCTCGGCTCGTTCCTGGTCGTCTGGACCAGCGCGCACACGTTCATCGGGGACGACGTCGAGGTGCTCGAGGCGCTGGCCGCGCAGATCGCGCTGAGCGTGTCGCGGCTGCAGTCCGACGCCGAGCGCGGTGCGGCGGTCGCGGCGATGGCGCAGGCCAACCAGCGGCTGCGGCTGCTCGCGGAGGCCGGGCGGGTGCTGTCGGGGACGCTGGACATCGACCAGCAGATCGGCCGGCTGGCCTCCCTCGTGGTGCCCGAGCTGGCCGACTGGTGCTGGATCGTGGTCACCGACGAGGCCGGCCGGCTGCACGGGGTGGCCAGCGGTCACCGGGACCCGGCGCGGCGCGAGGAGGTCCAGGCCTACGTGCGCGCGATGGTCGCCGAGATGACCGAGGAGGCCGCCGCGCGGCAGGTGACCGCCACCGGCCGCCCCGTCGTGCTGCCGGCCATCGACCGCGACCACGTGGCGCGCGCGCTGCCCGATCCCGTGACGCGGGAGCTCTTCTCCCGGCTGGGGGCCGCGTCCTCCGTCGTGGTGCCGCTGGTCGCGCGCGGGCAGGCGCTCGGCGCGCTGGGGCTGTTCACCGGGGAGCAGCGCGGGCCGCTCGGCGACGCCGAGGTGGACACGGCGGTGGAGATCGGCCGGCGGGCGGGGCTGGCCCTGCACCAGGCCCGGCTGTACGAGCAGCAACGGGATCTGGCCGACGCGCTGCAGCGGAGCATGCTGACCGAGCCGCCGCAGCCGGAGCACTGCGAGATCGTGGTGCGCTACGTGCCGGCCGCCGAGGGCGCCGAGATCGGTGGCGACTGGTACGACGCCTTCCTCCAGCGCGGCGGCACGACGGTGCTGGCGATCGGCGACGTCGTCGGCCACGACACCCGGGCCGCGGCGGCGATGGGTCAGGTCCGCGGTCTGCTGCGGGGGATCAGCTACTCCAGCGGCGGCTCACCGGCCGAGGTGCTCACCGAGCTCGACCGCGCGGTCCAGGGGCTGGCGCTGAACACGATGGCGACGGCGCTGGTCGCCCAGCTGGACCCCGAGCCCGGCGACGAGGCCGGGCGCATGCGGCTGCGCTGGGCCAACGCCGGGCACCCGCCACCGGCGCTGCTCGCCTCGGACAGCAGTGTGGTGCTCCTCGACGGCAAGCAGGCGGACCTGCTGCTGGGCGTCGCGCCGGAGACCGTCCGCGAGGACCACGTCGCCGTCCTGGCCCCCGGCTCGACGGTGCTGCTCTACACGGACGGGCTGGTCGAGCGCCGCGACCGCGACATCGACGCGGGCACCGAGGAGCTGCTGGAGGTCCTCGGCGAGTGCGGCGGGTTGCCCCTCGACGAGCTCTGCGACCGCGTCCTGGAGCGGATGATCCTGCCGGACGCCGAGGACGACGTCGCCGTCCTCGCCGTCCGGCTCGTTCCCGAGGACTGACCCCGCACCGGGTGGATGCGCTGCCGGGCACCCCGGCCGCCGGACCCTCCCGTGCAGGGCCCCGGCCCGAGCGTGCGAGGGCCGGGGGGCACGGGGGTCCTCTTACTGGCCCGGCGGGACCTCGACGGCGGTCGCGGTGCCCTGGGGGGTGCTCGCGCCGGTCTGGGCCCGCAGCTCGGCGTCGCGGGCGGCCATCGCCTCCTGCCGGCCCGGCTCCTCCTCCAGGATCGCGGCGGCCTTCCAGCCGTCGGGGATCGCGAAGGCGTCGACCAGCGTGGTGATGTGCGGCCGCAGGGCCTTGAGCAGGCCGTTCACCGTCGCGGTCAGCGTCTTGCCCCGCGACGGGGTGAGCTGCCCGTGCTCGAGGAACCAGGCCTTGTCCTTCTCGATGGTGGACAGGGCGTACAGGTCGCAGACGGTGTCGAGCAGCGCCTTCGCGGCGGGGTCGGTGGTGCGGTCGACGGCGTCGACGAACGCCTCGAGGACGACCCGGTCGATGTGCGTCTGCGCCGTCTTCAGGACGTGGTCCTGGACGTCGTTGAACATGTCGAACGGGGCCATGCCCTCGATCGTCGAGTTCCTCCGCAGGCGGCGGATCGCGCCCTCGAGGGCGTGCTTCTCGCGGAACTCGAACATCTTGAGCTGCCAGCCGCGGTCGAGCATCGGCACCTCGTCGTCCCGGCCGGGGACGGCGTCGACGAGCCGCTGGATCAGCGCCCGCGCCGCCGTCCGCTCCAGGACGGTCTCGCGGACCATGTCGGCGACGAAGCCGATCCGGCCCCAGCCGTCGAGCGAGCCGAACGTGTCGCGGTAGCCGGTGAGCAGGCCCTTCGCCACCAGCTGCAGCAGGACGGTGTTGTCGCCCTCGAAGGTGGTGAAGACGTCGGTGTCGGCCTTGAGGTGGGGGAGCCGGTTCTCCTGCAGGTAGCCCGCGCCGCCGCACGCCTCACGGCACATCTGGATGGTGCGGGTGGCGTGCCAGGTCTGGGCCACCTTGAGGCCGGCGGCGCGGGACTCGAGCTCCCGCTGGGCGTGCTCGTCGACCTCCTGGCCGTGCTCGTGCACCGCCGTCTGGAGGTCGTGCATGGTGCTGACCAGCTCGCTCTGGGCGAAGTGCAGCGCGTAGGTCCTCGCCAGCGCCGGCAGCAGCTTGCGCTGGTGCACGAGGTAGTCGTTGATGACGATCTCGCGCTCCTCGCCGGGAGCGGCGAACTGGCGACGGCTGTTGCCGTAGCGGACGGCGATGTCGAGCGCCAGCTTGGTGGCCGACGCCGCCGAGCCGCCGACGCTGACCCGGCCCCGCACGAGGGTGCCCAGCATGGTGAAGAAGCGCCGGGTCTCGTTCTCGATGCTCGAGGTGTAGCTGCCGTCCGCGGCGACCTGGCCGTAGCGGTCGAGCAGCATGTCCCGCGGCACGGCCACGTGGTCGAAGGTGAGCCGGCCGTTGTCGACGCCGAGCAGCCCGGCCTTGGGGCCGTCGTCGCCGATGGTGACGCCAGGCATCGGGTTGCCGTCCTCGTCCCGGATCGGCACCAGCCAGGCGTGCACCCCGTGGTTCCTCCCCTGGCTGACCAGTTGCGCGAAGACCACCGCCATCCGGCCGTCCCTCGCCGCGTTGCCGATGTAGTCCTTGCGCGCCGCCTCGTGCGGGGTGTGCAGGTCGAACGTCTGCGTCGCGGGGTCGTAGGTGCACGTGGTCCGCAGCTGCTGGACGTCGGAGCCGTGCCCGGTCTCGGTCATCGCGAAGCAGCCGGGCAGGTCGAAGCTCATGATGTCGCGCAGGTAGGTCTCGTGGTGCCGGCGCGTGCCGAGCAGCTGCACCGCCCCGCCGAACAGGCCCCACTGGACGCCGGCCTTGACCATGAGCGAGAGGTCGACGAAGGCCAGCATCTCGATGGAGACGACCGAGCCGCCGGCGTCGGCCTCGCCGCCGAACTCCTTGGGGAAGCCGAGGGTGACCCGGCCGGACTCTGCGAGCTTCGCCGCCATGCGGGTCACCCGCTCCCGCGCCTCGGCCATCGACTCGCCGTAGACCGGGAGCATCTCCGGGTCGTGCAGGTTCTCGCGGGCGTCGCGGCGCACGTGCGCCCAGCGGCCGTCGAGCGCCTCCTGGAGGCGGGCCGGGTCGACCGTGGGGGGCAGGGTGCTCGTCACAGGTCCTCCTTGCGGGGTTCGGGGGTCGCGACGCCGGAGAGTCCGGCCCAGGCGAGTTCGGTGAGGTGGGCGGCCAGGTCGCGACGCGGCATGGGGCGGCCGGCGCGCAGCCACCAGTCGGCGGCGGCGCGGACCAGGCCGACGACGGCGTGGCCCCAGGGCGCGGCGGCGACCGGGTCGCGGCCGGCCCGTTCGAGCGCCGGGGCCAGGATCGCGGCCGCCTGGTCACCGACGAGGTCGGAGAGGCCGGTGATCGGGTCGTCGGCGTCGGCCGGGCCGGTCGGGCCGTGGACGACGAAGCGGTACAGCTCCGGATCGGCCTCGAGGAACGCCAGGTAGGCCTCGACGGCGGCGCCGAGCATGTCGCGCGGCTGGTCGGAGCTGCCCATCGCGGCGCGCAGCGTCGGCACCAGCTGCTCGGCGACCCGGGTGCAGACGGCGACGTGCAGGTCGCTGCGGTCGGCGAAGTGCCGGTAGACGACGGTCTTGCTGGTGCCGGCCACGGCCGCGATCTCGTCCATGCCCACGCCGGCGCCGTGCCGGCCGACCGCGACGACCGCCGCGTCGACCAGCGCGGCCCGGCGGGCGCGGCGGTGCTCGTCCCACCGGGAGTCGCGCCGGTCGCGCGGGGCGGCCGCACGGGCGGCGGCCGCCCCCGCCCGGTGCTCGGCGCGCCCCTGGGTGTCCCCGCCGGCCCGCCGCCGGCGGCCGGCCGGGGCCTCCGGCTGCGACGACGGGTCCATCGCCTCGAGTTTCACGGCACCGACGGTACCGGGTACTGTCGGTACCGGCCACCCATCCCCCACCACGGAGGTCCCCATGGCTGAGAACGCGAAGCCCGCCACCCGCCGGGCGGCGATCGTCGGCGGCAACCGGATCCCGTTCGCGCGGTCCAACACCGCCTACGCCCAGGCGTCCAACCAGGACATGCTCACCGCGACCCTCGACGGGCTCGTCGCCCGCTTCGGGTTGCAGGGCGAGTCGGTGGGCGAGGTCGTCGCCGGCGCCGTCCTCAAGCACGCGCGCGACTTCAACCTCACCCGCGAGGCGGTGCTCGGCTCGAAGCTGTCGCCCACCACGCCGGCCTACGACGTCCAGCAGGCCTGCGGCACCGGGCTGGAGGCCGCGATCCTCGTCGCCAACAAGATCGCGCTGGGCCAGATCGAGTCCGGGATCGCCGGCGGGGTGGACACCACCTCCGACGCGCCGCTGGCCGTGGGGGAGGACCTCCGCCGCGTGCTCATCTCGCTCAACAGCGCGAAGACGGTGCAGGACCGGCTGAAGGCCCTCGCACGGATCCGCCCGGGCATGCTGGCGCCCGAGATCCCGCGCAACGCCGAGCCGCGCACCGGCCTGGCCATGGGCGACCACGCCGCGATCACCGCGGAGGAGTGGGAGATCGGGCGCGAGGAGCAGGACGAGCTCGCCGCCCGTTCCCACCGGAGCATGGCTGCCGCCTACGAGCGCGGCTTCTTCGACGACCTGGTGACGCCGTTCCTCGGCCTCGCCCGCGACAACAACCTGCGCCCCGACTCGAGCGTCGAGAAGCTGGCGAAGCTGACGCCGGTCTTCGGCAAGGGCGAGCGCGCCACGATGACCGCGGGCAACTCGACGCCGCTCACCGACGGGGCCTCGGCCGTGCTGCTGGCCTCCGACGAGTGGGCGCGGGCCAAGGGGCTGCCGGTGCTGGCCCACCTCGTCGATGCGCAGACCGCCGCCGTCGACTACGTGCACGGCGGCGAGGGCCTGCTCATGGCCCCGGTCTACGCCGTGCCGGTGATGCTGGCCCGCAACGGCCTGACCCTGCAGGACTTCGACTTCTACGAGATCCACGAGGCGTTCGCGTCCACCGTGCTCGCGACGATGAAGGCCTGGGAGGACCCCGCGTTCTGCAAGGACAAGCTGGGCCTCGACGCGCCGCTGGGACCGATCGACCGGGCGAAGCTGAACGTCAACGGCTCGTCGTTGGCCGCCGGGCACCCGTTCGCCGCGACCGGCGGCCGGATCGTGGCGAGCCTGGCCAAGATGCTGCACGAGGCGGGCCCGGGCAAGCGCGGCCTGATCTCCATCTGCGCCGCCGGCGGTCAGGGCGTCGTCGCGATCCTCGAGTCCTGACCCACACACCTCCGGTGGGGAACCGGACGGCCTCCGGCCGCACCCCACCCGCACACCTCCGGAAGAAGAGAGCTCTCAGTGGCTGACTGGTACACGAACTTCGCCAACTCCGGCTTCGGCACCACCCTCACCAAGCAACTGGGCCTGCCGCGCCCGGTCGAGCTCCGCCGCTACGAGCCCGGGGAGCCCCTGCTCCCGGGCCCGGTGGTGGTCGGCTCGGCCGGCGCGGGCCGGCTGGGCGAGACCGTGACCGCCGTCCTCCGGGACGCCGGGGTGACCGTGCAGTCGCCGGTGACCGCCGACGGGGCGGCCGACGGCGAGAAGCTCGGCGCGGTGGTCCTCGACGCCACGGGGCTGGCCTCGCCGGGCGACCTGGCCGGCGCGCGCGACGTCCTGGCCCCGGTGATCAAGCGGCTGCGGGCCTCCGGGCGGGTGCTGGTCCTCGCCGACCCGCCGGCGGATGCCGCCACCCCGGCGCAGGCGGCGGCACGCCAGGCCGTGGACGGACTGGTCCGGTCCATCGGCAAGGAGCTGCTCAACGGCTCGACGGCGAACGCGCTCGTCGTGCCCGACGGCGCCGAGGGCTCGCTCGCCGCGCCGCTCCGCTTCTTCCTCTCCGGCCGTTCCGCCTACGTCGACGGCCAGCTGCTCACCCTCTCGGCGGCGGACGTCCCGGCGAACCCCGACGAGGAGCGGCCGCTGGCCGGCAAGGTCGCCGTCGTCACCGGTGCGGCGCGCGGCATCGGCGCCGCCATCGCGAAGGTCATGGCCCGCGACGGCGCGCACGTGGTCGCCGTCGACGTCCCCGCCGCCGGGGACGCCCTGGCCCGGGTGGCCAACGAGATCGGGGGGACGTCGCTGCAGCTCGACATCACCGCCGCGGACGCCGCGCAGCGGCTCGTCGAGCACCTGCGGGAGCGGCACGGGGGCGTGGACGTCGTCGTCCACAACGCCGGCATCACCCGCGACAAGCTGCTGGTGAACATGGACGCCGCCCGCTGGGACACCGTCATGGCGGTCAACCTGCAGGCGCAGCTGGACCTCACGCAGGCGCTGCTGGACGCCGACGGCGTGCTGAGGCCGGGCGCCCGCGTCGTCTGCGTCTCCTCGCAGTCGGGCATCGCCGGCAACCGCGGCCAGACCAACTACGCGGCGAGCAAGGCCGGCGTCCTCGGCATGGTGCGGGCCTGGGCGCCTGAGTTCGCCGGCCGGGCCGCCACGATCAACGCCGTCGCGCCGGGCTTCATCGTCACCGAGATGACGGCGAAGATGCCCTTCGGCACCCGGGAGATCGGGTCGCGGATCAACTCGCTGCAGCAGGGCGGGCTGCCGGTCGACGTCGCCGAGACGATCGCCTGGCTGGCGCAGCCGGCCAGCGCCGGGGTCAACGGCCAGACCGTGCGGGTCTGCGGCCAGTCGCTGCTGGGGGCCTGATGGCCGAGTCCTCCGCTGCACGCACCGTCCTGGACGGGCCGCCGAACATGGCGGCGCTCTTCGCCCGGGCCGCGCTCACCGCGCGCGGCCGGGGCGGGGACCTGCCCGACACCCGCGTCGCGCGCACCGGCGTGACCGTGGACCCGGCCGACCTCGCCGCGTACGCGCGGGTCTGCGGCTTCCCGCTCGCCGACACGCTGCCGGCGACCTACCCGCACGTGCTGACCTTCCCGCTGCAGCTGGCGCTGATGAGCGACCGCGCGTTCCCGCTCGCCCTGCCCGGGCTGGTGCACGTGCGCAACCGCATCGACCTGCTGCGCCCGATCGCCACGACCGGGGCGCTCGACCTCGAGGTGTGGGCGGAGCGGTTCGCGCGGCACCGGAGCGGGGTGACCGTCGACCTCTGCGCGTCGGTGCGCGCCGGCGGCGCCGAGGTCTGGCGCTCCCGGTCGACGTACCTGGCGCGCGGGGCGGCCGCACCCGACGGCGCGCCGGAATCCGATGTGACGGTGACGGTGGGCAGCCTGGAGCGGGCGGTCGCCACCTGGCGGGTCCCCGACGACGCCGGTCGCCGCTACGCCAAGGTCTCCGGTGACGTGAACCCGATCCACCTCTCGGGGCTGTCCGCCAAGGCGTTCGGCTTCAAGCGGGCGATCGCGCACGGCATGTGGGTCAAGGCCCGCGTGCTGGCGGCGCTGGAGAACCGGCTGCCCGACGCGTTCACGGTCGACGTCGCCTTCCGCAAGCCGCTGTTCCTGCCCTCCACGGTCACGCTCGCCACGGAGCAGGCCCAGGGTGGCTGGGACGCCGCCGTCCGCAACGCGGCGAGCGGCACCGAGCACCTCGTCGCCACCATCCGCCCCCTGTGACCTGAGCGCACCCCCTCGTTGATCATCGGCGTCTGGTCGGCCGACACGCCGCTGGGCGCAGCCGGATGCCGATGATCAACGCGACGGACCGAATCGAGGAGCTCCGCATGGCCGTGTCGTTCGACCTCACCGAGGACCAGCTCGAGCTGCAGAAGTGGGTGCACGAGTTCGCTGCGGACGTCGTCCGCCCGGCCGCGCACGAGTACGACGAGCGGGAGGACTTCCCGTGGGAGGTCCTGCAGGAGGCCGCGAAGATCGGCCTGTATTCGCTGGACTTCTTCGCCACCCAGTGGTTCGACGAGTCCGGTCTCGGCATCCCGCTCACCATGGAGGAGCTCTTCTGGGGCGACGCCGGGATCGGGCTGGCGATCGTGGGGACGACGCTCGCCGCCGCCTCCGTGCGGGCCAACGGCACCGACGAGCAGGTCGGGCAGTGGATCCCCGCGATGTTCGGGACCGAGAGCGAGCCGAAGGTGGCCGCCTTCTGCTCCAGCGAGCCCAACGCCGGCTCCGACGTCGGGGCCATGCGTACCCGGGCCGTCTACGACGAGGCGACCGACGAGTGGGTGCTCACCGGCACCAAGACCTGGGCCACCAACGGCGGGATCGCCGACATCCACGTGGTCACCGCCGTGGTCGACCCGGAGCTGAAGGCGCGCGGGCACGCGAGCTTCGTCGTCCCGCCGGGCACGAAGGGCATCAGCCAGGGCCAGAAGTTCCTCAAGCACGGCATCCGCGCCTCGCACACCGCCGAGGTGGTGCTGGACGGCTGCCGCGTGCCCGGTGACTGCCTGCTCGGCGGGCGGGAGAAGCTCGAGGAGCGGCTGGCCCGCGCGCGCGAGGGCGTGCGGAGCGGGCGCACCCAGCCCTCGATGGCGACCTTCGAGCGCACCCGCCCCGCGGTCGGCGCCCAGGCGGTCGGGGTGGCGCGGGCCGCCTACGACTACGCGCTGGACTACGCCAAGCAGCGGGTGCAGTTCGGCCGGCCGATCATCGAGAACCAGGCGATCGCCTTCATGCTCGCCGACATGAAGACCTCGATCGACGCGGCCCGCCTGCTGGTGTGGCGCGCGGCGTGGATGGCCCGCAACGGCCAGCAGTTCACTGCCGCCGAGGGCTCGATGTCGAAGCTGGTGGCAGGGGAGACGGCCGTGCGCGTGACGGAGAAGGCCATGCAGATCCTCGGCGGCAACGGCTACACCCGCGAATACCCCGTCGAGCGGATGGCGCGCGACGCGAAGATCTACACGATCTTCGAGGGCACCTCGGAGATCCAGCGCCTGGTCATCGCCCGCGCCATCTCCGGCGTGCAGCTCCGCTGACGGAGAGCCGACCGGGCAGCTGTGTCGTGGTGTCGCGCTCTGCCCACGTGGGCGGGGCAGAGCGCGACCGTCGTCCGGGTGTGGTGACGCGGCCCGTGCCCGGCGCGTCGCATCACGCTGAGCAGCGGTTCCGTCACTTAGCATCGGCCCGACGCGCCTTCGAGGGGCGCCGCAGCCGAACGACCGGGGGCACGGTATGGCGGACCCGGACCGGGGACGGCGCGAGGACGACACCCGTCCGGCGCTGCGGTGGGACGCCGGCGCCGACCCGGACGTCCTGCCGCTGACCGCCCGCCCGCCGGTGCCGCCGGTGGCCGGCCCGCGGCACGACGCGATCCCCGCACCCGACGGCGGCCCGGTCGGCACCGTGGCCGGGGCGCGCCCGGCCGAGCGCCCGTGGGACGACGGGCCGTGGGACGAGCACTGGGACGAGCTCACCGCGGACGACGGCACCTGGGACGACCCCTCCTCGGACGGCCGGTCCTGGCACGGCGCCTCCTGGCAGGACGAGGACGGCGAGGAGCAGGCCACCCCGCCCCGGCGCCGAGAGCCGCGGTGGCAGGTGGTGTCCCGCGGGATCGGCGAGCTGATGGTCACCGCCGGCCTGGTGCTGCTGCTCTTCGTCGTCTACGAGGTCTACGTCACCGACCTGCTCGCCGAGCGGCGCCAGGACCAGCTGAGCGCCGAGCTGGAGGAGGAGTGGCGGAACGCCCCCACCGAGGCGGGCCTCGTCCAGGTCGAGATCGGCGACGCGTTCGGGGTCCTGCGCATCCCGCGGCTGGGCGAGGACTACGCCCGCGTGGTCCTGGAGGGCACCACCGAGGGCGAGCTCTCGCAGGGGCCCGGCCACTACGTCGGCACCGCGATGCCGGGGCAGCCCGGGAACGTCGCGCTCGCCGGCCACCGGGTGGGCAAGGGCTCGCCCTTCCTCGAGCTCGACGCGCTCGCCCCCGGCGATCCGATCGTCGTCGAGACCGTGGACACCTGGTTCGTCTACCGCGTACTGGGCGACCCGGCGACCGGCGATCTCGAGGCCGACCCGACCGGCATCCCCGGCCGGCACGTGGTCTCCCCCTCCGACGTGTCGGTGATCGCCCCGACACCGACCGCCGACCCGGCGGTCGGCCCGACCGGCGCCTACCTCACGCTCACCACCTGCCACCCGCGCTTCTCCGCGCGGGAGCGGCTGATCATCCACGCGCGGCTGGACGGCGCGGGCATTCCCAAGTCGGAGATGCCCGATGGCCCGCCGGCGCTGCGCGAGGGCTGATCCGGACACCGGAGGACCGCATGTACGGCTGGATCTGGCGGCACCTGCCCGGCGGCACGGGCCTGAGGGCGGCGCAGTCGCTCGTCCTCGCGCTCGCCGTCTGCGCCCTGCTGCTCTTCGTCGTCTTCCCGTGGGTGGAGCCGCAGCTCCCCTGGAACGACGTCACCGTCGACGGCTGATCGCTACCGGTCCAGAACGGCCAGCACGGCGTCGAGCACCCGGTCGGGGCCCCAGCGGACGACGTCGTCGGTGACCAGCCCGGTCTCTCCCGCGGCGGCGTCCACGGCACGCCGCGCGGCGACGTCGTCGAGCCCGGCGGTGTTCACGGCGACCGCGGCGACCCGCGCCGGGCGCACCCAGCCGGCGGCCTGCTCGTAGCCGCGCACGATCTCGGCGAGCGGGGGCAGCGCCGTGCCCGGGTAGTCGGCGATCGCGGTGCGCCCCGCCCGGTGGCACAGCACCAGCGCGTCCGCCGACGACCCGTGCAGCAGGCCGAGGGTCACGCCCGAGTAGGCCGGGTGGTAGATCGAGCCCTGCCCCTCCAGCCACAGCAGGTCACCCCGTCCGGCGCCCTCCCGCACCAGCCGGTCGGCGGCGCCGGCGGTGAAGTCGGAGATCACGTGGTCGACGGCCATGCCCCAGCCGGAGATCGCGACGCCGGTCTGCCCGGTGGCCACGAAGACCGAGCGCAGCCCCCGGTCCCGCGCGGCCCGGTCCAGCTCCAGGACGACGCTCATCTTCCCGATCGCGCAATCCGAGCCGACGGTGTGCACCACCCGGGCGCCGACCGGCCCGGTGAGCGGGACGCCGAGGTCGTCGGGGACCGCGCGCAGGTCGCGGATCGAGACCCCGGCCGCCCGGGCGGCGGCCGCCAGCTCCGGATCGGCGCCCAGGTCGGTGTGCAGCCCGGCCTCGACGTGCAGGCCGAGCCGGAGGGCGGTCAGCAGCGTCTCCCGCCAGGCGGCCGTCAGCCGGCCGCCGAGCGGTGCGACCCCGAGCAGCACCGTCGTCGCGCCGAGCTCCCGGGCGGCCGCGACGTCGGCGACCACGGGGGCGGGGGAGGCGCAGAAGGGGACGACGTCGACCGCCCGCCGCCCGGCGTGCGCGGGGTCGATCACGCAGACCACCTCGCGGGTGCCGTAGCGGAGCACCCCGTGCGCGGTCTTGGCGTAGGACTCCGACAGCTGCCCGCCGGTCAGGACGGCCAGCCGCTCCCCGCTCACGCCGCCTCCCCGGCCGGCTCGAGCCCGAGGCCGGGTGCGTCGGGCAGCACGACCCGCCCGGCCTCGAGCCCCAGACCCGTGAAGGGCTCGTCCGAGACGAGCAGGTGGGCGTCGAGGTCCACCAGGTCGGCCAGCGGGCCGAGCTGCGCCGCCTGGGCGATGCCGAGCTGCGACTCGATCATGCAGCCGAGCATCACCCGGAGGTCCAGCGCCGCGGCCGCCGCCAGCATCCGCTGCGCCTCGCGGATGCCCCCGCACTTGGCCAGCTTCACCACGATGCCGTCCGCGTAGCCGGCGACGGCGGGCACCGAGGCGAGGTCCTTGCAGCCCTCGTCGACGAACACCGGCAGCCGGTCGGGGAGCTCCCGGTAGCGGGCGAAGGAGTCCAGGTCGCCGGCGGGGAAGGGCTGCTCGACCATCTCGACGCCCAGCTCGCGCAGCCGCGGCAGCAGCTCGCGGGCCTGGTCGAACGTCCAGCCCTCGTTGCCGTCGATCCGCAGCCGGGCGTCGGTGACCGAGCGGATCGCCGCCAGCCGTTCCAGGTCGCCCGGCCCGCCCACCTTCACCTTGTAGACGGCGAACCCCGGGGCGCGCCGCACACGGGCGACCGTCTCCTCCACCGACGCGATGCCGATCGTGAAGCTGGTGGGCGGGAGGACCCCGTCCAGCCCCAGCAGCCGCCAGACCGGCTGCCCGTAGCGACGGCCCAGCCAGTCGTGCACCGCGCCGTCGAGAGCCATCTTCGCGCCCTGCGGGCCGTCCCAGGCCCGCAGCCGGCGGGCGATGCACTCGACGTCGCGGAGGTCCCCGTCCAGGAGCGCGGGCCCGTCCGCGGCGACGGCGTCGGCCATCGCGGCCACCGACTCCCCCCAGTAGGCGACCGGCGCGCCCTCGCCGTAACCGCGGACGCCCCCCTCGTCGACCCGGACGACGAGCACCTCCTCGGTGTCCACGGAGGAGCGGGCGATCGTGAAGGTGTCGCGCAGGTGCAGCGTCAGGGGGCGGCAGGTGAGCTCCACCCGGGCAGTCTCGTGGCCGGGGCGGCCCGCGGCTACCGGTTGCGCCCGAGGGCGTCGTGGCTGGTGACCCAGTCACCGGCCAGGATCGCGGAGGTGAGCGAGATGTCGCCGGCCAGCACCACCCCGGCGCAGATCTCGGCGAACTTCTGCACCTTGTCCTTGCCGTAGCAGCCGAGCACCTCCAGGCACTCGCGCTGGGTGGGCAGCCCCGTGCCCCCGCCGTACGTGGCGACGATGAGCGAGGTCAGCGTGGTCGACCAGTAGTAGTCGCCGTTCTCCAGCAGCTGGGTGTAGGTGACCCCGGAGTGCGACTCTGCGACGTTGGCGGCGTCCTGCCCGGTGGCGATGAACATGGCGGTCAGCCCGTTCGCGGCGTGCGCGCCGTTGTAGGCCGCCCCGGACATGAAGGCGCCGGCCATGCCGATCTGCCGGTACTCGAACAGCTGCCGGGTGCCGACGCCGGTGAGCCGCCGCAGCACCTCGTCGGGGATCGTCACCTCGGCGACGACGCGCTTGCCCCGCGTCATCAGCATGTTGATCTGCGAGTGCTTCTTGTCGGTGTCGATCGCGCCGGAGAGGACGTAGCGCGGGTGGTCGGGGTGGTTCTCGCGGATCCACTCGCAGGCGGCCAGCGTCGCCTTGCCGGTCATGTTCTGGCCGGCGGCGTCGCCGGTCGTGTAGTTGACCCGCAGGTACCGCAGCGGGCCGATCTGGTGCTGGCCGATGTAGGTCAGCTTCCCCGAGCGGGTCGTGGCCTCGGCCGCCGCCCTGATGCCGTCGACGTGCTCGTCCACCCAGCGGCCGAACTCCCGCGCCGCCAGGGCGTCCTCGAGCATGAAGGCGGGCGCGCGCTGCATGTGGTCGTCCACGACGGTGGTCCGCGCGCCGCCGCACTCGGCGATCAGCCGCATCCCGCGGTTGTAGCTGGCCACCAGCGTGCCCTCCGTCGTGGCCATCGGCACGAAGAAGTCGCCCCGGGCGTGCTCGCCCCGCAGCGTCAGCGGCCCGGCGAGGCCCAGGGGCACCTGGGCGACGCCGGTGAAGTTCTCGACGTTGCCGGGCAGCACGGCGGGGTCGATGGAGTACCGGCCGACGTGGTCGAGCCCGGCGCCGGTCTGCTCGGCGACGAAGGCCTGCCGCTTGTGCGCCATCTCGTCGGTGTAGTCGTGCTCCCGGTCGCGGGGGATGCGGGCGCGGTGCGGAGGACGGGCGTCGGTCATGGGGCACCTCGACGGGACGACGGTGTGACGCCTCGATTGTGAGGTGGCTCACTTCCCCCCGCGCGTCCACCGTCGGGTCTCGAACCGGCAACGATCCCTTGCCCCCGAGTCGCCAACCTGCGGGTACGGGAGCAAGGTCGGGGTGGACGACCTGCCCCGATCGCGGAGGTTCCCGTGCGCACCACTCGATTGATCTCCCTGGGCGCCGTCGGCGCGCTCGCCCTCAGTGCGTGCAGCGGTGGCGGCGAGAGCGTCGACACCGGTGCCGGCGGCGGCGGGGGCGGCGGCGGCGACGTGCTCGTGGCCGCGGTGAGCGCCCAGCCCGACCAGTTCGACCCGCACGTGACCAGCGCCTACCCGAGCTTCCAGGTGCTGGAGAACGTCTACGACACCCTCGTCGTCCCGAACGCGCAGGACCTGACGATGGAGCCGAGCCTCGCCACCGACTGGGAGGTCAGCGAGGACGGGCTGACCTGGACGTTCAACCTGCGGGAGGGCGTCACCTTCCACGACGGCAGCGAGTTCGACGCCGCGGACGTCGTCTACTCGTACAACCGGATCATCGACGAGGAGCTCAACAACGCCTACCGGTTCGCCACGGTCGAGAGCGTCGAAGCCGTCGACCCGCAGACCGTCGAGATCACCGTCAGCCAGCCGACGCCGAACCTGCCCGCCCTGATCGGCGCCTTCAAGGGCATGGCGATCCTGCCGGAGGGCGCCGCCGAGGAGTACGACCTCACGACCGAGGCGGTCGGCACCGGCCCGTTCACGCTGGAGAGCTCCGACGCCAGCAGCACCGAGCTCGCCGCCTACGAGGACTACTGGGGCGGCGCGCCCAGCATCGGCGGCGTCGAGTTCACCTACATCACCGAGCCGGCCGCGGCGCTGACCGCGCTGCAGAACGGCGAGGTGCAGTGGACCGACAACATCCCGCCGCAGCAGATCGAGTCCCTCGAAGGTGACGACGCCGTCGAGCTCGCGACCACGCCCAGCGTGGACTACTGGTACATGAGCATGAACTACGACCGGGAGCCCTTCGGCAACCCGCTGGTGCGCCAGGCGATCGCCACCGCCATCGACCGCGGTGCGGTGACCGAGGCGGCCCGGTTCGGGGCGGCGCAGCCCAACCAGACCGCCATCCCCGAGGACAGCTTCTACTACTACGACTACGCGCCCTTCGAGCCCAACGTGGAAGAGGCGACGGCGCTGCTCGAGCAGGCCGGGGTGCAGACCCCGATCACCATGGGGCTGATGGTCACCGACGAGTTCCCGGAGACCGTCACCGCCGCGCAGGTCATCGCCAGCCAGCTCGAGCCGATCGGGATCGAGGTGGACGTCCAGACCGTGGACTTCGCCACCTGGCTGGACCGGCAGGCGCAGGGCGACTTCGACGCGTTCATGCTCGGCTGGCTGGGCAACATCGACCCGTTCGACTTCTACCACGCCCAGCACATCACCGACGGCTCCAGCAACTACCAGGGTTACAGCAACCCGCAGGTCGACCAGCTGCTCACCCAGGCATCCACGGAGACCGACGAGAACGCCCGCAAGGAGCTCTACGACCAGGCCGCGAAGCTGATCGTGGACGACGTCTCCTACCTGTACCTCTACAACCCCGACGTCGTGCAGGCCTGGGCGCCAGGGCTCTCCGGGTACGAGATCCGGGCCGACAAGGCCATCAACTTCGAAGGCGTGGAGCTGCCCTGACCGGCTACGTCCTCCGGCGGATCGGCCAGTCCGCGGTCGTCCTCGCCGGAGTGAGCGTCATCGTGTTCGGCCTGGTGCACCTGGTACCAGGCGATCCGGTGCGGCTCGCGCTGGGCACCCGGTTCTCCCAGGAGAGCTACGACGCCCTGCGCGAGCGTTCGGGGCTGGACCAGCCGCTGTTCGAGCAGTTCTTCAGCTGGTTCGGCCGGGCGCTCACCGGCGACCTGGGGGTGAGCTTCCGCAGCGGCGAGACGGTGACCTCCCAGATCGCCGAGCGGCTGCCGGCGACGCTGACGCTGGCGCTCGCCTCCATCCTGGTGGCGCTGCTCATCGCCGTCCCGCTGGGCACGATCTCGGCGCTGCGCCCGCGCTCGCTCGTCGACCGCGCGGCCACCGTGATCAGCCAGTTCGGCATCTCGGTGCCGGACTTCTGGATGGGCATCGTGCTGATCTTGATCTTCGCCGGGACGCTGGGCTGGCTGCCCTCGGGCGGCTACGTCCCGCTCACCGAGGACCCGGGCGGGTGGCTCCAGCGGCTGCTCATGCCTGCGCTGGTGACCGGCGTGGTGTCGGGCTCGGTGATCACCCGGTTCGTGCGGTCCAGCATGCTCGAGGCCCTCGGCGCCGATCACGTGCGCACGGCGCAGGCCAAGGGGCTGCCGACGCGGCAGGTGTTCACCTGGCACGTGCTGCGGAACGCGCTGCTGCCGTTGGTCACGGTGACCGGCGTGCAGCTGGCCTACCTGCTGTCGGGGGTGGTGGTCGTGGAGATCGTCTTCTCGTGGCCGGGGCTGGGGCAGCTGGCGCTGCAGGCGGTCCAGGCCCGCGACTACCCGGTGCTGCAGGGCGCGATCCTGCTCTTCGCGCTGGTCTTCCTGGTGATCAACCTGGTGGTGGACCTGCTCTACACCGCCATCGACCCCCGGATCCGCCGATGATCCCCAGCCGAGTCCTGCTGCCGACCCCCAGCCGAGTCCTGCTGCCGACCCCCAGCCGAGTCCTGCTGCCATGAGCATCCAGCCGACCCCAGGGCCCCCGCCCTACCAGGGCAGGGATGGCGAGCGTCCGCCCGAGACGCCGGAGGAGCCCCCGGGCGGGTCCCCGCAGCGGGACACCTCGCCCGAGCCGCCCACCCTGCGCCCGGCCCGGCCGCGGTGGCGCGAGACCCTCAGCCTGCTGGCCCACAACCCGACGGCGGCGATCGCCTCGGTCGTCCTGCTCTTCATCGTGGTGGTGGCGGTCTTCGACGACACCTTCGCGCCGGAGGGGGCCAACGACATCTCGGTGGCCGACCGGCTCCAGTCGCCGAGCTGGGAGCACCCGTTCGGCACCGACGACCTCGGCCGCGACATCCTGAGCCGGGTCATCCTGGGTGCCTCGGTGTCGCTGCGCGTGGGGTTCCTCGCCGTCGGGTTCGCCCTCGTCGTGGGCACCCTGATCGGCCTGCTCGCCGGCTACTACGGCAAGTGGGTCGACGACGTCCTCATGCGGGTCATGGACATGCTCTTCGCCTTCCCCGCGGTGCTGCTCGCGATCGCCGTCCTCGCCGTCCGCGGGCCCGGGTCGGGCAACACCGCGCTGGCGATCGGGATCGTCTACACGCCGATCTTCGCCCGGGTCACCCGCGCCAGCGTGCTCGGCGTGCGCGAGGAGGTGTACGTGCGGGCGTCCCGGTCGGTGGGGGCGTCGGACTGGCGGATCCTGACCCGCCACATCCTGCCCAACGCCGCGCCGCCGATCATCGTGCAGACCTCGATCAGCCTGGCGTTCGCGGTGCTGGCCGAGGCGGCGCTGTCGTTCCTCGGCCTGGGCACGCAACCGCCCAACCCCTCGTGGGGGCTGATGCTCGCCGAGGGGCGCGGCTACATCGAGCTGGCCTGGTGGCTGGCCTTCTTCCCGGGGATGGCGATCTTCCTGACCGTGCTGTGCTTCAACCTGCTCGGCGACGGGCTTCGCGACGTCCTCGACCCGCGCCAGCGCACCCAGATGGCCGGGGGCTCACGGGCGGCCGGTGCGGCCGCCGCCGCCGACACCGGCGGGGGTGGGCGGTGACCGCGCCGGTGCTGGAGGTCGAGGACCTGCGGGTGCGGTTGCGCACCCCGCGCGGGCCGGCCGACGTCGTCAACGGGCTGAGCTACACCGTGGGCCCGGGGGAGACCGTCGCGGTCGTGGGGGAGTCCGGCAGCGGCAAGAGCGTCTCGGTGCTGGCGCTGCTCGGGCTGCTCCCCGCGCGGGTGGCGACGGTGACCGGCCGCGCCGTGCTGCAGGGCGAGGACCTGCTGACCATGTCGCCCGAACGGCTGCGCCAGGTGCGCGGCCCGGGGGCGGGCATGGTGTTCCAGGACCCGATGACGTCGCTCAACCCGGTGCTCACCATCGGGCGGCAGCTGGTCGAGGGCATCCGTGCGCACGGCGAGGTCTCCAAGCAGGCCGCGCGGGACCGGGCGACGGAGCTGCTGCGCGAGGTGGGGCTGCCCGATCCGGGCCGGGCGCTGGACCGCTACCCGCACGAGCTCTCCGGGGGGATGCGCCAGCGGGTCGTCATCGCGATCGCGCTGAGCAACTCGCCCTCGCTGCTCATCGCCGACGAGGCCACGACGGCGCTGGACGTGACGGTGCAGGCGCAGATCATCGACCTGGTCGAGGAGCTGCAGGCCGAGCACGGCACCGGGGTCATCTGGATCACCCACGACCTCGGCGTGGTCGCCGGCATCGCCGACCGCGTGCTGGTCATGTACGGCGGCCGGTGCGTCGAGGACGGCACGGTCGACGACGTCCTGGAGCGGCCGGCGCACCCCTACACCCGCGGCCTGCTCGGCTCGCTGCCCGACCTCGCCGCCCCGGTGGGGCCCGACGGCGAGGTGCCCGAGCTCACCGCCGTCCCCGGGCTGCCGCCGCCGCCCACCGACCTGCCGCCGGGCTGCGTGTTCTGGCCGCGCTGCCCCGTGCGGGCCGATCCGCGCTGCGAGACCGAGCAGCCGCCGCTGGCCGTGGTCGGCCCCTCCGGTGGGGCGCTGCCGCACCGGGCGGCGACCTGGTGCGCCGAGGGGGAGGAGCCGCGATGAGCGAGCGGGGGCCGGCGGGGGCGCACGCCTCGCAGGGAGCGCCGGTGGCCGAGCATGGGACGGCGCCGGGGGGCGACGTCCTGGTCTCCGCCCGCGGGCTGGAGGTGCACTTCCCGCTGCGCGGGCAGGGCCGCGGCACGCCCGCCCGGGTGCTGCGCGCCGTCGACGGGGTGGACCTCGACATCCTGCGCGGGGAGGCGCTGGGCCTGGTGGGGGAGTCCGGCTGCGGCAAGTCCACGCTGGGCAACGCCCTGCTGCGGCTGGTGCCGCCGACCGGGGGCAGCGTGACCTTCGACGGCACCGACGTGACCTCGCTGGACCGCCGCGGGCTCAAGGAGATGCGCCGGCGGGCCGGGATGGTCTTCCAGGACCCGTTCGCCTCGCTCGACCCGCGGCGCACCGTCGCCCAGACGGTCAGCGAGCCGCTGGAGGTGCACGGGCTGCGGTCGGGCAAGCGGGAGCGGGCCGAGCGGGTGGGCGAGCTGCTGGAGCTGGTCGGGCTCGACCCGGTCGTCGCGGGGCGCTACCCGCACGAGTTCTCCGGCGGTCAGCGGCAGCGCGTCGGCATCGCCCGGGCGCTCGCCGGGGAGCCCGACTTCCTGGTGTGCGACGAGGCGATCGCCTCGCTCGACGTGAGCGTGCAGGCCCAGGTGCTCAACCTGCTGCGCCGGCTGCAGCGGCAGCTGGGGCTCACCCTGCTGTTCATCTCGCACGATCTCTCCGCCGTCCGGCACATCTCCGACCGGATCGCCGTCATGTACCTGGGGCGGATCGTCGAGATCGGCCCCGCGGCGGCGGTGGGTTCCGAGCCGCAGATGCCCTACACGCAGGCGCTGCTGTCGGCGGTGCCCGTGCCGCACCCGGCGCAGGAGCGGGCGCGGAAGCGGGTCGTGCTGCGCGGCGACGTCCCCTCGCCGTCCGACGTCCCCTCGGGCTGCCGGTTCCGCACCCGCTGCCCGTACGTCTTCGAGCCGTGCGACGACGTCGACCCGGCGCTGCAGCCGGCGGGCGCGCCCGGCCAGCTGGCCGCGTGCCACCTGCACGGCGTCGCCGGGACGCCGGTCACCGAGACGCCGGAGGGCGTCACCGCCGACCCCTGACGCTCTGGATCGCTGTTGATCATCGTCGTGTGGCTGGAGACACGCCGGCGGTGGGCGCCAGATGACGATGATCAACCGGGGAGGGGCGTCAGACGGTCTCGCCGACCAGGCGCGGGCGGGCGGCGGCCAGCCCGACGGCGAGCTGGGCGACCACCACGGCGAGCAGCATCCACAGCCCGGGCGCCCACTCGCCGGTCGCCTCGTGCAGCAGGCCGACGGTCAGCGGCCCGGTGGCCGCCACCAGGTAGCCCACGCTCTGCGCCGCCGCCGAGAGTCGCCCGGTCTGGCCGACGTCGCGGGTGCGCTGGAGGATCAGCGTCATCGCCAGCGGGAAGGCGATGCCGGTGCCGAGGCCGTAGAGCACCGCCCACAGCAGCGGGGCGGATGCGGGCGCCGCGAGCAGGCCGACGATCCCGGCGATCACCGGGATCGTGCCGGCCAGCACCCACGCGCCCTGGCCCGGGCGGCGCGCGGCCAGCGGCGGGACGACGAGGGACGCGGGCAGGCCGAGGGCGGCGGCGAGCGCGACCAGGCCGCCCGCGGCCACCGGGGAGACGCCGGCGTCGGACTCCAGCACCTCGGCCAGCCAGGTGAGCATCGCGTAGAACGACAGCGACTGGAGACCGAAGAAGAGGGTCACCGCCAGCGCCACGCGGTCGCGCAGGACGGCGGTGCGGGCGCCGGCCGGAGCGGGTGGAGGGGGCGGGACGGCCCGCCGCGCGCGGGTGAGGGCGGCCATGCCGAGCAGCGCCGCGAGCACCGGCACGGCCCACAGCAGCAGGCCGGTGCCGGCGCTGCCCGCGAGCCCGGCCAGCGGCTGCGCCAGCCCCGCCCCGATGCTGGCCGAGGCCGCCATGGCGGCGACGATCATCCCGAGCACCAGGGCGCTGCGGTTGCCGTACTCCGCGCGTGCCGCGGCGGGCAGCAGCACGTTGGCGACGGCGATGCCGCCGGTGAGCAGCACGGTGCCCAGGAAGAGCCCCGGGACGCCGGCCAGCCGGAGCCCGATCCCGGCCGCCAGCGCGACGACGCCGAGGAGCACGGCCCGGTGCACCCCGAACCGGGCGGCCAGGGCCGGCGCGAACGGCGAGACCAGCCCGAAGCAGACCAGCGGGAGCGCGGTGACGACGGCGAGCGCCCCGGTGGAGAGGGTGAACTCGTCGCCGAGCTCGGCCAGCAGCGGGCCGACGGCGGCGAACGGCGCGCGCAGGCACAGCGCGACCAGCACGAGGGCGGCGGCCGGGAGCGCGAGCCGCCAGGCGGAGCGCCGTCGGGTGGCGGGGGCGGTCACGAGCGGGCGCTGCGGCCGAGATCGTGCTCGATCTGGGCGGCGGTCTCCAGCAGCGGCGGCACGTAGTCCTGCTCGAGCTGCGCCACCGAGGTGCGGCTGGCGCTGACCGACAGGTTGACCGCGGCGACGACGGCGCCGGACCGGTCACGCACGGGGGCGGCGGCCGAGCGCAGGCCCTCCTCGAGCTCCTGGTCGACCATCGCGTAGCCGCGCTCGCGCACGTCGCCGAGCACCCACCGCAGCACCCCGGGGTCGGTGACGGTGCGCCCGGTGAGCGGCTCCAGCCGGGCGCGGTCGAGGTAGGCGGTCAGCTCCTCGTCGGGGAGCCCGGCGAGGAGCACCCGCCCCATCGACGTGGCGTAGGCGGGGAACCGGGTGCCGACGGTGATCATCACGGTCATGATCCGCTTGGTGTGCACCCGCGCCACGTACACGACGTCGTCGCCGTCGAGCACCGACAGCGACGAGGACTCCTCCACCCGCTGCACCAGCGACTCCAGGTGCGGCTGCGCGACCTCGGGGAGGGTGAGCCCCGAGAGGTAGGAGTAGCCGAGCTCCAGCACGCGGGGGCGGAGGGAGAACTCCCGCCCCTCGGCGCGGACGTAGCCGAGCTGGACGAGGGTCAGCAGGAAGCGCCGGGCGGCCGCGCGGGTCAGCCCGGTGGCGCGGGCGACCTCGCTGAGCTGCAGGCGGGGGTGCTCGGCGTCGAAGGCGCGGATCACGGCCAGGCCGCGGTCGAGGGACTGCACGTAGGTGCCGTCCCGGACGGGCACCGGCCGCTCGTCGGGCACAGGGGTCACGGCGCTCCTTCGCTCCGGCGGGGTGGTGAGCGCGATCACCATACGGTGCGCATGATGAACGCCTGTGCGGAGAGCGCACGACATGACGGTCGGATCACGACGGATTGACGTGACTGCCCTCACGTGCGAGCGTCGTGCACGTTCACATGGCACACAGATGTTCGCACAGCGAACACGTGCCTGGAGTCGCCATCGATCCGAGGAGAACTCATGCGCCGCACCGTGGCAGCGCTCGTCGCCGCCCCCCTGCTGCTCGTCACCGCCTGCGGCGGATCCGACGAGGAGCCCGACGCCGGCGCGGCCGGCGGCGGTGGCGGTGGAGAGCTCGAGCAGGTGTCGGTCGGGGTCATCCCCATCGTCGACGTGGCGCCGATCTACCTCGGCGACCAGCAGGGTTTCTTCGAGGAGTGCGGGCTCGACCTCACCCTCGAGACCGGCCAGGGCGGTGCCGCCATCGTCCCCGCCGTGGTGAGCGGGCAGTCGCAGTTCGGCTTCAGCAACATCACCTCGCTGCTGCTCGCCGCCAGCGAGGGCCTGCCGCTGCAGGTCGTCGCCAACGGCGTCGCCTCCACCGGTGAGCAGGGCGCGGACTTCGGCGGCATCGTCACCACCCCCGACAGCGGCATCGCCGGCGCCGCCGACCTCGCCGGCGCCACCGTGGCGGTCAACACGCTCAACAACATCGGGACGACGACGGTCCGCGAGTCGGTGCGCGCCGCCGGCGGCGACCCCGACAGCGTCCAGTTCGTCGAGCTGCCGTTCCCGGAGATGCCCGCCGCCCTGGAGCAGGGCAACGTCGACGCCGCCTGGGTGGTGGAGCCGTTCCTCGCCGTCGCCACCGACGCCGGCGCCACGGTCGTGACCTCGAACTTCGTCGACACCGCCGACGACCTCACCGTGGCCGCGTACTTCACCAGCGAGCAGTACGCCCAGGAGAACCCCGAGGCCGTCGAGTGCTTCAGCGACGCGATGGCGCAGTCGCTGGAGTACGCGCAGGCGAACCCGGACGCCGTCCGCGAGGTCCTGGACGAGTACACCGAGATCGACCCGGCCATCGCCGAGGCGATGACCCTGCCGGCCTGGCCGGCCGAGATCAACCGCGACTCGGTGCAGACCCTCTCCGACCTGGCGGTCGAGGACGGGCTGCTCGACGAGGCTCCGGACCTGGACGCCCTGCTGCCGTGACCGGTTCCACCGCCACCCGCACGGCGGCGGACCCCGCCGCGTCGCCGGCCCGCTCCCCACGAGCGGGCCGGCGCCGGCCCGTCCCGGCCTGGGTCCTGGGGCTGCTCGGGCTGGTCGCGCTCGTCGCGCTGGTCGAGATCGCCCCGCGGATCGGGCTCGTCCCGCGCCGCTGGTTCCCGCCGTCGTCGGAGATCGGCGCGGAGCTGGTCGAGCAGTTCGGCCGCCCGGAGTTCTGGACCGCCGTCCTGGAGACCCTGAAGGGCTGGGCGATCGGCCTGGCCATCGCCGCGGTCGCCGGCGTGCTGCTGGGGCTGCTGCTGGGCACCTTCCGGTTCGCCCGGGAGTTCTCCGCGTCCACCATCGAGTTCCTGCGGCCGATCCCGTCGGTGGCGTTGATCCCGATCGCCGTCCTGCTGTACGGGAACGACCTCGAGAGCGAGCTCCTGCTCGTCGTCTACGCGTCGTTCTGGCAGATCCTCATCCAGGTGCTCTACGGGGTGCAGGACGTCGACCCCGTCGCCCAGGACACCGCCCGCGCCTACGGGCTCGGCCCCTGGGCGCGGGTCCGGCACGTCACCTGGCCCACCGCGCTTCCCTACGTCATGACCGGCCTGCGCCTGGGCGCGGCGGTCGCGCTGATCCTCGCGGTCACCGCCGAGCTCGTCATCGGCACGCCGGGGCTGGGCCAGCTGCTCGCCACGGCCCAGAGCAGCGGCGCGGTCGTGGCCGCGTACGCGATCGTCGTGACCACGGGCATCCTCGGCGTGATCGTCAACCTGGTCTTCCGGGCCATCGAGCGGCGGGCGCTGTCGTGGCACCCGTCCCAGCGAGCGGAGGTGGCGGCGTGAGCGTGCTCCGCCGGGTCGCGATGACCCTCGGCCTGCCGGTGATCCTGCTCGCCGCCTGGTGGTTCGCCAGCGCCGGCAGCACGAGCTTCTTCTTCCCGCCGCTGTCGGAGATCCTCGACAGCCTGGTCGAGGAGTGGTTCGGCCCCCGGCTGGCCGCCGACGTCTGGCCCAGCCTCTACCGGCTGGCCGCGGGTTACGCGCTCGCCGTCGTGGTGTCCCTGGCCCTCGGCGTCCTGATCGGCACCTCGCGCACGGTGCGGGCGCTGACCGAGCCGGTGTTCGAGTTCTTCCGGGCCATCCCGCCGCCGGTGCTGGTGCCGATCTTCATCCTGCTGTTCGGCCTCGGCGACGGGATGAAGATCGTCGTCATCGCCTTCGGCTGCATGTGGCCGATCCTGCTGAACACCGTCGAGGGCGTGCGCGCCGTCGACGAGGTGCTCAGCGACACCGGCCGCGTCTACGGCCTCACCGGCTGGTCCCGGCTGCGGCGCCTGGTGCTGCCCAGCGCCAGCCCGCAGATCTTCGCCGGGCTCCGCCAGGGGCTCTCGGTCGCGATCATCCTCATGGTCATCAGCGAGCTGTTCGCCGCGAGCAACGGGCTGGGCTACGCGGTCGTCCAGGCGCAGCGCAGCTTCGCCATCCCGGAGACCTGGGCGGGGATGCTCATGCTGGGTCTGCTGGGCTTCCTGCTGTCGCTGCTGTTCCGGCTCGTCGAGAGCCGGCAGCTCGCCTGGTACCACGGCCTGCGCCGGGCCCAGCGCTCCTCCTGACCTCCTCGACTTCCCGGAAGGGGAACCTCGTGCTCGACGTCCGTGGCATCAAGAAGGTCTACGAGAGCAAGGACCGCACGGTCGAGGCCGTCCGCGACCTGACGTTCACCCTGCCCGCGGGCGAGCTGGCCTGCCTGGTCGGCCCCTCCGGCTGCGGCAAGACGACGCTGCTGAAGATCATGTCCGGCCTGCTGGAGCCCACCTCCGGTGAGGTGCGCATGGAGGGCGAGGTCGTGAACGGCCCGCCGCCGGGCATGGCGGTGGTCTTCCAGGAGTACGGGCGCAGCCTCTTCCCCTGGATGACCGTGCGCGACAACGTCGAGCTCCCGCTCAAGCAGAAGAAGCTGGCATCGGCCCGGCGCACGGAGCTGGTCGAGGAGTCGCTGGCCGCCGTCGGCCTGGCCGAGGCGCACGCGGCCTACCCGTGGCAGCTGTCGGGCGGCATGCAGCAGCGGGTGGCCATCGCCCGGGCGGTCGCCTACGAGCCGCACGTGCTGCTCATGGACGAGCCGTTCGCCGCCGTCGACGCGCAGACCCGCGCCGACCTCGAGGACCTCATCCGGAGCCTGTGGCACCGCTTCCAGGTGACCACGCTGTTCGTCACGCACGACATCGACGAGGCGGTCTACCTCGGCCAGCGGGTGCTCATCCTGTCCAACTCGCCGACGGTGATCCGCGACGACCTCGTCATCGACCTGCCCGACGAGCGTGACCAGCTCACCACCCGCTCCTCGCCGCGGTTCGCCGAGCTGCGGGCGCGGGTCTACGAGCAGATCCACCGGGCCAAGGACGAGAAGGAGGCCGCGGAGGCAGCACAGCCCGTGGCCGCCGGCCCCGTGTCCGGCCCCGCGCCCGCCGCCCCCGACCACTCGGGGTTCTGACCGCTCCGCAGGGCCGACTTCGAGGGGCCGACTTCCGGGAAGTCGGCCCGTGGCGGGCGTTCGGGCGCCCGCTTTCCCCGAAGTCGGGTTGCGGGCCCGGGGTGAGAGACGCGAAACGGGGCCCCGGCAGCTGTGCCGGGGCCCCGTTCGCCGTCTCTCGCGGGGTCAGCGGCCGGCGCGCTCCGCCTGGGCGAAGCCGCTGCGCAGGAACCGGTCGATGTCGTGCCAGCTCGGGCCGGCGCGGTGGACCACCCGCTCGCGACCGAAGGCGTTCGTGAGCCACGTCGTCGACTCACGGGCGCCGATGATGTCGTCGACCGAGTGGCCGGCACCGGGCACGAGGGAGAACCGCGCCTCGTTCCCCGCGGCCGTCGTCGTGTCGTAGACGAGCTGGCTCTGGTTGTAGGGGAGCAGCGGGTCGGCCAGGCCGTGGAGCACCCAGATCGGGATCTCGTCGCCCTCGATGTAGCTGCTCGGGTCGGCCGCCTCGGTCTCCGCCGGGCAGTCCTGGATGCTCACGAGCTCGGTCGGGAAGACCTCGCCGGGGCACTCGATCAGCCGGCTCTCCGGGGAGTCCGGTGCGTCGTGGGGGTAGATGCCCTCCTGCATCGGGAGGTCGTTCTCTGCCGCGAAGGCGTCCATGGACAGGAAGTCCGTCGGTGGGAAGAACGGCACGGCCACCTGGACGGCGCTGGAGGTCCCGTCCACGCCCGTCTCGCCGGGCAGCTCCAGGACGTCGCTCGTGGTGGCCGCGAACGCCGCCGACCAGCCGCCCGACGAGTTGCCCATGAAGGCGAAGCGGTCCGGGTCGAGGCCGTACCGGTCGGCGTTCTCCCGCAGGTAGCGGACGGCGGCGCGGACGTCGTGGCCCTGCGCCGGGAAGCGGGCGTCGAAGCTGGAGCGCACGTTGATCGCCGCGACGGCGTACCCGCGGCCGGTGAACTCCTCGACGACGTCGAGCGCCTGCTCGCCGGTCTTGACGTCGTTGCTGAACCACGCGGAGCCCGAGTGCCAGATGACCAGCGGCAGGCCGCCCCTCCCGCGGGCGTCCGGGAGGTGCAGGTCCAGCAGGTTGCCCGGGGACGCCGGGCCGTAGGCGAGGTCGCTCACGACGGTGGGCTCGGACGGCGGGGCCGCGTGGGCCGGGGCGGCGAGGGAGACGGCCAGTGCGGCGGCGAGGCCGCAGCCGGCCGCGAGGCCCTTCCGGGCGGTGCGTGCGGTGGGGCGCATGTGTGTCGAGCTCCGATTCAGTGGGGGCGTTGTCGCCGGTGCGGAGACTGAGCGGCTGTGACGCTAGACACACGGCGGGACGTTGACGAAGCAGACCTTCCGCTGCCCGGAAACGCCCTGCGGAGGGCGTGGCGGGGCCGGTCGAGAGACGGTGGATCGGGCGCTGGCAGGGCCCGCAGCGCCCGGTTTCCCGCATCTCGCCGTCGGCTGGGAACTCCCGAGGCAGGACCTCTGGTGGAATACCCCCGGGGGGTATAACCTTCGTGGCGGTGCAGGCCACCCGAGCCGCCTCCCGCACTTCTTCGGCGGGGTCCGGCGGCCGGTCGGTGGAGGAGTGCGAGGCAGAGGAGAAGGTCATGTCAGATGCGACGAGCCGCCCGGACGGCTACGCGGCGGCGCCGAAGGCGACAGTGGCCGGCCACCACCACGGCCACGGCCACGGTGGTGGGCCGACGCACGGACAGGGACTGCCGGTCGCCGCCGGCGACAACCGCGTGGACGTGGAGGACCCGTTGCGCGCCGCCGCCGGCTCCACTCCCGACGGCCACGGCGCGTCCCACGGCGGGCACGCGGGGCACGCCGGGCAGGGAGACCACGACGGCCACGCGGGGCACGCCGGGCATGGCGGTCACGGCGCTGACCACGTGGCGATGTTCCGCCGGCTGTTCTGGCTCATGCTGGCGCTGGCGGTGCCGACGGTCCTGCTCAGCGGCATGTTCGCCGACATCGTCGGCTACACGCTGCCCGACGTCCCCGGCCGGGAGTGGGTGTCCCCGGTGCTCGGGACGGTCATCTACGTCTGGGGCGGCCGGCCGTTCCTCACCGGAGCGGTCGGGGAGGTCCGGGCCCGCAAGCCCGGGATGATGCTGCTCATCGGCATGGCCATCACCGTGGCGTTCGTCGCGTCCTGGGGTGCCACGGTGGGCGTGCTCTCCCACGAGCTGGACTTCTGGTGGGAGCTGGCGCTGCTCGTCGTCATCATGCTGCTGGGGCACTGGCTGGAGATGCGCTCCCTGGCGCAGACCTCCTCGGCACTGGACTCGCTCGCCGCGCTGCTGCCCGACGAGGCGGAGAAGGTCGTCGGCGACGACCTGGTCACCGTGTCCCCGGCCGAGCTGGCCGTCGGCGACGTGGTGGTCGTCCGTCCTGGTGGGCGGGTGCCGGCCGACGGCGACGTCGTCGACGGCACCGCCGAGGTGGACGAGTCGATGATCACCGGGGAGTCCCAGCCGGTCCGCCGCGGCGTCGGGGACACCGTGGTGGCCGGCACCGTGGCCACCGACACCGCGATCCGGGTGCGGGTCACGGCGGTGGGAGAGGACACCGCGCTGGCCGGCATCCAGCGGCTGGTCGCAGATGCGCAGTCCTCCACCACGCGCGCGCAGCTGCTGGCCGACCGGGCGGCCGGCTGGCTGTTCTGGTTCGCCGTCGGGGCCGCGGCGGTCACCGCTGTCGTGTGGAGCCTCTACGGCGCGCCGGACAGCGCGCTGGTCCGGGTGATCACGGTGCTGGTCATCGCGTGCCCGCACGCGCTGGGCCTGGCCATCCCCCTGGTGGTGTCCATCTCCACCGAGCGGGCCGCGCGGGGCGGCGTGCTGGTCAAGGACCGCGGGGCGATGGAGCGGATGCGCACCGTCGACACCGTGCTCTTCGACAAGACCGGCACCCTGACCAAGGGGGAGCCGGCGGTCACCCACGTCACCGGGGTCGGCCTGACCGAGGACGAGGTGCTGGCGCTGGCCGCGGCGGCGGAGGCCGACAGCGAGCACCCGCTGGCCCGCGCGATCGTCGCCGCCGCCCGGCAGCGGCACCTGCCCGTGTCCCCGGCGGCGGAGTTCCGCGCGTCGGCCGCGGTCGGGGTCACCGCCACCGTCGACGGGCACACCGTCGCCGTCGGCGGCCCGAACCTGCTGACCGAGCACGGCCTGACCCCGCTGCCCGACACCCGGCCGTGGGCCGCCGACGGCGCGACGGTGCTGCACGTGCTCGTCGACGGGCACGTCGCCGGCGCGCTGGCCCTGGCCGACGAGATCAGGCCGGAGTCCCGGGATGCGGTCGACGCGCTGCACGCGCTCGGCGTCGACGTCGTCATGATCACCGGCGACGCCGAGCCGGTCGCCCGCGCGGTGGCCACCGAGCTGGGCATCGACCAGGTGTTCGCCGGGGTGCGCCCGGAGGACAAGGCCGCGAAGGTCGCCGCCCTGCAGCAGCAGGGCCGGGCGGTCGCCATGGTGGGCGACGGCGTGAACGACGCCCCGAGCCTGGCGCGCGCCGACGTGGGCATCGCGATCGGGGCCGGCACCGACGTCGCGATCGGCTCCGCCGGGATCATCCTGGCCTCCTCCGACCCGCGCGCGGTGGTGTCGGTGATCCGGCTGTCACGAGCCAGTTACCGCAAGATGCAGCAGAACCTGTGGGCCGGCGCCGGCTACAACCTGATCGCGGTCCCGCTGGCCGCCGGGGTGCTCGCCCCGATCGGGTTCGTCCTCCCGATGGAGGTCGGCGCCCTGCTGATGAGCCTGTCCACCGTGGTGGTGGCCTCCAACGCCCAGTTGCTGCGGCGGCTGGACCTGCGCCCGGAGGCCAGCGTCGCCGAGGTCGCCGCCGGCCGGGCCGCCCCGGCCCGGCGCTCCGGGGCGGCCGCGGAGCCGACCATCGCCGGCCGGCGCTGACCGGGTCCGGCCGCCGGGCACCGTCCCGGCGGCCGGCCATCGCGGGCGTCGTAGCCTCGCCCGAGGAAGGGGGTGGAGATGGCGGCACGAGGATGGACAGCGCTGCTGCTGCTGGCCGCCGTCTTCGCGATGCACGGCCTGCAGTGCACCGCCGCCGGCACCGAGCACCCAGCCGGTCACGGCGCCGCTCCGGTGGCGGCAGCCCCCGCCGGGCTGCTCGAGGGCGGCCTCCACACCGGCCCGGTGAGCCCCGGCCTCGAGGCGCACAGCAGCGCCCACGCCGGTGAGCACGGCAGCATCCAGGGCGCCGCCGCGATGGTCGCCGCGGCCCCGCCGGTCGGCCTGCTCGCCGCCGACCACGGCAGTGCGCCGGCCGGAGCGGGCGGGCACCTGTGGGCGCTGTGCCTGGCGGTGGTCGCCGCCGGGCTGGCGGTGCTGCTCGCCCTGCTGCTGCCCCGCCTGCTGACGCTGCTGCCGGCGGCGTGGGCGCGGCTGCGCACGCACGCCTCCGCCGCCCTCGCGCCACTGCGCCCGCCGGACCTGCACGCCCTCTGCCTGCTGCGGATCTAGGCCGACCGCCGCCACCGCCCCGCCTCCAGCGACCGTGCTGGCCCGGCGGCGGTGCACGCGCACGCCCACCGGCCCACATCCGCAGCTCCAGGAGACACCCACCATGACCCGCACCACCGCACGCCTGACCGGCCTCACCGCCGCCCTGCTCACCGGCGCACTCGTCCTCGCCGGCTGCGCCGACGACACCGGCGCTCCCGGGCACGGCTCGATGATGAACGGCAGCGCCTCCTCGGCCGGCTCCTCGGCCGCGCAGGCCGAGTTCAACGACGCCGACGTCGCCTTCGCCCAGGGCATGATCCCCCACCACCGGCAGGCCATCGCCATGGCCGAGCTGGCCGAAGGGCGCGCCGCCGACCCCCGCGTGCTCGACCTAGCCGCCCGCATCCAGGCCGCGCAGGACCCCGAGATCCAGACGATGACCGGCTGGCTGCAGGACTGGGACGCCGACGGCGGGCACATGGACGACGGCATGGACGGCATGGACCACGGCGACGGCGGCATGCACCACGGCGAGGGCGGGATGATGTCGGCGGACGACATGCACGCGCTGATGTCCGCCACCGGCGCTGAGTTCGACCGTCTCTTCCTGTCCGGCATGATCGTCCACCACCAGGGCGCGGTGGAGATGGCAGCCGAGCAGTCCGCGGACGGCCGCAACGCCGAGGCGCTCGCGCTGGCCCAGTCCATCCGCGACAGCCAGAACGCCGAGATCGCCGAGATGCAGCGACTCCTCACCGAGCTCGACGGCTGACCCGGCCGCGGCGGGGGCGGGCCGCCACCGGCCCGCCCCC